>NZ_PDBX01000002.1:0-300000 GCF_002564105.1 Collimonas sp. PA-H2
TCATGGTCGGCGGCGAGGCTGAATCGCCCATCAGGAAAGCGGCGTCGATCTTGCCGTCGGTCAGGGCCTGCGCCGCTTCATCGCCGCCCATGTCCAGCAACTCGGTGCTGCCGCCGAGTTCGATCTCGTTGGCTTTCAACAGCGTCAGCGCCAACACCCGCGAGCCGCTGCCGGGAACGCCGATCGCCACCCGCCTGCCGCGCAGCTCGGACAAGCGGTCCAGCCGCTCATGGCCGCGGTAGAACACCGACACCGGCACATAGGAAATGCTGCCCAGCGACACCAGGCCGTCGATCGGCATGTCGCCGGCCACCCCGCCCTGGACAAAGCCGACGTCGATGCCGGAATGCGGATCGCTCAGCTTCTTCAGGTTATCCAGCGAACCCTCCGAGCTGACGATCTTCAGCTTGATGCCGTTGCGCGCCAGGATCGTCCGGTATTTCTCCGCGATCTTCCAGAAACTACTGTTTTCGGAACCCGTGCTGATGGTGATGGTGCTCGGCGGCGCCGGGTGGATGAACTTGATCGCCAGCCAGATCGCGAAGATGGCCAGCAAGGCAATCGGACCGAAGCTGATCGCCAGGTCGCGCCAGGAAATCGCGACGAAGCGCGTCTTGATGTTGATTGCGGATTGCTTGAGGTCGGACGGTTTGAGTGGATTAGCCATGCGTCTTATTTTATCGTTGAAGAGCTGCAACCAGCACTTTTCTTTACCTTATCGCTGGCGCAAGGGTTCCAGCAGGTGCGCCAATGCATTGTGATCCAGTTCATACATCAGCGCCAGCAGACCGCCCAGCTCGCCGGCGGGAAAGCCTTCACGGGCAAACCAGGCCAGGTAATCGCCCGGCAGATCGGCGATCAGGCGCCCTTTGTATTTCCCAAACGGCATCTGGCGGGTCACCAGCAGTTGTAGATGTTCCGGATTCATGGCGCGATAGCTTCTTGTTCAAGGCAATGGATGCTTGGTAGTGGCGCGTATTGTGCCAAAATTCCTGCCGTCATGCGCTTTTTGCAAAAACAAGAGATGGCGCCGCTATTTGCGCTATCTGCGCGCACAAGCAACTGTAGGAGAAAAATCCTCTACACTGTCGACCACAAACTTACTTAATCACTCAATTCAACGCCCAACCTTCCATGCAAAGCAGCACCGAACCAACCGCACCAGCCGACACCAGCATTCCGGCACTGGAATGCCGCGGCTTGCGCAAGACCTACGGCCATGGCCGGGTGGTGCTGGCGCATCTCGACTTTACCCTGGCGGCCGGCGAATACGTCGCCATCATGGGCGACTCGGGGGTCGGCAAGTCGACCTTGCTGAACCTGATCGCCGGCCTCGACAACGCCAACGGCGGCGCGATACTGATCGACGGCGTCAACATCTCGCACCTGGGCGACGACGCCGCCACCCTCCTGCGCCGGCAAAAGCTCGGCTTCATCTTCCAGGCCTTCCATATACTGCCGCACCTGACCTTGCAGCAGAACGTCGCCCTGCCTTTGCTGCTGAATCAAGCGCCGCAGGAGCGCGCGCTGGAGTTGCTGGCGGCAGTCGGCCTGGACGGCCGCGGCAACGATTTTCCGCGCCAGCTGTCGGGCGGCGAACTGCAGCGCGTCGCCATTGCGCGCGCCCTGGCGCACCGCCCCAAGCTGATCCTGGCCGACGAACCGACCGGCAACCTCGATCCGGACACTGCCCATGAAGTGCTGGCTCTGCTGCGCCAGGAAATCAAGGCCAACGGCGCCTCCGCCATCATGGTCACCCATTCCGCTGCCGCGGCTGCCAGCGCCGACCGCATCCTGATCATGAGCGCCGACGGCTTGCGCCCACTGCCGGAAAACGCCACGCTGCCGCTGCTGCAATGAGCGCGGACGCCCCTGCCGCAGTCCCGATCGAAGGCGGCAAGCCGCTGCGCACGCTGTCGCGCTGGCTGCTGCTGGGTGAATGGCGTGCGCATCCGGTGCGGGCGCTGGTGGCGATTGCCGCCATCGCGCTCGGCGTCGCCCTCGGCTACGCGGTCGACCTGATCAACGATGCTGCCTTCAACGAATTTTCCGCCGCCACCCGCAGCCTGTCCGGCCAGTCCGACCTGCAGGTGCGCGGCGTCCAGGCCTGGTTCGACGAAGCGCTCTATCCACAGCTGGCGCAACGGCCAGGAGTGGCTGCCGCCAGTCCGGTGCTGGAACTCAATGTCACCGTGCCAGGTCAGCAGAGCGCCCTGAAAGTACTCGGCATCGACGTCTTTCGCGCTGCGCACATTGCACCCGACCTGGTTGGCGTGCCGGCCCCGGAACGGCCCTTCGATACGCTTTCCGACGATGCCATTTTCCTGTCGGCGGCAGCGCAGGAATGGTTGCAGGTGCGGCCGGGAGAGCAGCTGGCGCTGCGCAACGGCACCGGCCTGGTCCATCTGCGGGTGGCCGGCGGCCTGGCCAGTGCGCGCGCCGGACAGCGCGTGGCCGTGATGGATATCGGCGCCGCGCAATGGCGCTTCGGCCGCATCGGCAAACTGTCGCACATCGATCTCAAGCTGCAGCCCGGCGTCAACCGCGCCGCATTCAGAGAGCAACTCAGCAGCCAACTACCGGCCAGCGTGCAAGTGACGGCCAGCCAGGATCAGGACAGCCGCAACAATAATATGTCGCGCGCCTATCGCATCAACCTGAACGTGCTGGCGCTGGTGGCGCTGTTTACCGGCGCCTTCCTGGTGTTCTCGACGCAGGCGCTGTCGGTCATCCGGCGCCGCCCGCAATTTGCCCTGCTGCGCGTAATGGGCTTGCGCCGGGCCCAGCTGCTGCGCCAGGTGCTGCTGGAAGGCGCCCTGCTCGGCTGCCTGGGGGCGTTGCTGGGACTGGCGCTGGGATACGCCCTGGCCGCGGCGGCCCTGCATTTCCTCGGCGGCGACCTCGGCGGCGGCTATTTCCGCGGCGTGCAGGCCAGCGTCCGCTTCGACCTGCCGGCCGCGCTGGTTTTCTTTGCCCTGGGCAGCGGCATTGCCCTGCTCGGTAGCCTGGCGCCAGCGATGGAAGCAGCCAGGGCCAAACCCGCGGCAGCGCTCAAATCCGGCAGCGAGGAAAGCGCGCTGGCGCGGCTGGCGACGCCCTGGCCGGCGCTCGCCTGCCTGCTGCTGGGCGCCCTGCTGACCCGCTTGCCGCCGCTGTTCGGCTTGCCAGTGTTTGGCTATCTGGCCGTGGCCCTGCTGCTGATCGGCGGCATCACGCTGATGCCACGGCTCGCCGCTCTGGCGTTTTCCGCGCTGCAGAGATTCAGCCTGGGTCGCCGCATCGGCATCGTCCAGACGCTGGTGCTGGCGCGCCTGGCCAACGTCCCGGGGCAGGCTTCGATAGCGCTGGGCGGCGTGCTGTCCAGCTTTAGCCTGATCGTGGCGATGGCCATCATGGTGGCTAGCTTCCGCGTCTCGGTCGATGACTGGATGCAGCAGCTATTGTCAGCCGACCTGTATGTACGCTCCGCCAGCAACGGCGAAACCGGCGCCATGCGCCCTGCCGAGCAGCGCCAGCTGGCGGCGGCGCCCGGGGTCGCGCACGCGGATTTCCTGCGTAGCTCGCCGCTGACGCTAGAGCCGGCGCGGCCGCCGGTGATACTTATCGCCCGCAACATCGACGCTGCCGATCCCGGCCGCACCCTGCCGCTGATCGGCCCGCTGTTGCCGGCGTCTGCCGTGGCCGCGGCTATTGCCGCCAGCGAGCTGCCGATATGGGTATCGGAAGCCATGGTCGATATCTATCACTACCGCCTGGGCCAACGCCTCATGCTGCCGCTGGCCGGCCGCAGTTTTCCGGTGGTGGTGGCCGGCACCTGGCGCGACTATGCGCGGCAATCGGGCGCGATCCAGTTGCGCCTGGCGGATTACCAGCGCCTCAGCGGCGATAGCGAAGTCACCGACGCCGCCCTCAGCCTGCAGCGCGGCGTCGATCCGGAGACCGTGATCGCGGCGCTGCGCAAGCTGCCGTTCGGCGCGGCGCTGGAGTTTTCCCAGCCGGGAGAAATCCGCGCCCTCACCCTGAAAATTTTCGACCGCAGCTTCGCCATCACCTATCTGCTGGAAATCGTCGCCATCGTGATCGGCCTGTTCGGCGTCGCCGCTACTTTCTCGGCCCAGACCCTGGCGCGCGCCAGGGAATTCGGCATGCTGCGCCATGTCGGCGTCACCCGGCGCCAGATCCTGTCCATGCTGGCGCTGGAAGGCGGCTTGCTGACGGCGCTGGGAATGGCGGTGGGCTTCCTACTGGGCTGGGTGATCAGTCTGATCCTGGTGTTCATCGTCAATCCGCAATCGTTTCACTGGACCATGGATTTGCATATGCCCTGGTTCGGCCTCGCCATCGTGGCGTTGCTGTTGCTGGTTTCCGCCGGCGCCACGGCTTTGCTGGCGGGCTTGCGCGCGGTGTCTATCGATGTCTTGCAAGCGGTGCGGGAGGATTGGTGATGTTGCAGAGAATATTCACATGGCTGGCCGGCTGCTTTCTATGCGCCATACTGGCATGGGCGCCGCCGTCATTCGCCGCAGCACCCGAGTTTGTCCAGGTCACCCCGGAAAAGACGTTGGCGCTGCCGCAAGACACCGGCGCCCATCCCGATTTCCGCACCGAGTGGTGGTATGCCACCGGCTGGCTGGCTCTGCCTGACGGTAAGCCGCTCGGCTTCCAGATCACGTTCTTCCGCTCCGCCACCGAACATGACCGCGCCAACCCCAGCGCCTTTGCACCCAGCCAATTGATCATCGCCCACGCAGCGCTGTCCGATCCGAGCCTCGGCAAACTGCTGCACGATCAGAAAAGCGCCCGCGCCGGCTTCGGCCTGGCGTATGCCAAAGAGGGCAACACCGACGTCGCCCTGGATGACTGGCGCCTGCTGCGCCAGGCCGACGGCCGCTACCTGGTCAGCGTCGCCGCCCGCGACTTCACGCTGGAGCTCAGCCTAGCGCCGACCCAGCCGCCCTTGCTGCAAGGCGACGGCGGCTATTCGCGCAAAGGGCCGCAGGCAACGCAAGCCAGCTACTACTACAGCGAACCGCAGTTGCAAGTAAGCGGCAAAGTGAGCCGCGCCGGCCAGGCCCAGGCTGTCAGCGGCAGCGCCTGGCTGGATCACGAATGGTCGACCAGCGTGCTGGCGGCCGACGCCGTCGGCTGGGACTGGCTAGGCGCCAACCTGGACGATGGCTCCGCTCTGATGGGGTTCCAGATCCGCAATCGCAGCGGCGACAAGGTATGGGCGCATGCGGTCTTGCGCGATGCGCACGGCCAGGTCACCCAGTACGGACCGGAGCAGGTCAGCTTCGTGCCGCAACGCAGCTGGCGTTCGCCGCGCACCGATGCCAGCTATCCGGTGCAAGCCGTCTTGCACACCGGCGCAATCGCATGGTCGCTGCTGCCGTTGCAGGACGATCAGGAGCTCGATTCGCGGCTGTCGACGGGATCAGTCTATTGGGAAGGCGCGGTCACGGTGAACCGGGACGGCAAACGCGCCGGGCGCGGCTATCTGGAGCTGACCGGCTATCTCAAGGCCTTGAAATTCTGAAGGCAAGCTGTGCGCTCTGCTTACATGTCGCCATACACTTCGACGATGGCATCGGCCACGGCGCGCACCCGCGCCGTGCGGTTCAGGTCACCATGCAGCACCAGCCAGATATCGTAGGCTTCGGCGCGCTGCGGCCAGATGCGCGCCAGCAGAGGATCGCCGTCGGCCATATGGGTCGGCAGCTCGCCGATGCCGAGCCCGGCACGCACCGCTTCGATCATCATCAGACCGGAATTCACTTCCATCGCCACGCGCGCATTGCCGCAGGGTTCGCCGCACAAGGCTTCGCTCTGAGAAGGTGAGATGCTGCGCTGGTAGATCACCACGTCGTGTCCCTGCAAGGCGCTATCCGGCTGTGGCTGGCCGCGCAGTTTCAGATAGCTTTTGGAGGCATACAAGCCGACTTGGCGCCGCGTCAGGTGGCGCGATATCAGATCCGGACTGCTCGGGCGCAAGGTGCGTACCGCCAGGTCGGCTTCACGCCGGGTCAAATTGGAAAGCTGGGTAGAGGTGCTCAGCACTACCCGGATATCCGGATGCAAGACGTGCAAACGCTGCATGGCGATCATCAGGAAATGCTTGCCCATGGTATCGGTGGCGGCCAGACGCACTGTGCCGGACAGACGGTCGTCAATGCCTTGCATCTGCCGCTGCAACTGGTCGGCGGCCTGCTCCATGCGCTCGGCCGCGGCAAAGGCCAGCTCGCCGGCCGGAGTCGGCACATAGCCGGTGGGGGTACGCAGGAACAGGCGCGCGCCGAGCGATTGCTCCAGCGCCGCCAGACGGCGGCCGACCGTAGCCTGGTCGAGGTGCAGCAAGGCGGCAGCGCCGCGCAGCGTGCCGACACGATAGATGCCGAGGAAAATCCTGGCGTTGTCCCAATCCATAAATCCTCGCCGCTGTTTTAGTGATGCATTTTTGCATCAGACAAATGAAATTATACGGATTTATTACATCAGCAGAGGGGACTACCATACAGGGCTATTAATAGACATGCCGGCAACACAGGAGAAACAGACCATGGCCGCTCAATGCCCTACCCCCGTCAATCTCGCCGGCACGGCGCCCAGCGGTCTGCTGCCGCTGGTCACGCTGGCCATCGGCTTCGTCATGGCGATGCTGGACGTCACCGCCGTCAATGTCGCGCTGGCCGACATTTCGCATAGCCTGCGGGTACCGCTCAGCGGCCTGGTATGGGTGGTCGACGGCTATACCCTGACCTTTGCCGCCTTGCTGCTGGTCGGCGGCGCGCTGGCTGACCGCTATGGCGCCAAGACTGTCTACCTGGGCGGACTGGCGCTCTTCATGCTGGGCTCGGCGCTATGCGGCGCCGCACCCGACGGCAACGCCCTGATTGCCGCCCGCATGCTGCAAGGCGTGGGCTCGGCCTTGTTCATGCCAAGTTCGCTGAGCTTGCTGACGCACGCGTACCAGGACGACCGCGTACGCGCTCGCATGCTCGGCACCTGGTCGGCGATTGTTGCCGTGGCGGCGGCCATGGGCCCCTTGGTGGGCGGCGTGCTGGTCGACCGCTACGGCTGGCGCAGCGTGTTTCTGATCAACCTGCCGGTCGGCCTGCTCGGCCTGCTGCTGGCGCAGAGCGTGATCCCTGCGGTGCCCAGGCACTGGCGCGCGCTGCCTGTATTCAGCCACGTGCTTGGCATCGGTGGCCTGGCCAGCCTGTGCTTTACCTTGATTGAAGGGCCTGTGTACGGCTGGACCTCGGCGCCGATTTTGACCAGTGCGGCGCTGTTTGCGACTGCGCTGGCGCTGCTGGTGCGGCGCGAACGGCGCGGCGCCGAACCGCTGCTGCCGCGCGCCCTGTTTGACACGCCGCGCTTCGCGGCTGCCAATGCGATAGGCTTCCTGATCAATTTCAGCGCCTTTGGCCAGCTGTTCCTGCTGAGCCTGTTTTTACAGCAGGCGCGCGGCAGCGATGCCTTGCATACCGGTTTGCAGCTGCTACCGGTGATGGCGGTATTTTCCATCGGTAACCTGCTGTCGGGACGTATTACAGCGCGTTGGGGCGCACGCCTACCGATGCTGGGCGGCCTGTTGCTGGCGACCGCGCTGACTGCGCTGCTGGCCGGCATGAAGCCGGATACCCCGTATCTGCTGCTGGCGCTGGCGGTGGCCGTCGCCAACTGGGGCGTCGGCATTGCGATTCCGGCGATGACCACCACCGTGATGCAGGTCGCCGGACGCAGCTATGCCAACAGCGCAGCGGCAGCCTTGAACGCCAACCGCCAGATCGGCGCCCTGGTCGGCGTCGCCATTGTCGGCAGCATCCTGCATGCCGCCTCCGGCTGGGATAGCCGCCTGCCGCTCGCCTTCGGCGCCATCAGCCTGGCTTATGGCGGCGCCGCACTGCTGGTGTGGCGCTACATCAGGAATCCGGCGCAATCGCGCAGTGTGCGAGCCTGATGACAACCGTTCAGCCCGGCGCTTGCTATCAATGCTGCTCGATCGGCGCCAGGTTTCCATTTCTGTCAACGCAGGCTACACTTAGAGCCAGGACCAAAAGATGATACATTTAACCTCGATAGCTTAAATTCAACTCGCTGCATTTTTATCGGGAGACGCATGAAAAGTCCATTGACAGGTCCATTTCTATTTCTCGCCACTATCCTCCTCGCCGGCTGCAGCATGATGCAGCCCAATGTGCGCAGCTACACGCCACCGCCGCGCAGCGCAGCCCAGGCGCCAGCGCCGGTATCGCTGTCGGAATCGCTGAGCCCGTCGGAACAGATCGTCGACATGCCGCAAGCAAGCGCAGCGCCGAAACGCGGCGAATTATCCGACGTGGTGGAACGCATGGCGCGCCGCAACTCGTGCGCACCGGCCGCAAATGCCACACTGATCGCCAAGACCAGCGCGGTCGAGACCTACCAGGTCAGTTGCCAGGATGGCCAGCAACAGCTGTACAAGTGTGAGCTGCGGCAGTGCCGCTTGATGAATTAAAACCAGACCGACAGGCGGGTTTCATGAAAACTGCACTAGGCGTACTTGTACTCATTTCACTGCTGGCCGGCTGCGCCTACCCGCATCTGAAATGCGACGATCCTGATGCGCGCCCTAGCTGGTGCGACGATACCGGCGGCATGCGCGGCACCAAGCATCAGCAATAAGGCGCAGCCGTTTCCTCATCCGAAAACAGCTGCCTGCACCGATGGCAATCGGCAGCTATAGCGGCGGCGCGGCGATGAATTCAGCCAGATTCTCCGCTTTTTCCGAAAACGCTTGCAGCGCCGGATAATCCGAGGCGATGACGATTTCCGGCAACATCATCTGCGTGAAATTCCAGGCAACGGCGGTCGTCAGCCCAGCCTGGTTCATGGTCCGGCTCGTCACTTCCAGCGGCTTTTTGCGCAATTCAAGCTCCAGCGCCTGGTACGCCGCGAACAGCTGGCCCTGGACCCGCGCCACCCACGGCTCATGCTGTTTTTCCGGCGGCCGCAAGTTGCGCTCGTAGACGATCTGCATACTCTTCTCGCATGCCGCCAGGCCCAGGCCAATAAGCCGCAAGGCATGCAGTCGCTCGCCGATCTCCGCCGGCATCAGGCTTTTGCCCGGCGCCACCAGTGCTTCGGCGTATTCCAGGATCAGCGTGGAATCCATCAGCACTGCGCCATCGTCGCACACCAGCGAAGGCGCCTTGACTACCGGATTGATCTGGCGGAACTGTTCAAAAGTGCTGAATACAGAAATCGATTGATGCTCGAAGGGGATGCCAAGCAATTGCAGGGAAATCGAGACGCGACGGACGTAAGGTGAATCAAGCATACCGATGAGCTGCATGGTTTCTCCAGTTGAAGGTGCGATAGGGCCGCCGGCGGCGTCGTGCAGAGCGCGTTGCAGCGATGGAAATCGTAGCATGAAACCGCGTCAGCGCATGATGCATGCCTGCGCGATGTATACCAGCTTGCTGGAATGTAGGTGGCCGGCAGGCGCATGCCGCCGGCGGGGCTAGGATTGCGAGTCAATCCAGATCTTTGCCCATTCACTGCCGAGATGTTGTGCTTCGGTCTCGCTGGCCGCCGCGATCGGGGGCTTGAAGACCAGTTCGATTGCCCTGTCCGGGCCCGATATCGCTACCATCACAATTACTACTGAAAAGCTGCCGTCGGCAAGGGCATTTATTTTCAGCGAGTACCTGTAATTGCCATGTTCACGCTGTGCTGCAAATAACATAAGGTCTTGACAAGAGAAAATTTCAAACGCGTTTGATGCCTACCGCCGCAACACCATCTTTAAACCATTACCTCAAGCTTCTTCCACCTCGCGCTTGGCGGGCGTCGCATAGATGTCGATACACTTGAAGGTATCCGCATAACGCTTGGGGTCGCCACCGGCTTCCAGGCTTTTCTTGAACTCCGCCGCTTCGGCAGTACTGTCGAACTCGTAAGCCAGTCCTTTAAAAATGACGGTCGCTTCATTAAGCCTAACCATTGCAATCTCCTTAGATTTTATTTGAAAGGAAGTGCCATCCTAGCATCGCTGAAAGTATCCGTTTTCCCCTTATTGCAAGAAAAGGTAACGACACTTGTCTTGCCGCACCACACTCGGCAAGAGCGCCAAAGTCAGTACCGCCGGTATAGGCGGCCCATTTGGTCAGATTGATATTACGCTTTTGAAGTTCCCTGATGAACTGTCAATAGTGGCAGTCGTTTGTATCTGCGCGGCGATGTCTTTTGGGCTGGCAGACAAGGTACCGCGCGCAACTGCCGCTCCAGACTTATTCACTGTCGTCGACGAAACGGCATCTGTCAAACAGCCAAATGTTATGGAATTGTAGATCCCCATCAAGAAATGCTAATGAGCGCCCCGCTACCCCGCAAAAATGCGCGGCAAATGCGCGGCAAAAGAAAAAGCCCCGACGTGATCGTAATGCCGTTCAGTTAAGACTGAGCGGCATTTTTATTTGCGGAACTCGTAGGGTGGGCACTCCGTGCCCACGCGGACGGGCCGGGGCGCGTAGCCGGGGCACGAATATCCATGATACTGCGTGGGCACGGAGTGCCCACCCTACGCCATATCGTTCTGCCCTAACTGAACAGCATTACCGACGTGATCGGGGCTTTTTGTTTACGACTTGCGGCGCTGCAGCAGCACTAGCAAGCGGTTACTGCGTTTTTTCCGGCGTCACTTCAGGCGCGGCGACAGCCGCAGCTTCCGCCTCTTTCGGCTCGGCTTCGTTCACTATCTGATAGGAGGGATCGTGCACCCAGCGGCTCAGGTCCTTGCCGATGGCGGCTGCGCTACGGTCAAGAATGGTGCAAGTGCCTTTGAAGGCGCCGAACATGCCGCCCATCGACCAGCGGTTGATCTTGGTATGGCGCAGCACCTTGCCGCTAGAATCCAGCAGGTCAGCGTTAACGGTGATGGCTTTCGGACCGCTGAAAGCGCCGCCGCCGACACCCAGCACATGGGTGATCTGCAAGCGCAGCAAGGTAGCGCCGGCGCTATCTGCGCCAGTGGCAATAGTGCCGTCGCCGCCCTTGTTCAGCTTGGCCAGCACCGGACCGACCCGGTGCTGCAACATGTTTTCAATCTGGCACTCTTGCTTGACTTTTTCCACCACGCCGGCGTCCGGGTGATAGGTGACTGGCACTTCCAGCAAGGTGGAGCTGGCAAAAGCCGCTGTGCCGTAGCTTAACAGGCCGATCAACAACAATTTTTTCATCAATATTTCCTGAAGGGTGAGAGAAAAGAGAACATCTTGCCGAGAAGACAGCGCCAGCATTGTACATTGTTGCAAGATGAACACTTGTTCCAAGGGGAAATAAATTTCCCCTCTCCCCCTTTTACTGCCTCACCATGGAGCGCACCATGCCCGCGAACTGCTCCAGGTCTTTGGCCGCCAGGTCCGACACTGTCCAGTAATTCATGCCGTCCCAGGTCCAGCGCACCAGATGATAGCCTTGTTTGTTTTGCAACTGCGGCGCCACATCCCGGTCAGCTGTAGGCCAGATATACAGATTGATCGGATGCTGTGCATGCCGGTAGATCAGCGCCGCCACCGGCCGGCCGCCGAGATAGTCAAGGCGGCCACCGATCAGCGGAAAGCCCTGCGACGCCAGGTCGACCACCGGCGGCGAAAAATTCAGCTTGCCGTTGAACCAGGGCTTGACCGTGTGCTGGTCGGTCGAGACCACGTCCGACAGATGATCGACCTGCAGCGAGCGCACATGGCTGGCGACCACTTCGTCAGTGAGCTTGTCCTGGTCCGACGGCAGATTGAGATAGAGGCCGACGCTCCAGGCCAGCGCCAGCATCGTCGCCAACGCCGCGCCTGCATGGCGCCAGCTGATGCCCCAGTTGAAATGCGAGAAACTGGCGCTGGCGGCATCCTTCGGCAAAGCATCGATGATGCGTTGCGTCAGATGCGCCGGCGCCTCGAAATAAGCGACACCCTTCTTGAAGCGCGCACTGATGATGCGCTGTGCCGCGTACTCGCGCTGGCAATCGGCACAACCGTCCAGATGACGCTGGATCTCAAGCGTCTCGACGATGCCGAGTTCCTGGTCGGCATAGGCGGGCAACAGTTCCAGGACTTCCTGATGGTCCATCATAGCTCCTGCGGTGCAGTGTCCGGCGCCAGAATCGTCGCCAGCAATTTACGGCCGCGTCCAAGACGCGACATGACGGTGCCGATCGGTATACCGACAATGCCGGCGATTTGCTTGTAAGACAGTTCTTCCAGTTCGCGCATCACCATCACCTCTCGGAATTCCAGCGGCAAGGCTTGCAGCGCCTGTTGCAGCTGCCGTTCGCTGTCCTTGCTCATCAGCAGCGCCTCCGGATTGTTGTCGGCTGCCATCTGGCCGATGCAGTCGCCGGCCTCGGCTTGATGCAGTTCCTCGTCGAACGAGGTCTCCTGGCGGAGTTTCTGGCGCTCCTGATACCAGTTGTAAAAGGTATTGCGCACGATCGTCAGCAGCCAGGCGCGACC
Organism: Collimonas sp. PA-H2; assembly: GCF_002564105.1. Classification (NCBI taxonomy): domain Bacteria; kingdom Pseudomonadati; phylum Pseudomonadota; class Betaproteobacteria; order Burkholderiales; family Oxalobacteraceae; genus Collimonas; species Collimonas sp. PA-H2. The sequence goes on from NZ_PDBX01000002.1 coordinate 12,489, forward strand.
GTCTTCGCCGTGAAAGCCATCGAAAAACCTGTAGGCCCGCAAATAAGCCTCTTGCACTACATCCTCCGCATCTTGGTGGTTGCGCGTCAGCCAGCACGCCAGGTTGAACGCCGAGTTCAGGTGCGGCAGCACGACAGCTTGGAATCGTTTCTTTTTTATCGAATCGCTCATTCACGCGTTTCCATGGTTCATGCAACACTAGACCGCCGATATGCAGAATATATTCCCGAAAAGACGATTAAAACAAAAAAAACGGGAATAAATAACAGGGTACACCGGTATAGGATTTTGTCGATCAAGTGATCGCGATAATCACGGAGGGATCATGAAACAAGCCCATGCCGGCGCCCACGCCATCAATCGCCGCAGCTTTCTGCGGCTGGCGGGATTAGGCGGCGCCATCTATGTCTCCGGCCTGAGCGGCTGGTCCAGCGCCGCCGCCCTGCCCGGGGGAGCGAACGAAGACTTCTTTTTCATCCAGCTGTCCGATACCCACTGGGGCTTTGCGGGAGCGCCCAATCCGGATGCCCGCGGCACCTTGCAAAAGGCGGTGACGGCAGTCAACAGTCTGGAACAGATCCCGGACTTCATCGTCTTCACCGGCGACCTGACGCATACCACCGACGATCCGCAGGAACGCCGCAAGCGCCTGCGCGAATTTAAAGAGATTGCTGCGGGACTCAAGGTAAAGAATGTTCACTTCATGCCTGGCGAGCACGATGCCTCGCTGGATCACGGTGAAGCCTATCAGGAGTTTTTCGGCAAGACCCACTACAGCTTCGCCCATAAAGGCGTCAACTTCATCGTCATCGACAATGTCTCCGACCCTACCGGCGCCATCGGCGAGACGCAGCTGGCGTGGCTGTCCGACGAACTGCAGCAGTTGCCGCCACAAGCCCGCATCGTGGTCTTCACGCACCGCCCCTTGTTCGATCTCTATCCGCAATGGGACTGGGCCACCCGCGACGGCGCCAAGGCCGTCGAGCTGCTGCAGGCGCACGCCAACGTGACGGTGTTCTACGGCCATATCCATCAGGAGCATCACCACATGACCGGCCATATCGCCCATCATGCGGCGAAGTCGCTGATTTTCCCGCTGCCGGCGCCTGGTTCGCAACCCAAGCGCACGCCGCTGCCCTGGGACGAGGCTAACCCCTATCGCGGCCTCGGCTACCGCCAGGTGGCGGCAGAGAGCGCCCGGCCGACGGACTACAAACTGACTGAACTGCCAGTACTGAAAGGCTAATCATGGATCTCCTCTACAAACGCCGCCTGCTGCTGGCAGGCGTGGCTGCCGGCAGCCTGGCTGCAATCACCCGGCTGGCGCTGGCGCAAACGCCGGAACGGGTCATCAAGATCGTCGCCAAGAAATTCGACTACACGCCGAGCGTGATCCGTCTGAAAAAAAATGTGCCGGTGACACTGGAGTTCACCTCGCTGGACGCCGTCATGGGCTTCAACCTGCCGGACTTTGCGATCCGCACCGACATTCTTCCCGGTGCCGCCTCGCGCCTGCGCTTCACGCCGGACAAGAGCGGTGAATTTGCCTTTCACTGCGATGTATTCTGCGGCTCCGGCCACGAAACCATGACTGGCTCGGTGATCGTGAGCTGAAGCGCGGCAGCGCTGTCAGGGATGCAGTTTCTTGCGTTCGCTCAGCATCTGGGTGAAGACCGCGATCCGCTTGGCGCGGGTTTCGGCCTTCTTCGCGGTCTGGATCCGGAACAGGACGGCATAGCGGTTCTGGGCATCGAGCGTGGCAAAAAATGCCTGCGCCGCGGGATTGGCGGCTAGCGCCTCCTGTAGATCATCGGGGATCGCCGAGGTGCGCGCCGAATCGTAGGCGGCCTCCCAGCGGCCATCGCTTTTTGCCCTGTCCACTTCCTGCAATCCCGCCGGCTGCATCTGGCCAGAGGCGATCAGCGCCAGCGCCTTGTCCCGGTTGATCTTGGACCAGATGCTGCGCACCGAACGAGGTGTAAATCGTTGCAGCCAGTATTGTGCGTCGTCGCTCTTCTTCTGGCCGTCGATCCAGCCGTAGCATAGGGCCAGTTCCAGCGCTTCCGGATGGGATATGGAGCTGCATTCAGCATTCTTCTTGGCGAACCTCAGCCATACGCCGGGCGACTTGCCGTGGTTCTTCTTCAACCATGCCGCCCAGGCCCTTTTTTCGTCAAACAGCAGTATCGATGCATCCTCAGTCGGCTTGCGATCCAGGCTCATGGTTTTTTTCCACGGCAAAAGAGAGTGCCTATTATTGCCGCTCATTTCCCTTAAAGCAACATCCTCACAAAATCTCAGCCCTGACCTGACAGGACATCGAGGCCTTGTTCTCGTTTCGTTACCAGTCATCGGCGAGTTGCCACGTCAGCTTGCGTTTCACGGCAACACCCCGAGTTCGACTCCGCCATGCATGCGCCTCTCCTCATTTGCTGTTGACTCTTTGCCGCATGGATCCCATTATCAGCCGCAGCCAGTCTGAACCCGCTTCAATTTCACTGCCATACGGGTTTCCTTCGTTGCCGCTTTTCAGCATGGGCCAGCTGTGAGCTTTCCGCACGCTCTTTTTGTTCGCTTTTTGCACTGCGCGCCGCTGGATATTATCGGCGTGGGCGACGATCTTTTCGAACTGCGCCAACAGTTCAGGATCGTCCTTCACTTCTTCCTTCAAGCGATGCCAGATGCCACTCAGATTCCAGCGCCGAAAGCGCATGTACGCTGTGTTCCATTTGCCGAATTCAGGCGGCAGATTACGCCACCGGCGCGCGCTGACATACCAGAATACCGCTTCGATGAACAGCCTGTTGTCGCGCCCCTGCATGCCTGGATCCCCCTCTCTGCCAAGCAGCAGCGGCTCCAGTTTTTCCCATTGATCATCTCTAAGAATCATTTTTCACACCCGTGATGGATTCGATTGAAAGCTAGGGTGTCCCTGCCCGCCTCTCTGCCTTGAGCATCTCTACATACGCGCCAGGGGACATTTTTTTCTGCTGGCGAAACACCCGGCAAAAATGCGACTGTTCGGCAAAACCGCAGCGCCAGCCAATCTCAGCCAAAGACATGGGTTCTACATCTTTTGCCGCCAACAGATGAATCGCGGCATCCAGGCGGATATCGCGCAACATGGAATGGAAACTGATGTCGTCGCCGGCATTCAGGAAAACATGATGAACATTGCGCACCGACATCCGGAACGCGTCAGCTATAGTTTGCGCAGTCACGCTTGCATCGCGGTAGTTCTCCCTTAGCCACAACACCATGCTGCGGTGCAGTTCGCCGGGCTGCCGCAAATTGCGCGCCTGGCCGCTTTCCTTTTTTGGCAGACCCGCCTCCTTGAAAGCGAACCGCATGAGCGAAGCGATATGGTCGGCGATCAATGCCTGTTCATAAAGACTTACCGGCGCTTGCAAGATCTCGGCATTGAGGTTGCGAAGATAAGCGGACAACACCGCACCCCAGCCGCCGCTCCCATTCAGTACATGGGCGGCGCAATGCTCGACCTGCGGAATCCAGCGATTGGCGAATGCTTCGGAGAAGGAAATCACCCGCGCGTCAGTCACTTGTTCTTTCACGCTGGAAGACAGCAAGTGCGAATCGATCAGCACCATGTCGCCGCTGGCAATGTCGATAGTGCGGCCAAGCTGGCTGAACACGTGGCGCCCGTCCTGCGTCAGCACCAGATGGAAACGCAGCGACGGCACGTTCCGCAGTAAAGTTTCAGTCCGCGCGATGGTGACCGCCGGCCCGAAATAGCGCGTCACGGCAATCGGCCCCATGGACGTCGACTCGACGCCGCCGTGAAATGCCGCGTGCTGCTGGCAGCTCACTTCCACCGTGTGCAGGCGACGGCCAAGCTCCTTGCTCCAGTATTCAAGCTTAAGGCGTTCAGGCAGGTTCTCTGTCGTAAAAACATGGGTTTTTGGTTTTTCCATTTCTTCTCCAGAAATTCGGTAAGGAATTTCGGCATGGTTGATCCAGGTTGGCAGTGATCGTAAAAATGCATGGTTATCAAACTTGAAAATACAAACTCGCCCCCCCGAAACCTGCCCTTCATACGCGCCGACCGAAGTTGCCGCGCCGGCCTTTACAGCGGGCAAGCGCAGGCCGCTCCTTGAGTTGGCGCGAACAGGGAAGATCAGGTTTTTGTACCCGACAGGATTGCTCGTCAATCAGCATGACAGGAGAGTTCCAGGAACACCGCGAGCCGTGCTCCTGTATCAGCTAACGTGGGCGGAAAAGAGTCAGTCGCGTTACCGAAAGTAATCCTCACACAGATTCTGTGAGCGATACGCGAACAAGATGAAATTTGACATTGCTCTGACAATTCACGGCAAGCGAATTGCCGTGCGCCCCGTTTCCTACCGGCACTAGCGGCGTAGCGCGCAGAGCATTCTGACGACATTGTCGCCGACAGGCCCCAGGTAACAATCCGATTTTCAGAAGAGGAAAACTGGAGCGCATGCAGACTCGATGCCGGCGCCAGCTGCTGGCCTGCCATCGATATGGAAGGATGTGATGGCTTGGTCGGGTATCTGACCCTAGGTTGCGACCAAGTCCGCCAGTTGATCCAGTCCTTGCGCGACGTGATCAGGAGACTGACCCAACTCGTCAAAGGTATTGCCGGCCCGATTGATCCAGCACACGGGATAGCCGAAATGGCGCGCTCCCGATGCATCCCAGGCGTTCGAAGAAACAAACAAGAGCTCGGAGCGGTGGCGCTGCATCTGCTGTTCAGCCAACTGGTAAACACTGTCATGCGGCTTGAAGATCCGGGCGTTGTCGGCGCTGATCAGATGGGCGAAGCGATGTTCCAGCTGCGACGCCGCGACCACGCTGCGGATCGAATTGACCGAGCCGTTGGAGAGAATCGCGAGCGGTATCGCCATCGCCTGCAGCCTGGCGAGCGCGGCCGGCACCTCGGGAAAGGGCTGGATCCTGAGATATTCCTCGCACAGCGCGGAACAGGCCGCCTGGTCCAAAGGCAGTTTCAAGTGGCGCGACGCAAACACCAAGGCGTCATGCGTGACCTGTTCGAAATCGACATACGCCCCCATCAGGCTACGCAGCCAGGTGTATTCAAGCTGCTTTTGCCGCCACACGGCGCTCATCTCGCGGCCTCGGCCGGGATGGTAGCTGTCGCACGGCGCCGCGACCGAATGCACATCGTAAAGCGTGCCGTAGAGATCGAATACGATACCTCTTATATTTTTCATTGCCATTCCTCTGTAAACTAGAACATGACAGTAATCCAGGCCGGCATTGCCTGCCGCCATAGAGATCACCTCAGCAGCGTTAAATGAAAAAAATCTTTGCCGCTTTCCTTTTGCTCGCACCGCTGGCCGTGCACGCGCACAAGATTGTCCACATAGCCGACGGCGACAGCCTGACGCTGCAGGCCGGCCGCAAAAAACTCAAGCTGCGCCTGGCCGGCATCGATGCGCCGGAAATGAAACAAGCCTTCGGCCTTCAGGCCAGGCAATCACTGTACCAGCTATGCTGGGGCAAAGACGTGCAATACTCAGCCAAAGCGATCGATCAGTTCGGCCGTACCGTGGTGACGCTGCGCTGCGACGGCATTGACGCCAGCCGAGCGCAGGTGGAGCGTGGCATGGCCTGGGCTGCTGCGCGCAGCGCAAGCGGCAGCTATCTGAAGATGCTGGAGACCGCTGCCCGCAACGCAAGGACAGGATTATGGTCGGACCCGCATCCGCTTGCCCCTTGGCGTTTCCGCCACGGATCGGCCACCAGCGCGGACGCCGGCGCCACCTGCCACACCGGGCCGCGCGGCGGCCGCTATCAATGGATTAACGGACGCAAGATATACGGCTGCTAAATCATGTTAAATTTGCTTTATCTTGAATCCGAATCCCGCTCGCCTGTTTCGCCTGGGCTTAACCAATGCAAATCTAAATGCGACTACAAAAACTGCCCGCCGGACTTTCCTTCTGCCTGCTTGGCCTGATGCTGGCCGGTTGCTGCAAGAACAATCAGACGACCTCCTGCGACAACGCCGGCAGCAGCAACACCAGCGCCGGCAGCAGCGACGGCAGCGGCAATAATGTGCGCTTTAACCAGCCCACCGGGATTGCAGCCGACGCCGGCGGCAACCTGTTCGTCAGCGACACCGGCAATAACACCATCCGCAAAATCACTGCCGCCGGCGTCGCCACCACCGTCGCCGGAAGCGCCGGCAATGCCGGCAGTACGGATGGCGCCGCTTTGAGCGCGTTGCTCAACCAGCCCGGCGGCATCGCGGTTGATGGCGCGGGAAACCTGTATGTGGCAGACACCCGGAACAACACCATCCGCAAAGTGAGCGCGGCCGGCATCGTCTCGACCTTGGCGGGCAGCGCCGGACAAAGCGGCCAGGCTGACGGCCTTGCGGGAAATGCCCGCTTCAACCAGCCTTGGGGCGTCGTGCTGGACCCGGCCGGCAACCTGTATGTCGCCGACACCGGCAACGATACCGTGCGCAAGGTCAGCCCGGCGGGGCTGGTCACGACGCTGGCGGGCGCCGCCGGCAACGCCGGCAGCCAGGATGGCGCCGGCAGCAATGCTCAGTTCAATTTACCTCAAGGCATCGCCATCGACAGCGCGGCGAATCTGTATGTCGCCGATACCGGCAACAACACGATCCGTAAATTGACCCAGGCCGGCGTCGTCAGCACGCCGGCCGGTACCGCCGGCAACAGCGGCAGCAGCGACGGCAGCGGCCAGCGCGCCAGCTTCAGCCAGCCGAACGGCATCGTGGTGGATAGCTCGGGCAATATACGCGTAGCGGACAGCGGCAACCAGCTGATACGCAGCGTCTCCGCTTCCGGCGTCGTCAGCACCCTCGCGGGTGCGGCCGGCAACGCCGGCGCGACGGACGGCAGCGGCAACAAAGCCCGCTTCAGCCTGCCCAAGGGTATCGCCAGCGACGCCGCCAACAACATGTATATTGCCGACACCGGCAACAACCTGCTGCGCAAGGTGACGCCGGGCGGCCAGGTCACTACCTTGCTATCCGGCGGCAACGGCTCTTCGTGCCTGTGCCTTTTCAATTTCTGATCTATATCGGCTGGCGCTGCATACCCTGCGTCATTTTTTTAAGAAAGACAGCCGGCTGGATAAGCGACCAGCCAATTGGCAAGCTATGAATGACACCCAGATCTACCTCCTCGCCACCGGTATCGCGGTCCTTTTCATTGTTCTGTTTCTGGTCAAAGCGGCTATGTAATGCAAGCTGACAGAATCAATGCGCCGGTTGCCGCCATTGGCCTTGGCGTCGCCTTTGCCGGCGCCGTTCTGGCATGGCTTGGAAGTTTCTGACCGAGCAAGCACGACCGCTTCAAAAGCGTTTATCAGGCATTTCTTGTCATGCCGGCCAATTATTTGCAATAAAAACATCTATCCTGTAAATTTGTGGAAAAATTGCCAAATGAACAGCGCAAGCTGGCGGGATTTATTGGACATTCGCTGAAATTGATGCGATAGTTGCACTATAGAAACTAATTAATTGCCCAAACGATACAATCGTTTGCAATTGAACATGCCAAACTGATATAAAGTCAATATTGCAAACGTGAATTAAACACTTAATCTGGCGCCGCTTTCGAAAAGTCCCGGCAGTCATTTTTGGTGACTGGAATTTTGTCCTGTTTCTGATCCTCATCAGACAGAACATTCTGTTTTAACTCGTCTGGCAGCGGCACGGCCAGCATCACTCAAGTCTCAACCTCAATAAGGGAGCATTACCATGGCAATCGACGTATACCTGCAAATTAACGGCATCAAAGGCGAATCGACAGACAGCGCCCACAAGGACTGGATCGAATGCAAATCGGTGCAATGGGAAGTGCTGCAGCCTAAGTCGGCTACTGCATCGACCGGCGGCGGCCACACAGCCGAGCGCTGCGAGCACAAGGACATCGTGCTCACCAAGATCGCCGACCTGGCTACGCCTTTGCTGCTGCAGAACTGCTCGTCCGGCAAGACCATCGACAGCGCCAAGTTCGAATTCCTGCGCGCCGACGGCAAGGGCGACCGCATCAAGTATTTCGAAATCGAACTGTCGAACCTGCTGATCTCCGATGTCACGCCATCCGTCACAGAAGGCGATGTACTGAGCGAAACAGTCAGCCTGAAGTACTCCAAGGTCAAATGGAAGTACACCCAGCAAAAAATCGGCGGCGGCTCCGGCGGCAATACTTCCGGCGGCTGGGATCTGTCGACCAATAAGATCGTGTAATTCCCGATATCGGCAAGCAGAACCGCAGCATGTCGACGCTGCGGTTTTTTTTCGCCCCCCCCTTATTGCAAGGTGCGCTTGCATCTCTTGCTGCCAGCGGCAACTCAGCCCGCTCTAGTCCAAATACGCGTAACTTGTCGGCGCAAACAATTAGCGACGCCACGCTTTCAATCGAATTTATCGACACTACTATTGATAATGATAATCGTTTGCGATAAGATGGCGACAATTCAACTTCACTGACTTACCCGCTTCTTGCCGGCGCTGCAGGTGTCCGCCGCATCAACGCGCTACGCCGCTATCTGTCAATGTCGGTGTTAGATAATGTGCCACATGCACAGTGAGCATCTCGCCAGACGCTCATCTTCGACGTTCATCCAAAATCATTTTTTTTGCCAGCCGCGCCGCCAGCAAGGACTTCACTTTGCGGCACGGATCCGCGCAACGCGCGCCCTTCCCCGCAATCTATCGTTTCTTTTTTTACAGGGGATTCCCATGAGAAAACGCTTGCCTTATTTTTTTCGCACAACGTCCATTGTTGTGGCCGGATTACTCGTTGCGCCGGCATCGGCTATCGAAACAAATTCAGAATCTTCTGAAGCTGAAGACCAAATGAAAGTGAAGCGTGCTTTCGATGCCTTGAGCTATTCCAAGGCAAGACGCGCTCTCGATGCCTTATCGCCCACGGAACGCAAGAAACTGTTTTCGTCGCGAACTGCAAGAATTGCGCCGAAGCCCGCCAGGAATTTTCTTCAGGAAGAGAACGACGACTGCATCAGCGTAAAGGACTATAGCGAGAATAGCGTCGGTTTCAGAATGGGATTCAATCCTGACGGCGTGAAATTCAACGGCGGGATTTATAAAAAAAAGAATGGCAGCGAATCATTCGGCTCCTCTGTACCGGCTTCCCACAAGCACTCAGCCTTTTGCGCATTGTCATCGCCCGAAACAACATCGACGCGCCAGCCAAATCCGGTTGAATATCCGGACCATGTGCATAGCCTGAATACCCTGCCTCCTTTCAACGATCGTCATTTACCCGCTTCAGAACTGGGCGAATCACTGCGCCGGCAGCGATATGCAAACGGACAGCCACAACAGTTGGCGCCCGCTCCATCGATGCCGATGACGGGGGAGACCTATCGCGAAGGCCGCTCAAGCCGGACCCCTGAGCTGCCCGGCAGAGTGATCGTCACCACCCCTGGCGGGGGTCTGAAAATGAAGATGCAGTAGCCGCGATCCTGCCCTCCCTTCCCGAGCCGCTTGCTTTAACAACGTTTTCACTATGTGAGGTAATTCCATGTCCAAATTCATGTCGCAACGCTGGATCTATCTGTTCGGATGGCTTTTCCTGCTCGGAACCGGCAGCACCAGGGCGAATACGATAGAGGGAAACTTCAGGCTTTGGGACGATTGCAGCAGCTACTGCCTGGTTTACGCCGCCCCCCATAAAATCTATCAGACCCCTTTGGCCACGCAGGCTGTGCCGGATTCTCCCGGCAAGGAAGGCGTACTGCATTACTCCATGGTGATGAAAGACTATGTCGGCAACGGCCAGGTTCTGGCCTTGCGCCTTGACGATTTCGCCACCGTCTTTGTCGAGCAAGAAAGCCTGAGACTGAGCCTGCTTGGCTCTGACGGCAAGCCCAGGAATTTCCAGTATGCTCGCCAAGGCGCGAAACATTGGTCGCTTAACTGGCTGGTGCCCGTTGGCGATGACGCTCCCACCAGCATCAAGGTCTTCTTCAAGAACCTCGACGGCCAGAATAATATTCTCTCCATCTCGCCTCTTTACAGTGTGGAGGTAGACGACAAGACACTCGCGCGCTGGCCCGCACTCGCCACCTTCTCTGTCACCCAGGAGAATGTCACTCAGGGCCAAGGCCTGCTTGGGATACGACGTGCAGGCGTCAGTTACGTCGCCGCTCCCGTGAACCATGACCGTCACAAACGCTGGAGCGAGTGGCACAGCGGCAAGCTGCTCTGCCTGCTCGACCCTTTGGATGCCATTTACAACTACGTCAGCCAGAACCGCTGCAGTCTGGGCGAAACCTGGGAAGGCGCAATTTATCAAACCCTGGCAGGCCGGCCTGTCGACAAATACGCCCCACCGGCAAGCAAGCCAGTTATTAGCCAACGCATCCATTTTGCCAAGGGCAACGCTCTGGAAGCGCTAACCAGTCACCGGGTATGCGGCATACCTCTTGAGTCCTTGGCACGCAGACGCAAGCCGAGAGGATGGGAAGAATGGTCTTCGTGTGGCAATCCCGCGGCCAATTTCGTAGCCCTTTACATCGCCACCCGCTTGCCGTTCGACCAATTCCGTCAGGTGATTCATAACCTGGTTCACGGGCAAGCAGTTGCAGCGCCTGATCCGGTGCCTCTGGATGCCCTGAGAACGGCCGTCATTGAGCAACCGGAACTGGCACGTCAAAGCATCGCCCAGGCAGCCGACATCTTCAGGAACTACCAGGCAGCCAATCCTGGCGCCAGTGCCGCCGCCGCACAACAGGCCGATGTGCTGGCCGTCACCTGTCCGGCTGACGCGCGCCCGTGCGGCTCCGGCGCAAGCAGCGGCGTGCTGGTCCAGCGTGAAAATCCCACCGGAGCGCACTTTCTGAATGACGGAGAGCTGCCAAGCTTCACCGTACAAGGCACGCAAAACTGGAACCTGAACCGCCTGCAGGCTGCTCACCTGCGCCTGCAGGTGCAGGGATACGTTTTTGCGGGTTATCACGGCACATCGCTGGAGGGCGCACAGAGTATCGTGTTTGGCGGCATCCATAACCGCCAGCAGGATCTTGAGGAAATCTGGAGAGGCCTGTACGTTGCCGGAGATCCCGCTCTTGCCTACGGCTATGCGCAAGATGCGGAAGGAGATGAGCGCGGCCGCATCCGCAACGGCACGATGTTGCGCGTCTATGTCCCGCGCAGCGCTCTCCCGCGACTCTTTGCCACCAGCCTGCCTCTGGACCATCCAGGCGCCTCGCAAGAAGTTGCGCGTTTGATCGGCCACCCGCTGCCCTTGCTTTATGAATCGATCACCGGTCCGGAAGCAGCAGGCGGCAATCGCCTTGAGACGATCCTGGGCTGGCAGCTCGCGGAGCAGGCAGTCGCGATTCCCTCGATGATCCCGACCAATAGCCGCACTGTCGGAAATCCCCTCGATCCCGCCACCGTCACGCTTGAAGAAAAGCAGATCAGCAGCTTGCCGGGCTACGCCACAAAACCTGCGAAAGACGACAAGACGGAACTATGAGTCTTAATACTTTACCCCCAGCTTCACCCAGGCGGTGCGGCCCTGGTCATTGATGGCGCTATTGGCTGCATAGCCAAAGCCGGTATTGCCAGCCAGATTGAGATGCTCCGCATACGCCTTGTTAAAAACGTTGTCGATGCCGGCAACGATTTGCAGCGATTTGGAAAATGCATAAGCTGCATTCATCGACAAGACGCCAAAGCCCGCGCTCCGGCCGAAATCCTTGCCGACGACATTGCCCTCATTGAGAGCGACCCGGTTTTGCGCCGAAACGAGACGCCATAGCGCGCCGAATGACCAGCGTTCGTCGTTATAGCTCATGGTAAGCCGGGTATCAAGCGGCGGCATTTGCGGCAAAGCCTTGCCGTCGCTACGGTTGCGGCCCCAGGCATAGGCCAGCGAACTGTCTATCTTCCAATGCGGAGCGAAGCCATAGGATGCGCCGAGCTCGCCACCCATGATCTGGGCGTCGATATTGTTAGCTTGCGATGTTGCGCCCATCGCTCCCGGCAGATAAGAAAACAAGATGTAGTCGTTGACCACGCCGAGGTAGGCCGATGCCCAGGCCTGCCATGCGCCGGCTTTATATTGCGCGCCGATATCAAGCTGCGTGGTTTTTTCCGGACGGATGCCGGCAAAGGCATTGGGCGATCCGGCCGGCGCCATTTTTGGCGAGAACAATTCCCAGTAGTCCGGAAAGCGTTCGGCATGGCCCAGTCCCGCGTAGAGGGTTCCTGCTTTCGACGGCAAATCGTATTCATAACGGGCAAAGCCGCTCGGCAAGGTAACCCGGCGCTCCATATCGGCGGTAGGATTGGGCGCCGCCGCCATGCCCTGCCCCAGCGTGCCGCGCTCATCTTTCACCGTTGCGTAATCGATGCGCACGCCACTGATGAGCCGCTGCCGCGGCGCCACCGACCAGGTGACCTCGCCAAACATGCCGACATTGCTGAAAGCGGCATCCTTGTTCCACGGTTTTTGCGCATAGCTGCCGATACCCATGCCGTTGCGCGCGCGGTGAGCGTTCTGTTGCATGTCAAAGCCGGTGACCAGGCTCAGCGCATCGTCCCACTGCAGCGTCGCGGCAATCCTGGCGCCAACGGTGCGCCGGTCGACTTCCGATGCCATCGGCATTTTCATCATGCCGGCATTGGGGTCCGGCTTGCGCAAGGTGTAGTTATCCATCAGGTGATCGGCATAGTTGTAATACGCCATCGCCTCGATCTTCCCGACGTGCTGGCTGACATTACGCTTTTCGAACTTTGCGTTGAAACTGTGGCGCTTGAAACTGACGCCATCCATCCCGCGCCCGGCGTAAGCCGCCGAGCCGTCGCCAGCGCCGGCATTCAATTCCAGCATAGTATTGGCATCCGGCGTAAAGCCGAGCGCAGCGTCCAGATTCCACTTGTCCCAGCGCGACGCCACCGTCTGCTTGTTGCCATCCTTGTAGTCATTGGCCTTGGCGTGATTGGCGATGACGCGCGTATAGATATCCGGCGTGCCGGCAGTGAGATCCGCTCTCTGTTCATTGCGGCCGTACGATCCGGCCGTCAGCCCGCCGTCAAAGCGGACCGGATTTTCAGTTTCTGAAAACCGTTCTGTCTGCCGCTCAAACAGCACCGTGCCAGCCGATGCTCCCGGCCCCCAGATCACGCTTTGCGGCCCTTTGATGACAGTCAGCTTGTCGAAGCTTTCCGGCGAAATATAAGAAGTCGGCGCATCCATGCGGCCGGGGCAAGCACCCAGGATGGTGGTGCCGTCATTCAGGATATTGATGCGCGAGCCGAACATGCCGCGCAAGACAGGGTCGCCATTGCTGCCGCCGTTGCGCACGGCGGAAAAGCCCGGGATGGTTTTCAGGAAATCGGCGCCGTCGCTGGCCGGTATCGGCTGCCGCGGCGCTTTCGGGTCGACCACGATGGTCAGAGGAGAAGTCTCCTGCGCTGCCGTGATGACGACTGTCGGCAGTACAACTTCGTTCGTCGCCACATCGCTGGCAATGGCGCCGGCGGTCAGCGCGCTGGAACTGACGATGGCTGCATGGATCAGCGTAGGCAGGAATTTAGGGCGGGCGTTTGGAACATGAGGCATTGGCATCCTATAAATGGCTGAGAAAAATCCCGCCGAGTATAGAAGCGCATCCCTTCAAAAAGAATGCGGCTAATTGTCGCACCCTGCAGCGCCAAGCGACTGTGGTTCAAACCGGAGCAAGCCGGCGCGCCATTCAATTGACATGTGATGCCTGCCGGGCTCAAATGCCATCGGGGCGTCGTCGCGGCGCTATCACCAACTCGTCGAAGCCTGAAACCGCATCCGGTTCGCGGACAAAACGATGTTCCGTCAATAGCGCCACCAGCAGCTCGGCTGTCGCGCGCACAATGCATCCGGGCGCTACGTGGCCACCCAGCACGCAACCTTGCGCATCGGCTACCGTCATGTGGAGATGAGCGCCATCGACCGAGAGCGATCCGGCAAGTGTCAGTATCTCCAGGTCACCGCGAAGTTCGGTAGCTTGTTTTGCCCCGGCAAATCGCAGCTGTGCAAGGGATAAACTGCCAATACCCTGGAGCACAAAAGCGGCGCTGACGCCATGTTCGGTCAGTACAGCCTCCAGAACCGAGCGTAGATCCTGTCCGGGAGCGAGACGTAGAGGTAGGGTTTGCATGGGCAACATTACGCTTGATAGGCTTGGGAAAGATATTACATTGAATGGCGCATGACCGGAGCGCCCGCAGCGCTGATCGAGCAGGACGTGTAATATGCATTCGACCGGCATTTCCCGCCCGCCGTCCCAAGGAGACACGTCAATGAGCCCGTTAGCCGCTATCGCAGCCATTCTTGCCGCATTATTGATCGGGGCGATGAGCCCGGGCCCAAGTTTTGTGATTGTTGCCAGGCATTCGATCGGCCTGTCGCGCCGTGACGGCCTGGCCACCGCTGCCGCCATGGGGATAGGCGGAGTATTTTTCAGCGGCATTGCCCTGGTCGGGCTGTATACCTTGCTGGCAACCGTAGGATGGCTCTACATGGGCCTCAAGATAGCCGGCGGACTTTATCTGATTTACCTGGCGTCCAAAATCTGGCGCGGCGCGGCGGCCCCGCTGGCCCTGGACAGCGACCAGCCTGCAAGCGGCGGCAACGTGCGTAAATCTTTCTGGGTCGGCCTCAGTACCCAATTGAGCAATCCGAAGACTGCCGTTGCCTATGGCAGCATCTTTGCGGCCCTGCTTCCCCAGCACCCGCCCCTTTGGTGTTATTTCGCCCTGCCGCCGCTGGTTTTTGCGGTCGAAGCTGGCTGGTACACAGTCGTCGCCCTGTGTTTTTCCAGCAAACGGCCGCGTGAACTTTATTTGAAAGCCAAATCAAAGATCGACCGTGTCGCCGCCGGCGCCATCGCGGCTCTCGGGCTCAGGTTGCTGTTTACCGCGCATAGGACCGGCATTTAAGTCGCTCCCATGAAAAAACCCGGAAATTTCCGGGTTTTCCTTGCCTGATTCAGGGATTATCTAATTTCTCCAACCCAAATTTCTCCAGCATCATATCCGCGGTTTGCAACGCCCCCTCGACCCAACCCTGTGCATCGGAATAGGCTTCGCCGCAAATATACAAGGGCTGCCGGCCGATCGGCTGGATGATCTTTTGTTTCACTTCCCAGCTCTTTACGCCGATGTTCCAGCTATTCCAGCCGCCGCCGAAGGGATCATCACCCCAATCGCGGAAACAGGCATCTTGCACCTTAGGGGTATAACTCAAGCCATGCATGGTCGCCAGCTGGCGCGCCACTTCGGTAACCATGCGGTATGGC
Source organism: Collimonas sp. PA-H2 (assembly GCF_002564105.1). Classification (NCBI taxonomy): domain Bacteria; kingdom Pseudomonadati; phylum Pseudomonadota; class Betaproteobacteria; order Burkholderiales; family Oxalobacteraceae; genus Collimonas; species Collimonas sp. PA-H2. Next base: position 27,783 of record NZ_PDBX01000002.1, read on the forward strand.
GCCTGGTGCTGGTCCCACTCCAGTTCCGGATTCGGTTTGCGGTTTTCGGCCACAAACGGTTCACTCACTTTGGCGACAGACTGTCCCCTGGCCTTGTGTTGATGCCTCTGCGGCCGCAAGCCATCCCAGAATCCGGTGTTGTCGCCGTCGTCATAACTGGCTAACAACATGGCGGGGCCAGTCTTGACGGGCGCGCCATCGCTTTTCGGCCAGTAATAGGTTTGCCGCACCGGAATATCAGTCACGCTGCGGCCGGCTTCCACCGACACCACGCTGCCGTCAGGCTTGCTATACCCGGCTGCGCGCCACCATGGATTGGCATAGGTGGTAAATAATTTAAACAGCGGACGCGGCGTGACGGAAGCGATCAAGCCGCTGATTTCCTGCAGGATCGGGCTGCTGTCAGCGAGCAGATCCAGCGAGCGGCGCGGCATGGCCAGGATCACGGAATTGGCGCGGACCGACTTGCCGTCGGCCTGGAATTCAACTGCGCCATCCAGACTTGCAAGCGCCGACACGCTGCTGTTTAAACGTACCTCGCCACCTGCCTCGGTGAATAATTTTGCCAGAACCCGGGGCACTTCCTGGAAGCCTTTGGTGAACCCCTTGTAAACAGGCTGAACGCCGAAGTCAGACAAATACCAGGGGATGGCATCGGCGGCGTTCCAATTGCTCATGGTGGAGTCATACCCGCCCGCATCCAATGAATATTGATACGATTCGCCGTTAATGACGCGCATCAGCACGTTCCAGAATCCCTGTTGATACAGAGGTTTGCCGGAGAAACTGGCTTGCTGCGCCATTTCGCGACGCTGGTCTTCGGTGAGATCCGGATTGGTAATGCCCGGCACAATCTGCTCAATTGCATTGATCATGACGGAACCGGCGGTTTGCCCATGATTCGGAAAACCGAGCCGGTACGGCACCTTGTCCGGATTGGTAGTGAAGTCAGACAAGCGCAAATAAACGCCGCGCAGATAGGCGATGTTTTGCGCTTCGTCAACCGGGAAGGGATACAACTTGATTTGCTCGCTATCCGGCAGCAAGTTATTCAGCGCATCGATCAGGGTGCTGATCAGCGGTTGTACTTTGGGCAGAATCCGCATGCCGCCCAGTTCCGCCACCATATCGGGAATGCCGGGCGGCGTTATCGACAGCAAGCGGCCGCCTATATGATCGTTTCCTTCGAACACCACGATTTTTTGTTTCGGGTTGGCTTGTTTCAGCCGCCACGCGCTATATACGCCAGAAACTCCGCCGCCGACGATGGCGATATCAATTTTTTCATCTGCCATGATGCATATCCCCTTTTTTTTTCAAGTAAATGGAAGAACGAATCCCTGGAGGCAGCTGGACAACATGCCGAAACCCGGCTGCCCTCTGGGTACCGCATTTGCTGCCGACGCTGCTTAGAAAATCACCGGTGTATTCTGATTGTCGCCAGGCCTCACGTCAGCGAGCAGCTGTCCTTGCTGATGGAACAGATTCAAGGCGGGCTGCAGCGGGGCTCTTGTTTGTCTTGCTTGTTTGCCGGCGTCGTCGTCCGTACTGGGCGGCGGCGGCGGATTCTGGGCGGTACGCATATCCAGAATATAAGCCTGCTGATGCTGCAGGACATGATCCATGCCGCGACGCACGGCTGCTTTGACGCCTTCCGGATTATCGACCACTTCACCGCTCAGGCCGCCCAGCGCTTTTGCAATGGCGACAAAATCCATTACCGGACTTTGTATGCGCAGATAAGAGGGGTCCGTATTGTTGTCTTTGGGATGCCATTCATAGCCTGGCGCGTTTCCATACGCTGCTACCAGCTGTTGCAAGCCGTTTTGCAGGGTATGGTATTCATGATTATTGGTGATGATGTACAGCACCGCCAATTTGCGATGCGCCGCAGTCCACCAGGTTTGCGGATAAAACAGCGACGAACCGTCGCCCACCGCCGCCACCACAAACTCGGCATCGATCTGTTGCCAGCCTTGCGGGCTTAGCTTGATGCCGAGCGACGCCGGCATCGACCAGCCCAGCGAACCGCCGCCGACGCAGTAATAACTGATCGGTGCCGCGCCTTCCGTACCGAACGGCAGCAGGTACTGGAACGGTGCGGGATCGGAAACCGCCTCGTGCACATAGACAAATTTCCGGTTCAGATTGCGTTGCTTGATTTCTTCACGCAAAGCCTGGGCAATGACTACCGCCAAAATATTCGGCGCCGCCAGTGCTTCAACAAAATACTTGTCCCACTGCACCCGCCGCTGCGCCGCCAGCACGGCCAATTTCGCATTGCGGGCGGCGGCCGCTGCAGACGGAGCGCTGCCTACCTGCGCATTGATCAGCGGCAGCGTAGCTTTAATGTCGCCAAACACTGCCGCTTCGCCATAATAATTTTTGCCTATATCCCAAATATTATTACTGAGGTAAACCTGTCTGACAGCTGGGGGAATCAGAGCGCCGTCCGAATATTTAAAAATCGTGATCTGCGCCTGGTTGCTGAAACCGCACAGAAATGCCACGTCATGATCCTTGAATACATTTTGCACGCCGGCTTGGGTACCCGGCAGCTCACCCTGCCAATGACTATCGTCATTCGGGAAATTCGCCACGGCGCTGAAGGTTTGCAGCAATACGGGCGCCCCGATCAGCTCCGCCATTTGCTGCAGTTCCGGCCAGGCGTTGGCGTAGCCGACCGCATCGCCGGCGATGATGATGGGATTTCTTGCTTCTTTGAGCGCATTGGCAAGCTGGGTAATCGACTCCGCTGCGCCGGTGAAGTGCGGTGAAATACGCGTCACGCCTTTGATCTTGTCGTCGGCGCCGATTTCGCGCATGGTGAACTCCCACGGAATCGATACGAACACCGGGCCGTTCGGCGCCGCCATCGCTTCTTTAAAAGCCCGTTGCAGTACCAGCGGAAGTTCCTCGGCGGCGCGCACTTCATGCGCCCATTTGGTGTATTGCCTGGCTAAATCGACCAGATTGGATGCCAGCAGCGGTTCCTGTGTCACCAGCTCATTTTGCTGTTGGCAGCATAAAATCACCAGCGGCACCTGCGAGCGTGAAGCATTGAACAAATTACCGATGCTGTGTGCAATACCCGGCGTGACGTGTACCACCAGCACCCCAGGCAAACCGGTCATGCGCGCAGACCCCATTGCCGCACCGAGTGCGATGTTTTCATGCAGGCACTCGATGTACTCCACCTTGTTTTTCGGGTAGGAGGTGCCATCGATAATTGGAATCTCGTTGGTTCCCGGCACACCGAAAATATAGTGAATGCCAAGTTCGCTCAAGATGTCGAAAACATAGTCGCGCGCCCAGCGCGTCGGCGCCTGCCCAAGCTTATCCGCCATTTGTTCCCCCTATTTAGACTAAGTTATCCAGCTAAGAAATGAACGGACCGCACATGCATCTATCCCTGCCGTTCAAGCGATGACAGCCTGCCCTGCTTCTTTGTCTCAATACCGTGATGAACTGTTGGCAAAGCTCCCCGCCGATCCGTGGGCAGTGTCCACGAATATCGGCAGACACAATCCTCTCGTTCGTCAACTGCGCCGCTATCGTAGCGGAGATGTAGTCAGGCGATGAATGAAGGGGACGGGAAGCGATGCAGGCAATTGTATGCCTGTATTTCCACAGGGAAACCTGCCACAATTGATAGGTGGACAATCTTTGATATTGTGCTTCTCCGAAGAGCAATCACATAGAGGCAATGGCAGTGCTAAGAAAGCATCCATGCCCCGTTCGCTACAAGGGCCTTGCACTGCAGTGCCTACCCCGCCGTGACCTTGAGCACCAGCTCAGGCGAAGTCAGCTCCGCCTTCCTGGCGGTGATTACGCTGTAATCGAGCGTCAACGAACCGCCGGCCAGTCGATCCAGCAGATTCTTCGGCACCACAAAGCGCAGCGGCCGATTGATGTCTGAACTCAAAACATCCCGGCTTTCGATATAAGAATACGGCGTTGCGTCAGCCGCGCGCGCCAGCCAGTTCAGTCGTACTACGTCGCCAGCGCTCATGCCCGGGTAGGCCGCGATCTCGACCGTCGCACCGGCAGCCGGTATATGAGCCAGATCTAATTTCTCCCCCACGCCTTCGAGCACCAGCGGCTTAGGGAACGTGGGCGACATCGGGTCATGGCTCATGGCGGTACTCCGGAAAAAGAGACGGACAACAGGTTCCGCAGGTCAAGCAAGCGGACTTGCTGCTACGGGACGATTGACAGCGGCGATGATGGCTAAGCCGCGCAATTGTAAGTTGTTATCTATACGCGGAAACCTGTCAGAATTGATAGGCCGCGCCAGGTATCGGCGAGCGCATCCCTGCAGTCTGGCGCCTCAAGCCAAACCGGATATTGGACGGTTTTGATCCGTGCAACCGTTCTTGGCTTGAGAAGACAGGTGAACATACACAGCACATTAACCAAACCGTTTTAAATCTATGCCGCCAATTCAATGTAATCCTTGGGCACGGCCTCGGTTAACCAGACACCATTCTGCGACAGATAAAACCTGTGGCCATCGTCGTGCATTGCCTTTGCCTGGATTATCAACACTCTCGGACTGCCGTGGCGAGTACCGACAGCGATGGCTGTCGTTTCGTCAGTGGACATATGGACGTGCTGCCGCGCCTGAGGCAACAGCCCTTGCTCCAGAATCGCGGCAAGGAAGCGGCTGGCTGTGCCATGGAACAACAACGTCGGCGGCAGCTGCAGCTGCAGCGCCAGGTCGATATCAACAGAATGCCCCTGATTTGCCCTGATCCGCATTCCGTCATCGCTGATAGCGAAGCGCTTCTTGTCGCTGGTGGCGACAATTTCATCGAGCAAGGCGCGATCAAGCCGGGCTCCATGCGCACTGGCCCGTATCAATAACTCGTCGATGCCAGCCCAGCCGGATGCATCCAGGACAAGGCCGATGGTCTCCGGAGCATGGCGCAAGACCAGGCTTAAGAACTTGCTGCTGGCGGTCAGGCGTCCCTTGTTTTCAGTCATATTTACTCCTTTGGCGGCTACGCTGCTAGCGACACGCTAGATCATCCAGCCCGTCTGCTTTACATTACTTATCGACGCGGCTTCAGCGCATCATCAGCGGCTGATAACACAGCGGGTTCACTCAAGCCGCCAGACATATTGCATTCTCGTAGTGGATGCCACCGGCACGCCGTCTGCCATGGCAGGTTTGAAGCGACAAGAAAACCAGGCGTTTAACGTAGCGCTATCCAGACCGATGAAACCGCTACTTCTTTCGACAAAAGCATCTGCTACGTAGCCTTTGGCGTCGATGAACAATTTCACTGTAACGGTTCCCTCTTCCTCATTACGCAACGAGCGTCTTGGATATTCCGGCTTCTCGCAGCCCTCTGATGAGACATTCGCGCTGTAGTCGCGGATAGCGCCATTTTTTAAAGCAACCCGGTCGTACCGAAGCGGCATGACAGCTTTTTGAAAGCCCTTATCCGCAATCAGATTCGTCAGCAAGCTCTGAACCGCGCCCACATAGTTGCGGCCCGCGGCGGAGATCGCCATCGTGTCGCTGAAAGAAGGCTCCCATTGTTTTTCTCCGGTGACGACCTTGTCGAATGCCTTGTAGCCTTCTCGCATCACGAAGATATGGGCACTGATTCTGGCGACATTGTCGCTGGACGGCGCCACATCCAGCGAGTTTTCCAAAAGCTCTCCGCTGATAATCACTTTCGATGCGCCGTCAAGCTTCCCGGCTCTCTCTACTTCAGCTTGCAGCGCTGCCTTCAGGTACTCTGCATAGGAATCGTTGTAAGGCGAACTGTAGGGAGCGCCCCGGACTGTCAGTTTATCCAAGGCTTCGCTCTTCGCTATGAACTGGCCCAGCGCCAGCTTATTGCCCGGACGGGTTTTCAATGCCCATACGTTGTCGTTGCTGTGCTGATAGGCTGGCGCTGTTGAGACTGAGGCGCATCCTGTCAGCGACAGCAGCACGGCGCCGATGCCAGCCAACGCAGTTGCACGAACCAGTGTCATGCAAACGCCAGCAATCTCCTTAAGACTCACGCTAAATGGGCGAGAGAGTAGAAGCAAACAGCTCTTGCCGGTAATAAACTGCATGAAGACTTCCTTTACGTTCTAACAATATGGTTTGCTTAAATACATATATGCATGGCAAGTTAAATTGCCATAGGTGCAATTCTAAATTGTAAAGAAAATATTGGGGAGAAGAAATGAAATTAAATGTTGATTTACAACTTACCTGCATGGAGGGGCCACATTGAAGAATGTAACGATAGTCCGCTTCCACCCCATAGGCGACATAATGGATTCGCATCCTCAACGAGCGGTGGCTTACTACCAGGTATTTGCAGGTATCCAATGTCGCGTGGGGATAAGCTGTGGATCTGAGCGGCTCCTATCAAGAAACCAGTGCGGCCGTCAAAGCGGAGAAATGCGTCAACAAAAGTTGTCCAGCACACTTATGCGGAAGCGCTACCTCCATAAGTTAGACCGACATACAAAAATCGGGAGAGATGAATCATGACCAAGATCTTCGTAAACATCGGACTTAGCCTCGACGGCTACATGGTACCGGAAGGGATGACTCTGGAGAATTGGGAGAAGCCTGAGTATAAGAATTGGGGCGCCAAGTGGGGTGCGCTCATGGGCTGGATCCTTAATCAGCAATACTTTCGCGAGAACCTCAAGCTCGGACCAGGGGGCGAAACCGGTCCGGTCAATGACATGCTTCGTAACACCACGGAGCGCATCGGCGCCAACATCATGGGCAAGCGAATGTTCGACGTCGGCGAGCGCGCTTGGCCAGAGGAGGCTCCATTTCACACTCCGGTATACGTTCTTACCCACGAGAAGCGCGAACCTTGGGTCCGCCCGGGCGGGACGACGTTCTACTTTGTCAACGACGGCCCGGAGAGTGCCCTCGAGCAGGCTCGGGAATCTGCGGGTCGTCGCGATATTCGCATTGCGGGCGGCGCGGATGCGATTCAGCAATACTTGAACCTCGGTGTCATCGATGAACTGGAAATCGCCTTGGCGCCGGTGCTCTTCGGCGGTGGGAGACGTCTCTTTGAGAACCTGCACGAACCGGCTCCGAGCTTCCGGATTGACAAGGTGCTTGAAGGTCCAGCTGCAACACACTTGCGTTACGTGCGTGACTAGAGGCGGCCCAACAACCGGTTGCAGCGGACATCCGCTGCTCGCCCCCGCAGCTGAACCGGAGCGTTCGACGCCAACAGGAGTAGCCAGATTCACACGGCCGACTAGCCTCTAGCCATCTGAAACACCCCGCTCAAAAGGCGGATGCTGCGAAGTATCGCTCACCACACATATGGAGCGGCAATGGGGCGCCGACGATTGCGCCATCGCCGTTGCTGCCGAGATAAATCGCAGTACCACCAATAAGTTCAGAACCATTGAAAACGGAATCTTCAGTGGCCCATACCCCAACGTATTGGGCAGGTAATACATCGGCGGCCTTCGCCGAAAGCGCACAAAGCATAATGACGACAATGGTGAGTATTTTCATAATCGGGTAGTTGACGGGTTGCATCCTAAATTTTTGTCAATGCTACATCGGATTGCCATCTAGCTCCACCGACGGCTATTGACCGGGAGCGGACCGATTCGATCAACTTAGCCGGCCTTCAGCGAAGCATCCCCATTCAATGCCAATGGCAGCGCCCTGGCCCATCGGTTGGCCGAAAGCGAAAAAGTCAGCGCGCGAACCTGGTGGTACCACCCGGCTGGCACATACAGAAGCTCACCGGGTTGCATGATGCATTCGATCATTGCTGCCTTGCGGGCAAGCGGAAATTTCTCGAAATCCGGCGCCTCAGGGTTAAACGGCGAGCCGAACAGGATGGCGTTCGCCTCGCGGGGATAAAGGAATTCGTCGTGGTGTGGCGGCGACAGAAAAATACGTTTGGCGCCCCAGATCTGCGCAAAAATATTATCGTCATAATCGCAATGCAGCGGGGTCACTGTTCCAGAGGGACCAAGCCAAAACCGAGGCGGACCCATTTTTTTAAAATAGGCTGGCCAGTAGCACAGCCTATTCAGTTCACGCAATTCCAGATTGCCCAGATACGGTGGCAGCTCCTGCGTGTTATCAGCGACGAGCTCAAGGTACGCCAGCAGCGACATATCCTGCATCGCCCGGTCGGCCGCGAAAGCGGTATTGACATAGTCACCCACCCTCGCCCGCACGTGCAGCTCGCCGAAGCAGTCACGCAGCGTTTGCGGCATAAGGGTGGAAAGTGGCCAACGATTGACCAGCCCGGTGATGACGAATGGCAGGCCTTCTGCTGCACGCATGCGAAACGCCGCGGCGTCGAGCGTACCCATGCGTGGCACTGCGGAAATGGTCGGGAGGCCGCGCGCCGCATATCTTATCGCTTCACGCATTTCCTGTATTGAAGTGACGCCACGAACCAGCGCATCCTTTCGCTCTCGCGCCTGTTTTTTGACGATGGCGTCTTCGGGCGACATGGAGGTCGATGAGGGCCGGGGCGGCAGCAATCGTGACGATAGGCGTGCCTCTCGTCGTTCTTGATTGCCTGCTGCCGGATTTTTCATATTTCCATTTTTCTATAGCTGATATGAGGAAACGATTGCCGTGCAAAGGGCTTGGCAGAAAAGTAAAACGGCCCGTAGAGGGCCGTTTTACTTGGATCTGGCGGAAGCGGTGAGATTCGAACTCACGAACGGGATAAACCGTCGCTAGTTTTCAAGTCTAAAGTATATTCAAATGAAATCAATTACTTAGCCAGAAATCGTTTCCGCATATTGGCCATTTTATCAGGCTTTACAGCCTTTATCTAAGCCATTCGTCTATTGAATGCGGAAACGATTTTGTGGCGATAGCAAGGAAAGATATACGCGATCAGGCTAAACTAAAATGCTCCGGCCGGAGGGAATCGAACCCGTATCAAAGGGATTTCAAGGGTAATTCAGGGGCGACTTCATAGAGAAGTCTGGCCCGCACCTCCCCTGAAATACCCCTAACTATCCCTGAAAGTATCCCTGAACATCTCTCTAAAACCTGGCTTGCAAATTCGCATTCTGGGATGCAACGTCTACATAATTGGGCGCTCAATTAAGCTCTTCCGCCAATCCTCAGAGTAATCGAAGGTGGGGGCTTCGATTTGAGCCATATACCAGAAATTAGTCTGAGGGTTAAGATTTGGCGTCATATACCAAAAGGCTTTGCCGTCAAAATCCATTGCCCACCACTTTGCACCGTTTGGCGCCTGCCCCCAATCTATACCAATAGTCACGATAACCTCAATATTGTTTGTCTTTACAAGTTCAAATCCAAATGACTAGAGTCTGTTACCAGAGTCGATCTATTTCACCTGGATAGAGAGCAATTTGACACTGTGAGAACGCCTGCGCATTCAAATGTGCTTTCGCGGAAAAAAAACATCCCATCGTAATCTTATCGAATTGGTCGCTTGGAAATGGACTGTCCGGCGTACCACCAATAATAGGTGCATCGTGCAATACGTGCCATCCACTGCTTTCGTAGAAATGCTGGAGTGGTCGATCACAGGTAAAAATACTCAAATCGGCACCGTTCTTCTCCATCATATTTTTTGCTGCGACAACAAGCTTCCGGCCGTACCCAAGCCCCCTTTCGTCCGGAGAGGTAACTACGCAGCTCAACCCGCTGGCTACATAATGCTCTTCCTTGTGGACGATTTTTTTCGACAATATATCGAGAGCGGCGACCACTTTGCGATCAGAGACCATTAACATCGATAATGGGTCTAAGTCCGGGTCATGCACCACCTGAAGAACAATCGGCTCAGCAGTAGGCCAAGCAATATTTTGCAATCTCAATACTTGGAAGCGCAAGTGAGGAGGAACCGCGGATTCTGGATATGCCAAGATACTTATTTTCATTCAGTAATGAGGAAATCAAAAAAAAATAGTGGCCAACATAGCAGAACGCTGGCACATAGTCACGACTGTTCAGCTATTCCCAGCGGAAGAACCGTAGAGGCGTCAGCATTCACGCCACTATTTCAGTATCTTTGCCCTGTAATGATTTAATGCCATTTCACAATATAATCGCAAGGCATCAATATTCCGCTCGCCATCAACGTACAAACTTATGATGTCAACTTTATCGTGATACCTAAGATTTATTGCCATTGATATGTCCCCATCTTCACCGCTAGAGCCAATCTCAGAATCTATCAAAGCGTGAACAGAAATTTCGCAATTGTCGTCAAAATTAATCTTTCCGTCTTCGCTTGCAGCCATAACATTTAAATTAATACTGCATCCCATGATCGCCTCCAGCAGCCGATTCTAAATATGTACCGCAAATTTACTCAAACCATTGCATCATTCCGCGCCGAGCAAACAGATGAAATTGACATGTCAATTCTGGCGATGCGATTAGGTAATTGTCGCCGCACGCCTCTACCCCTTCTTAGAGGCTAGGCAGTGCGGTGCTAAATAAGGATCAGCAAATCCACAACACCCGCAAAACCATCAATCTTCACGGTCACCATGAAAAACCCACTCCAGCATTTATCAATGTGTGACTACCGGACGTAGTACTGACCCCCATTTTTAATACGGTATTTTGACCGACACGAGCGCTCGCACCGATTGCGAGTGCAGAATAACCAGCATAACTACCGATGCCAGCACCCAACGAGAATGTCTTATTTGGCTCGACTTGCGGCAGTCCCGCTAAGGCCCCTGCCATTGCCACGCCGCTGTAAGCTATGCGTTGAACATTCCCGACTTGATTTTGCACATTACTTAGTTGAGAAACATTTACCGCATCACTTGGATTGATGCCTGGCGCCACATTGGTAATACGGCGTTCACTTCCAGGAGAGCCAACAGATACTGTATTTTCTTGATCGGCTATCGAACCGGCGCCTAATGCCACCGAATTATTCCCTATGGCTTGGGCACCCGCTCCTGTCGCGACCGAGTTATTACCTGATGCCAGCGAATTCTGACCAATCGCGACAGTAGGATCGCCAGTCGCCTGGGCGTTATTACCGATCGCCACCGATCCGGCCTGCGAGGCTAAGGCACGGAAGCCCACAGCAGTGGTATTGGTATCAGTTGCCTGTGCGTTGGAACCAAATGCCGTTGCGCCGTCTTTGGTCGCTTGCGCGCACAAACCTGAACCGGTTGCGTCAATGCCCTTCACTGTGCTGCACGTTACCGGCGTCACATTGTTGATCACCGTACCGTTAGTGCCACGCGTCCGTACTGTGCCGTCGCTGTTGACGCCTCCGATCGTAGTGGCACCAATCGTGGCACCATTAGCAGCCGCGGCAGTAGATGCATCCGCAAGCGGCTTCAACGACGTCGATAATGAGCTGACACCCGTCAGGCTAGTTGAGAGTGACGTCAGTTGCCCCAGTCCAGTTGATATCGACGCAACGCCAGTTGACAATGAGTTGATACCACTCGTCGCTGCGCTCAAGCCGCTTGACGTTGACGTTGACAACGACGACACGCTGCTGTTCGTGGTGCTCAGGCCGGTTGACAGTGAATTAATACCACTTGCTGCCGTGCTCAAGCCCGTCGAAGTCGATGTCGATAACGACGACACACTACTGTTGGTTGTACTCAGGCCCGTAGACAATGAGTTTACCCCGCTTTGCGCAGTACTGATCCCCGTCGACGTGGAGGTCGACAATGATGTCACGTTACTATTCGTCGTACTCAAACCGGTTGATAGCGAAGTGATGCCCGTCGATGCTGAGGTAGACAACGACGTCAATTGCCCAAAATTCACGGCATCCGTTGGATTCACACCGGCAGCTACATTTTTCAGCGTCACCGGGGTCGTAGCACCTACACCGCCCAGCGTAAGGCTGGTGTGGCCTGGATTATCATACTGGACAGAATTGGCGACCCCTGTCGACAACGAAGAAATACTCGTCGAAGCAGACGTGGACAACGACGACACATTGCTATTGGTCGTGCTCAGGCCAGTCGATGTTGAAGTTGACAGTGAACTCACGCCGCTGTTGGCCGTACTCAGGCCGGTCGAAGTCGAGGTCGACAGCGAGCTCACGCTGCTATTGGTCGTGCTCAGACCAGTCGACAGCGAACCAATGTTACTGGCGTTCGTACTGATGCCAGTCGATGTCGACGTCGACAGCGAATTCACGCTGCTGTTGGCCGTACTCAAGCCGGTCGAAGTCGAAGTCGACAGTGAACTCACGCTGCTGTTGGCCGTGCTCAGGCCAGTCGACGTCGATGTCGACAGCGAGTTCACGCTGCTGTTGGTCGTACTCAGGCCGGTCGATGTCGACGTCGACAGTGAACTCACGCTGCTGTTGGCCGTACTCAGGCCGGTCGATGTCGATGTCGACAGTGAGCTCACGCTGCTGTTGGTCGTACTCAGGCCGGTCGAAGTCGAAGTCGACAGTGAACTCACGCTGCTGTTGGTCGTACTCAGGCCAGTCGACGCCGATGTCGACAGCGAATTCACGCTGCTGTTGGCCGTACTCAGGCCGGTCGATGTCGATGTCGACAGTGAGCTCACGCTGCTGTTGGTCGTACTCAGGCCGGTCGAAGTCGAAGTCGACAGTGAACTCACGCTGCTGTTGGTCGTACTCAGGCCAGTCGACGCCGATGTCGACAGCGAATTCACGCTGCTGTTGGCCGTACTCAGGCCGGTCGATGTCGATGTCGACAGTGAGCTCACGCTGCTATTGGCCGTGCTCAGACCAGTCGACAGCGAACCAATGTTACTGGCATTCGTACTGATGCCAGTCGACGCCGACGTCGACAGCGAATTCACGCTGCTGTTGGTCGTACTCAGGCCGGTCGATGTCGAGGTCGACAGCGAATTCACGCTGCTGTTGGCCGTACTCAGGCCGGTCGATGTCGATGTCGACAGTGAGCTCACGTTGCTATTGGCCGTGCTCAGACCAGTCGACAGCGAACCAATGTTACTGGCATTCGTACTGATGCCAGTCGACGCCGACGTCGACAGCGAATTCACGCTGCTGTTGGTCGTACTCAAGCTGGTCGAAGTCGAGGTCGACAGCGAGCTCACGCTACTGTTGGCCGTGCTCAGGCCAGTCGACGTCGATGTCGACAGCGAGTTCACGCTGCTGTTGGTCGTACTCAGGCCGGTCGATGTCGACGTCGACAGTGAACTCACGCTGCTGTTGGCCGTACTCAGGCCGGTCGATGTCGATGTCGACAGTGAGCTCACGCTGCTGTTGGTCGTACTCAGGCCGGTCGAAGTCGAAGTCGACAGTGAACTCACGCTGCTATTGGCCGTGCTCAGACCAGTCGAAGTCGAAGTCGACAGTGAGCTCACGCTGCTATTGGCCGTGCTCAGACCAGTCGACAGCGAACCAATGTTACTGGCGTTCGTACTGATGCCAGTCGACGTCGACGTCGACAGCGAATTCACGCTGCTGTTGGTCGTACTCAAGCCGGTCGAAGTCGAGGTCGACAGCGAGCTCACGCTACTGTTGGCCGTGCTCAGGCCAGTCGACGTCGATGTCGACAGCGAGTTTACGCTGCTGTTGGTCGTACTCAGGCCGGTCGATGTCGATGTCGACAGTGAACTCACGCTGCTATTGGCCGTGCTCAAGCCAGTCGAGGTCGATGTCGACAGCGAGTTCACGCTGCTGTTGGTCGTACTCAGGCCGGTCGACGCCGATGTCGACAGCGAATTCACGCTGCTGTTGGTCGTACTCAGGCCAGTCGACGCCGATGTCGACAGCGAATTCACGCTGCTGTTGGTCGTACTCAGGCCGGTCGATGTCGAGGTCGACAGCGAGCTCACACTACTGTTGGTCGTACTCAGGCCGGTCGATGCTGACGTCGACAGTGAGCTCACGCTACTGTTGGTCGTACTCAGGCCGGTCGAAGTCGATGTCGACAGTGAACTCACGCTGCTGTTGGTCGTGCTCAAGCCAGTCGAGGTCGATGTCGACAGTGAACTCACGCTGCTGTTGGCCGTACTCAGGCCGGTCGATGTCGATGTCGACAGTGAGCTCACGCTGCTATTGGTCGAGCTCAGACCAGTCGACAGCGAACCAATGTTACTGGCGTTCGTACTGATGCCAGTCGACGTCGACGTCGACAGCGAGTTCACGCTGCTGTTGGTCGTACTCAAGCCGGTCGAAGTCGAAGTCGACAGTGAGCTCACGCTGCTGTTGGTCGTACTCAGGCCGGTCGAAGTCGAAGTCGACAGTGAACTCACGCTGCTGTTGGTCGTACTCAGGCCAGAATACAACTCTGAACCGTTAACGGCGTCGGTCGAGATCGATGAAACCTGGCCGGCAGCAAGATTGGTAATCTGGCGCTCATTGCCCACGGAGCCGACGCTAACTGTGCCGGCAGTAGACGGCGTGGTACCAGCGAAGCCGCTGTATATGACACCGCCCACAGTTGCGCTGCTGGTATTGACGCCGGCAGTAGTTGCCGTGGATCCAGCACCGAGTGCCACGCTATTAGGATTCGAGGCGATTGTATTCAAGCCAATAGCGATTGTATTAGTATTGGAGGCATTGGCATTGTTACCTTCCGCGATCGTACTAGTTCCACTGGCATTGCTCATTGGACCTATAGCCAAACTATCCGTGCCAGTCGCGCTACCGTCGGACGCAACGGAATTTACATGAAAATAAGGAAAGGAAATCGCTCCATTAAATGTGGTCGTTCCATTGACAACTAAGTTCTGAAGCGTTGTCGTGCCGTTCACATAGAGCTTACCGCCAATCGACATGTTGGTGGCATTAGTCGTAGGGCTATTCGCGTAAGCAAGAATCCGGTTGGTTTGACTAGATACGTCGCTAGTTCCACAAACAACATTCAAACCATAGTTACCTATTGAATTGACGCCATCGTGCGAATCACCGTTGAATCCAAAACCATAACCATTTTGGCCATACGATTGATATGAAGAATCGCTACAGTCCGGAGTGGCACCCCCAGTACCATAACCGATCGTAGTAAATATACCGCCTACATAGCCCGGTGCTGCCAGTACCTCGCCGCCAAATCCCACCACGACCATTGCAGCAACAATTATTTTCGTAGCGAGACCGCCTTTTGACTCACTCTTGCCTTTGCTGCGACTCTTGGTTAGCTCACCAACCACACACCACCTGCCTGCAGCCTTGTTCCAAATAATTCTATAAATTTTATTCATATCCGCCCCCTAAATTTTTGCAATAGATATTCGATTTCCCAACACACTCCATCACAAGCGGGAGCAGTGAACCACCCAACAATCGCACGCTGATTGCCTAACGCTACTTGGCGCCTCTTCAGAACTCGCAACCAACAAGAGTTGATTTATCTTCGTTCAGTCCTGAATTGCGCCTGCCTTCTATTTTTCTAATGGATTCGCTGTAAAATTCTCGTGCATCTTTCCTGCTAGCCCTCAACCGTCTCCGAAGGAACTGTTGATCTCCATACACAGCGATCTTTTTGATCATTTCATGAAGTTCCGGGGCGTCACATAAATCCATTGCCAATTGATGCCAAACACCCGCTTCATTCCAACGTTTGAAACGCATATAGCTGGTGTTCCATTTGCCAAATTTGGACGGCAACTCACCCCAATTGCATCGACTGGAAATGTGCCAAAGCACGGCTTCGATAAAAAGGCGATTGTTGCGGGCACAACTTCCTCCGTCGCCTTTTTTACCTAGCAGCAGTGGCTCTAATTTTTCCCATTGATCGTCTCGGATGTTCATAATTAATTCCAATATTTCATTTTTCCGACAAAAATCACGTTCCGATTAAAAGACTATGTGATGGCAAAATCTTAAGTTGATAAACGAGGTTTCGCCTTGACGCACAGCGCCAAAAATTTAACAATTTGTGCCATGATAAAAAATAAAAACCCCAGCTTTGAGAGCTGTCGGAGTTACACTAATGACGTCAAAAGGAAACATTTTTCAGTAAGTTTCCATACGGAAACCACTTTCTTATTGACGAGTGTTTTTGAATTGGCAAATCGGTGAACACATGACTCGGCTCTGTAAATATTTAACAATTAATGCCATGTCAAAATCCAAATCCCCACCTGCCCGGGGTGTTGTCCCTAGCACCTACGTACGCCTGCTTTATGAATATCTTGAAAAGCAGGGTGTAGATGCAGAAGTCTTGCTCGGAGAAGAGTCGCCTGAACCTGCAGACCGCGGTTTGCTGCGATATCCGATAGCTCGATGGGGTGCGCTGCTGGAGCGCGCGGCTGATCATTTGGACGATCCCTTGCTCGGTTTACACTTGGGCCAAACCATTACTCCGGCACATATGGGCGTCATGGGCTATATATTGCTAGCCTGTCCGCACTTAGCTGCGGCGCTGACGCGCATGCAGCACTATCAACGCCTGCTCTACGACACGAATCCGCTTAACGTAACCATGCAAAATGGCGAGGTTCTGCTTGAATGGGGAGTGAATCTTGGACGTCCCGGGCCGCTTGTGGACGAGTGTGCGATCACTGGACTAATACAATTCGCTCGTGATATCACTGGTCTGCGTGGAACTCTGATCGAGATTGGTTTCGTCAATCCTGCGCCACCAGATCTCAAGCCTTATCGAGATTGGTTTGCCTGTCCGGTACTTTTCGAACAACCGACGACAACCGTACGCTTCCCTCTAACACGATTGATTCTTCCACTACGTCAGCCAGATGCAGCCCTTTTGCGAGTATTGGAAAAACAAGCCGCATCAATGTTGGCTGAACTTCCCCAATCAGATGACTTCGAACAAGCTGTGCGCCTATGCATTGCACGCCTGATTCGCGAAGGCGAACCGGAATTAGAACGGGTAGCTAATGAACTACATATTTCGTCACGCACCATGCAGCGTCGTCTGGATGAAAACGGGGTTAATTTCCGTGCACTGCGCGAGGAAACCCGCCGCCATCTAGCCAAGCACTATTTGCTCGACCCTCGCTTACAAATGGCCGAAATTGCACTGCTGCTAGGTTATTCCGAACAAAGTGCGTTCACTCGCGCATTTCATCGTTGGACTGGGCGCACGCCGTTTGCCTATCGTCAAATGCCTGACATTACGTAAGGCGTAAAAAATAAAATATCATTGCAAATCAAGAGGGTTCGTTACGACGAATCTAATTAATTGATGTCCAGAGCCGTAAATTGTTTACGGCGCCGGAACATTCGTAGTGAGGTTCCCTCTGTTTTTCGTCTTCCAACAGACGACTTCTATGCAGCTCGTTTTTCCTGATTCTGTTCACTGATCCAGCGCTGTAGAAACTGGAGCGGCGATTTATAACCGAGGGTCGAATGCTGCCGCTTGCGATTGTAAAACACCTCGATGTATTCGAAACTGGCCGCCCTCATTTCAGTCTGGGTGGTGTAGCGCAGGCCATGGTAACGTTCGTTCTTGAAACTGTTGAACCAGCTCTCAGTCGGCGAATTGTCCCAGCAATTTCCCTTGCGGCTCATCGAACACGTCATACCGAACTCACGCAACTTGTCCTGGTAGGCCTGACTGGCGTACTGGCTGCCGCGGTCCGAATGATGCAGGACGCCGGGCGCAGGACGTCGGCGGAACCAGGCCATCGTCAGCGCGTCTGCCACCAACTCAGTCGTCATACGCGGCTTGAGCGACCAGCCGATCACTTCCCGATTGAACAGATCCAGAACGATGGCGAGGTACAGCCAGCCTTCATCGGTCCACAAGTAGGTGATGTCGGCCGTCCAAACCTGATTCGGCGCCGCCGGCGCGAAATCGCGGTCAAGCAGGTTTCTCGCCACTGGCAAACCGTGCTTCGATTCGGTCGTAACCCGGTAGCGCCGCTTGTGGCGCGCATGAATTCCGTGCGTGCGCATCAACCGCTCTACGCGTCCCTTGCTCGCCGTGTAGCCCCGCCACCGCAACTCGCGGATCATCCGAGGACTGCCATAAGCACCTTTTACCTCGGCGTGGATGGCGCGGATCATGGCCAGCGTCTGGCCGGCCGTCAGGCGCTTGCGATCGGGCGTGCCGCCACTCTTCCAGGCTCGGTAACCGCTGATGCTCACGTCGAGCGTATCGCACATTTCCCTCAGCGCGAATCGATTAGTCTGCGCATCGATCCAGGCGTACTTCACAGAACATCCTTCGCGAAGTACGCCGCTGCCTTTTTTATGATTTCGTTCTCCCGCTTGAGCTTGGCATTCTCGGCACGTAAGCGCGACAATTCCATCTCTTCCGGTGTCACAACCTTGCTACCAGCGCCGTTCAACTTGCCAGCCTTAGCGGCCTTGACCCAGTTGCGCAGCGTTTGTTCGCTTAGACCAAGTTCCTTGGCTGTCGCCGCGAAGGACTCGCAGGCATTGACCCGTCTGACTGCCAATTCCTTGAATTCCGCCGTGTATGAACTTCTTGAAATCTTCATTTCTTGCCTTCCCAAAGTAACGTCAATTTTACGTCACCTGTGGAAGACGAAATTTCAGGGAAAGCTCATAGTTAACTGTAGTCGCACTGTAGTGCTCTCGCAAACCTAAGACTAACTCTCGCCAGGCGCGGCAACTTCTGGAGTTAAAGACTTCTGCTTCAGCGACTTGAGTAAGCGAAATTCCGGCGGGTTCTCGGTCAGAATCGATGGTGTTGAGGATTGCTTAAAATTGACCCATCTGGCTGTTGAACCTTCTTGGCACCTGCATAGACAAGGAGAATGACCCCGTTGCCTTGGCCTGTTGCAAGAATTACATAGTACGTGTGATTTGCGGTCGTGAAGAAGAGAATATCTTCCCCGGTATGCGGTGAGGTACTGCGACTGTGGACAAAGAACGGCGCTTGCTTTGTAGCGATTTGCTCCAGTTCCACTGCGTCCTTGCGACCATAGCGATACACAACCTTCGAGACCGGTTCGGTGTCGCGGTCAGCGCAGATTGAAAGAATCTTCCCGTTCCTCTTGAATGGATGGCTGCTTTGCGAGCCGTACTCAAGAGTCGCCATTCGTGCGCTCAAAAAAGTGATCTCCCCCCCCAGAACAAAGCGTCGGAACCGAGTCAACCGCCATTGCGACCGAGGGTAGCAAGGCGGTCGCTAGCGCGGCTACTGTGGAGCAAGCGATGAGAAGGCGAAGCATGCCGAACCAGAATGTGGCGCCTAACTTAGGCAGCGATGCCATTCCAATGTGAGTAGCGCCCGCTTCATTTGGCAGACCATTGGATGAAAGTTCAGGAAAGAAGCCTTCCGCATCATCGTCTTTCATAGATTTTCGCTTCTTCCAAATTTATCTGAGTAAATGCTGACTTCGTCAGATCCAGCGCATTTTGTGTGTAAAGGATAATGCTTAGCCGGCGGTACCTTGTCGCCAAAATGTTAACAGATCACATCAAATTGCTCTGGTGCGCGACTGTCAGGAACTGGCCGTTTTGAGCCGGTCCAGACAGGCAAATTTCGACCCAAAGGCGACCTACGATTTACTCCAAAGCTGCCGTTCAAGGACACAGTTCACCGGCGCATAGCGGCAGTGTTTAACAAAGAGTTAAACAGCACATTTATCGACTACAACATGCCATAGTGAACACAACAGTGGCAACGAATGCAAAAAAACAGAAGCCAGCAATGGCGAGAACAATAAATAAACCTTTTATCCAAACCTTTGGTGGTCTGGGGTCAACAGGAGTCAGCTCTGGAGAATAGACCTGCGCATTCTTGAGCCCCACGCTGAATACCGCTGCGACACCCGCCGCTATGCCAGCAGCGACAACGCCGCTGACGCCGAAAATTACGGAGATCAGCGCAATACTGAAAAAAACTAAGGCGAACCTGCCATGGCGTATGCCAAACGTCAAGCTCTTACCGCAATGCGGGCATACCTTCGTTTTTCCAAGTTCAGACATCGCCTTGGAAAACAGTCCGACATCCTCAGAACAGTGTGGGCACTTCATTGAAGTTTTCTCAATATGAAAGTAGCAGATAAATGGCGATTGATTGGTGGGCAGAGCATGCGAGTACCTTTGTATTGGTGGCTACCGAATATGTATCACAAATGTCAATTGAACACGGGTGAACGGCTGCTATGGAGGATATTTTTGAACGGCTGGATTTGGCCGGGTGCTGTCGGTCGAACAGATACAGCCACTACCCGATAGAGCCAAACACATAAGTGGGCACTCAAGGCATTGTCAAATCGACTGACTGAAGAAGTTCTTTCAAGTGACGATACTCAGGTTCCCTGAACTCTTTTTTTGATGCCTCCAATACAGCAAGCAACGGACCTATGATTTCAGTCCCGAATATTTTTTCATTTTCAATCCGACGCAAAACGCTGACAAAATCCTGATGAGAGATATTTGCTCGTCGAAAGCAATTTATCGCGTATTTAACAAAGCAAGGTGCATCAACAAATGATCCCCTCTTTTGACCGACAATGTGCATGTCGCAATTACCAGGTTGCTTCGAATCACTTACAAACGCAAAATCAATATCTGAGCCATATTCCGACGTAAACGTTACATACCAGCACTTACGAAATATCTGATATGGAAACCAAATCGTCGTCATATTCCAGTCGGACCCATCGAATCCAATTTTTGGAAATGCGTTGGCTAGCATAGATAATTGGCTCCCCAAATTTTTTGTTACTGTCGCGGCCATGCTGTAAGAGTCGCTATCCGGCCCGGTTGACTTCCCCGCAATGAAAATTTTTAGCTCATCATCCCAAGGGCAGAACTGACGGAGACACTGGTCAATTTTGGCAATCCTTTCCACGCTAGCCACCCAGCATTGATCCAGAATAGCGGGAGCCATAACGTCTTCAATGGTCGATATGGTTTCCCTCTGAAGTATGGAATTTAGAATTGTGGATCGCAGTGTATTCAACTTGGGAATTCGATCAGAGATATTTGATTGAAGTTTCGATGGAAATTAATCATCTCAAAGTCACCACGAACAAATTAGTAATATATCATCGGATTGCCTATGGCCATTAACGTCGCATATTGGCCGATTTCTGTCAAAAGCGTACCGAGCAATGTTTGATTCCCCCTGGAATAGCTTATCAAGTCAAATCCAAATTAGTAGAAAACAGTTGCAATATAAGCACAATAAAATATCTCGGCGTGCTTCAATGTGCGGAAACGATTTGAAAAATGCGGAAACGATTGCTATGCAAAGGACTTGGCAGAAATGCAAAACGGCCCGTAGAGGGCCGTTTTGCTTGGATCTGGCGGAAGCGGTGAGATTCGAACTCACGAACGGGATAAACCGTCGCTAGTTTTCAAGACTAGTGCCTTCAACCACTCGGCCACACTTCCGGAAAGGACGTAATTATACCCAATTTGCAACAACTTAACGATAGCCGCCCCGCTTTTTATGCAAATTATCCTGGGCCAGCCAGGAAAACGGCTCAATCCAGCAGGAACATTTGCTGCAAATCATTCAAAAACCGTTGCCCCAGCACTGTCGGCTTGATGATCTTGTGGTCGCGGTACAGCAAGCCCTTGGCTTCGGCCTGGTTCAGCGATTTTTCTATCGTATTTAGCGCCAGCCCGGTCCGTTCGCTGAACAGGTTGACCTCGAAGCCGCCATTCAGGCGCAGCGCATTCAGCATGAATTCAAAACCGAGGTCGTCGCGGCCGATTTCCGTTTCTTCCTGCACCACATTGCCCAGCCGGCTGTGTTCCAGATAAGCCTTGGGCTGCTTGTAGCGCATCTGGCGGATCACGCGGTGCGGGAACGACAGCTTGCTGTGGGCGCCGGCGCCGATGCCGAGATAGTCGCCGAACTGCCAGTAGTTCAGGTTGTGGCGCGCCTGGCGGCCCGACTGTGCATAGGCCGACACTTCGTAGTGGCCGTAGCCGGCGGCGCCGGTGTGGGCGCTGATCATGTCTTGCATTTCGGCGCTGGCGTCATCGTCGGGAATCGCCGGCGGATACTTGGCGAAGTAGGTGTTCGGCTCCAGCGTCAGGTGATACAGCGACAGGTGCGGCGGTGCAAAGGCGATGGCGGTGGCGACGTCTTGCTGCGCCTCTTCCAGCGTTTGCGACGGCAACGCATACATCAGGTCGAGATTGAAATTGTCGAAGGTCGCGTGGGCGATCTCTACCGCGCGGCGCGCTTCGCCGTCGTCGTGGATCCGCCCCAGCGCCTGCAGGTGGCGGCCGTTGAAGCTTTGGATGCCGATCGACAGGCGGTTGATGCCGCTGTTGCGGTAGGACTTGAATTTCTCGACTTCAAAGGTGCCGGGATTGGCTTCCATGGTGATTTCCGCGGCGCCGTCCAGCGGCAGCAGCGAACGCACATCCGACATCAAACGATCCAGCCCGGCTGCCGACATCAGGCTGGGCGTGCCGCCGCCGATGAAGATGGTGTAGATCTTGCGACCCCAGATCAGCGGCAGCGAGGCTTCCAGGTCGGCGCGCAAGGCAGCCAGGTATTCTTCTTCCGGGAAGCCGCCCTTGGCTTCGTGCGAATTGAAATCGCAATATGGACACTTCTTCACACACCAGGGGAAATGGATGTAGAGCGACAGCGGCGGCAAGGCGCTCAGGCTGAGCGCGCCTGGCTGCAGATAGGCTAGCGCGGCCCGGGCTGCGGCTGAAGGCTTGTCGGCTGGCGTACTTTTGGCCTGCCCTGGCATGCCGATAGGCTTGATCGGGATCATCGCAGTTTCTCTACCAGCGCCCGCAGGGCCTGGCCGCGATGCGAGATGGCGTTCTTTTCCGCGGCGGTGAATTCCGCTGCGGTCTTGTTGTGCTCCGTGACCAGGAAGTGCGGATCGTAGCCGAAACCGCCGGCGCCGCGCGCTTCGCTGATGATCTGGCCGTTCCAGCGGCCGTCGGCGATCACCGGCTGCGGATCGTCGGCATGGCGTACAAACACCAGCACACAGTAATAATAGGCCGATTTGTCGGCATGTGAGGCCAGGTCGGCGATCAGCTTGCGGTTGTTTTCGGCATCGGACTTCGGTTCGCCGGCATAGCGCGCCGACAGTACGCCAGGAGCGCCGCCGAGGGCGCTGACGCAGACCCCGGAATCGTCGGCCAGCGCCGGCAGACCACTCAAGCGCGAGGCGTGGCGGGCCTTGGTGAGCGCGTTTTCGACAAACGTCAGATACGGTTCTTCCGCCTCGGGAACGTCGAATTCGCCTTGCGGACGGACGTCGAAATCGATCTGCGCCAGCAATTGGCCGAATTCCTTTAATTTTCCAGCATTGTTGGAGGCTAGAACCAGGGTGCGCGACATAGGCAACTCAAAACAGAATAGGAGAAAACCGGTACTTTAGCACCGGCAGGAAATAGCAACGGATACAAACTTAAATGGAAGCTTAATGCGGCGGCGCTTCAGGCGACGCGCTTGCCCAGGATCACCAGGTCGCGCTCGATGCCATCCAGGGTGGCGACGCGCGGCATATTGGCCCAGCGCTCGAAACCGAAGGCATCGAACAGCTTCAGGCTCGGCTGGTTATGGCCGAACACGAAGCCCAGCAAGGTGTGCACGCCGATGCTTGGGGCGTGCGCAATGGCTTGTCCCAGCAGATAGCGGCCCATACCCTTGCCGCGCGCATCTTCGTGGATATAGATGGACAGTTCGGCAGTACCGGAATAAGCCGGACGGCCGTAGAAATCGGAATACGACAACCAGCCCAGCAGCGACTTCCGGCCATCGGCGCCCTCCTGCTCCACCACCCACAGCGGGCGGCGTTCCGGATTGTGATGATCGAACCAAGCCTGGCGCGACGCCACCGTGACCGGCTCGGTATCGGCCGTCACTTCCCGCGAGGCGACGGTGCTGTTGTAGATGGCGACGATCGCCGGCAAATCCTGCTGGTTGGCGAGTCTGAAGCTGTAGTCCATATGATCCATGCTGCTGTGTATTTAATAAGTATGAGTCGGGCGCGCCGAACCCAGCGCCGATCCCAGCACTTCCTCGATCCGCTTGCGCAGCCGCTGGCCGCTGTCGTCGTCCGGGAAATGCACGCCAACGCCCTGCGCCTTGTTGTTATTGGCATTCTTCGGCGTGATCCACGCCACCTTGGCAGCGATCGGATACTTGGTGCCGTCATCCATCAGGCTCAGGATCAGGTAGATTTCATCGCCCAGGTGATAGGTCTTGTTGGTCGGCACGAAGATGCCGCCATTGGTCAGGAACGGCATGTAAGCGGCGTACAGCGCCGATTTTTCCTTGATTACCAGCGACAATACCGACGGCCTGGATAATTTGACCGGCTCGGCCGCGATTGTGGTGTTCTCTGCCATCTTGATCCTATAAACAAAATTCAAGCAAACATGCTGGCGTAATCCAGCAGCATTTCTTCAATAAACAGGCGCGCCGAGAGCGGATGTTCGGCGACCGCGCGACGCTCGTTGCTGCTTTTCAGGGCCCGCAGCAAAGCGCCGGTCTCGATTTTGGCGGCCAATCCGGCGAGCGCCTTTTCATACCGGGGATAATACCGGATTGTGCCGCACAATTTAAGCGAAAACAGATCGTACAGCCAGCGTTGTTGCCATGCCACCAGCTCGGCCACCGGGGTTTTCTGCAAGTGCTCGGCGCATTTCAGGGCGCCGTCGATGCCGGGCCGGGTCAGATGCTGCAAGAACTCGTCGATCAGCTCGCGCCCTTCGCTTTGCGACTGCGCATAGGCGGTCAGGGGGGCGCCGCCCTGCTCGGCCAGCCAGACATCGGCATCCTTGACATCCTGCTGGCGCAGCCAGGCCAGCGCCTGCTCGCGCGAAGGCAGCGGCATGGCGAATTTACGGCAACGCGAGAGGATGGTCGGCAGCAGCCGGTCCAGGCTGTTGGAACTGAGCAGGAACACCGTATTCGGCGGCGGCTCCTCCAGCGTCTTCAGCAAGGCATTGGCGGCGGCGGTATTGAGCGCCTCGGCCGGATACAGCAGCACCACGCGCTGGCCCTGGCGATGGGTGGAAATGTTCATGAAACCGGCCAAGGCACGGATCTGATCGATCTTGATTTCCTTGGACGGCGCCTTGGCCGACTTGGCGGTCTTTTTAGCGTCGCCCGCCTCGCCTTCGGCGCCATCGCCCTCGCCGGCGTCGTCACCGTCCAGGATCTCGGGCCGCACGCGGCGGTAATCAGGATGGTTGTACTGCACGAACCAGCCGCAGGAGCCGCATGTGCCGCAGGCATGGCCATCCGCCTGCGGTGTTTCGCACAGCAGCGATTGCGCGAACTGTTCCGCAAAAGCGGTTTTGCCTATGCCTTCGGCACCATGGAACAGGATCGCGTGCGGCAGCCGCGCGCGCATCTGCTGCAGCTGCTGCCAGACCTCGCCCTGCCATGGAAACAAGGAATTACTCATGCATTGGCCTTATCGGTTGACCGTTGAGTCATGGCGTCGCCTGTCTTGCGCATAAAGCCGCGATGATTGTGCTCAGCGTCTGCTGGACCTCGGCTATCGTCCTGGTCGCATCGATGATCTGGAAGCGCTCTGGAAACTGGGCGGCGCGGCGCAGGTATTCGGCGCGGGTGGCGGCGAAGAAGTCTGACTTTTCCTGTTCGAACTTGTCCAGCGTACGGGTGGCGTCGAGACGGTCGCGCGCCACTTCCAGCGGCACATCGAACAGCAAGGTCAGGTCCGGCTGCAGATGCGGATGCACCCATTGCTCAAGCGCTTCCAGTTTGGCCAGCGGCAGTTGCCGGCCGCCGCCCTGGTAGGCGAAGGTGGCGTCGCTGAAACGGTCCGAAATCACCCAGTCGCCGCGCGCCAGCGCCGGCTCGATGACTTGCGCCAGATGCTCGCGGCGCGCCGCAAACATCAGCATGGCCTCGGTTTCCAGGTGCATTTTCTGGTGCAGCAGCACTTCGCGCAACGCCTCTCCCAGCCCGGTGCCGCCCGGTTCGCGGCTGGTCACTACCGTCAGGCCGCGGCTGCGCAGCAGATCGGCGACAAAGCCGATATGGGTCGACTTGCCGGCGCCGTCTATGCCTTCGAATGTGATGAATTTTCCTGATGCCATTGTCTTAATCTGTTTGTGGAGCTGTATCACGCTGCTGAGTTGCGTTACTGCTTATTTACTATTTTTACTATTATCCCCCATCAGCGGGAAATCTAGCGCTGATACTGATTGACCGCCTGGTTATGTTCGCCGAGATTGCTGGAGAAATGGCTGCTGCCATCGCCACGGGCGACGAAGTACAAGGCGTCGGTTTGCGCCGGGTGCAGCGCCGCCGCGATCGATTCGGCGCCGGGCAAGGCAATCGGCGTCGGCGGCAGGCCGGCACGGGTGTAGGTATTGTAAGGCGTGTCGGTGGTCAGGTCGCGTTTGCGGATGACACCCTGGTACTGCTCGCCCATGCCGTAGATCACGGTCGGGTCGGTCTGCAGCAGCATGCCGATCTTCAAACGGTTGACGAAGACGCCGGCAATCGTGCTGCGGTCGGCGCGGCGGCCGGTTTCCTTTTCCACGATGGAGGCCATGATCAGGGCTTCGTATGGGGTCTTGTAGGGCAGCGTGGCGTCACGCCCTTCCCAAGCCTGGTTGAGGCGCTTGAGCAGCAAGGCATGCGCCTGCTTGTACACCTGCAGATCACTGGATCCCTTGGCGAACAGATAGGTGTCCGGAAAAAACAAGCCTTCCGGCATGCTGTAGTCCGGGCTGATCTTTGCCAGCAGTTCGGCATCGGACAAGTCCGCCGTATCGTGCTTGAGCGCGGCTTGCGCCGCGACCGCCTGGCGCATCTGGCGGAAAGTCCAGCCTTCGATCACGGTCAGCGATTCTTGCGCAAACTCGCCGCGCACCAGCTGCGTCAGCAGGCGCAGCGGCGTGGCGCCCGGTTTCAGCTCGTAGCTGCCAGCCTTCAGCTTGCCGCCCTTGCCGGTGACGCGCGCCAACAATTCCAGCAGTTGCGGATTGACGCCGGCGCCAGCATCGGCGATCTGTTCCGCCGAACTGGCGAGGGTGCTGCCGGGCTTGATGGCGAACGGCCGCACCGGCCCGGCGTCGAATACCGGTTGCTGGGCCCAGTAAGCCACGCCGCCGGCGGCCAGGCCGCCCAACAAGATTACCCACAACAATAGTTTTTTAAACAAGACCGGTCGCTCCGAATTTATCGCATTTATTAGCGCATTTATTAACTCAAGCAGCGCAAAAACGGCTAAATCCAACGCCTTTTTTGCGACATCACTATAATCAACCCAATATGATAATCGCTGTTTTGGGAATGCCTACAATTTATGAATGAAATGACAAGTATCTGGCCGGATTTTTTACAGCAACAGACATTGGCAGCGCTGCCGCCGGCTGCGGCGGCCCAACCGTCTTTCTTCGCCCCGCTGCCGGAACTGGGCCTGATCGCCGTCAGCGGCGAAGACGCCGCCAGCTTCCTGCACACCCAGCTCACCAACGACGTCCAGAACCTGACCGCCGCACAGGCGCGGCTGGCCGGCTATTGCTCACCCAAGGGCCGCCTGCAAGCGACCTTCCTGATGTGGAAGAGCGGCGACAGCGTCTTCCTGCAACTGCCGCGCGAGATCCAGGCAACGCTGCAAAAACGCCTGCAAATGTTCGTCATGCGCGCCAAGGCCAAGCTGGCTGATGTCACTGATACGCACGCCGTCCTCGGCCTGGCTGGCAATGCCGTTGCAGCAGCGCTGGCGCCATGGTTCCCGGTTTTGCCGGATGCGCCCTATGGCAAGATCGACAACCAGCATGGCAGCCTGATCCGCGTCGCCGACGCCGATGGCGCGCCGCGCTACCAATGGATTACCAGTCCTGAGACGGCCATCGCCGCCTGGCCGCTGCTGAGCGGCAGCCTGCAAGCGCTGGGCGCGCAAGCCTGGCGCCTAGGCGAAATCCAGGCCGGCATCCCGCAGATCACGCTGGCTACGCAGGAACAGTTCGTACCGCAAATGGTCAACTTTGAAGTGGTTGGCGGCGTCAATTTCAAGAAAGGCTGCTACCCGGGACAGGAAATCGTCGCCCGCAGCCAGTACCTGGGCAAGCTCAAGCGCCGCGCCATGCTCGCCAGCGTGCAAGCTACCGGCATCGCCGCCGCCACCGAGGTATTTTCCAGCAACGATCCCGAGCAGCCGTGTGGCATGATCGTCAATGCCGAGGCCGACAGCGCGCACAGCAGCCGCTGCCTGCTGGAGATCAAGCTGGCTGCGCTGGAGGGCGGCGGCACCATACATCTGGGCTCGGCGCACGGCGCGCAATTGCAATTCCACGCGCTGCCGTATTCGATCATCGACGTCACCGACTCTGAGCTGTCGGCCTGAGCCAGCGATGAGCACCAATCTGTATATCTACTACAAGGTCGCGGCCAGCCGCGCCCAGGAATTCGACCATGCCGCCGCCGCCATGCAGGCCGACCTGTCGCTGCAGCACCAGATCAATACCGCGCTCAAGCGCAGCGCGGAAATAAAAGATGAACACCATACCTGGATGGAAGTGTATTCTTCGGTGCCGCCGGATTTCCTGCAAGTGATCGATCAGGCGGTTACCCAGCATGGTCTCGCAGCCTTTATCGAAGGCCCTCGTCATACCGAATTTTTTGTAAATATTTCATCATGTGCTTGATTGTTTTTGCGTGGCAAGTGATTCCTGGCTCTCCCTTGATAGCCGCCGCCAACCGCGATGAATTCTATGCGCGCCCGAGCGCTGCCGCCAGCTGGTGGGAAGACCAGCCCGACATCTACGCCGGCCGCGACCTGCAGGACGGCGGCACCTGGATCGGCATCACCCGCGGCGGCCGCTTTGCCGCCATCACCAATGTCCGCGCGCCGGCCGAACGGCGGCCCGATGCGCCCAGCCGCGGCGCGCTGGTGGCTGATTTCCTGGCCAGCCGAAAAACGGCGGCGGAATATGTCGCTGAAATCGCTGTCGACGCCGCGCGCTTCAACGGTTTCAACCTGCTGGTCGGCGATGGCAGCCAGCTGATCTGGTACTCTAACAAGGGCGAGGCGGATCCGCGCAACGGCCAGCCTTTGGCGCCCGGCGTCTACGGCTTGTCGAACGCCACGCTGGACGTCTGCTGGCCCAAGGTGGTGCGCACCAAGGCGCAATTCTCCAGCCTGCTGTGCCAGGGTGCCCCCGACGCCTGCTTCTTCGACATGCTCAGCGACACCACCCGTTCCGGTGATTGCCGCCTGCCGTCCACCGGCGTCAGCATTGAAACCGAACGCATACTGTCGGCCGTATTCATCGAATCGCCGGATTACGGCACGCGTGCTTCCACCATCGTGAGAGTGAAAGCCAACGGCAGCGCCATGTTGCACGAACGAATTGCGACGCCCTCAGGCGCGCCTTGCCACACCCACGCGCCATCCGGCCGCTGTACGCGCTGAAGACGAGCTCCTGCCTGCCATCCTGCCAGGATCAACGTCAGCTGAAAAACCTGGCGCATGCAGACATGCGCAATTCCCGCTTCGTAGTATTCCTCGCCATCGCGGATGAAGCCGTGGCGGCCATAAAAGGCTTCCGCCTGCGTCTGTGCATTCAGCACCACTTCGCGGTCGCCGCGCTGGTGCGCCTGCGCCATCAATGCTTGCAAGATGGCAGCGCCTATGCCCTGCCCACGCCCGGCCGAACGCACCGCCATGCGGCCGATGTGGCCGTCCGGCAGCAAGCGTCCGGTGCCGATGGCATGGCCGCTCTCGTCATAGGCGACGGCATGCAGGCAATGCTCATCCATATCGTCCCACTCCAGCTCGACCGGGATTTTTTGCTCAATCACGAAGACGTCGAAACGCACTGCGCGTGCGTCCGCCTTCTGCACGACCCAGTTGTCGACTGTCAGATCAAATTTCATGTGTTCTACATTTCCCATTGTTGATTTTCAGCCCGGCTTGATCTTGAGCGCAGCCCGGTTGTGCCTGAGATACTTGAAAGTGCCCATCGCCTTTGCCACCAGGTGGTCACCGTGCCACAGCTCGGCATCGCAAAAGCACATGGTGGTGGATTGATGGAAGGCCCGGCCCTTGGCCACGAGCCGCGCGCCGGTGCGCCCCGCCGGCTGCAGGAAGCTGGTTTTCATTTCTACCGTGACAGCCGCTTCGGCTTGCGGAAAAAGCGAACGGCCGGCCAGCGCCATCACCACGTCCAGCATGGTCATCGACACTCCGCCATGGGTCACCTGCCAGCTGTTCATGTGATGCGGCTGCAAAGTCAGGGCCAGCTCGGCCACGCCCTCGCCCATCTCGACGAATTCAACGCCGAGATAAGTCAGGAAGGGATTATCTATCGGAAAAACATGGGAAGGAAACATGGCGACCGCTCAGCTCAGGTAATCCATGCATTGGCGCGCTTCGCGCACCGCGCCGAAGAAGGGCTTGATGGCGACGTGGGCTGGATGGTTCTGGTAGGCGTCCAATGCCGCCTGCGACTCGAATTCGGAATTCAGCAAGACGTCATAAGTCGCTTCCAGGCCGGGCTGGGCCACTACTGCCTCGAACTTCAGCATGCCGGGCACGATGCCGGCGCAACTGTCCAGCAGGGCCTTGAGTTTCAACGCATTGCTGGCCTTGTCGGCGCCTTCGGCGTGGTCTTTCAATTTCCACAATACGATGTGTTTGAGGGTCGCGCTCATGGGATCTCTGCTCTCTGTCTGATATGAATGAATGCCGCGCGCTCCTGCAACGCCGGGGCCGCGGCCAATCCGTCATTTTACATTCTTGGCGCAGCGCTGCCTCTGGCCGCCGGTTTACTCAGTCAGCAATTTATACGCAATCGTCCACATGGTAAGTCCGACCACGACTTCCAATATGCGCCAGGAAACCGGTTTGGCGAAGATCGGCCGCAGCAAGGCGGCGCCATAGCCGAGCGCAAAAAAGAATACCAGCGAAGCCAGCATGGCGCCGCCGGCGAACCCTGCCTTGTCGTCCGGGAACTGGGTCGAGATGGAACCGATCAGCAATACCGTATCCAGATAGACGTGCGGATTGAGCCAGGTCAGCGCCGCGCACGTCAGCAAGGTTGGCAGCAAGGCAGCCGCGCCATTTTCCGCCTGCTCCAGCACCGCCGAGGATTTCCAGGCCGTGTAGAAGCTTCTGGCGCCATACAGGAACAGGAAAGCTGCACCGCCGTAGCGCATCGCGCTGGTCAGCCACGGGGCTTGCTGGATGACGATCGCCAGGCCGGTCACGCCCAGCAGTATCAGGACGGCATCCGAGACGGCGCAGGTCAGGCAGACCCAGAACACATGCTCGCGCTTCAATCCCTGCTTGAGAACAAAGGCATTTTGCGAACCGATCGCCAGGATCAGCGACAGGGAAAGAGAAAAACCAGAAATTGCAGCAGACATGCATCTCCAACGTCAATATTTTTCAGGCGGCGGCAGCGGCCCTGGGCCTGCATTTTAAACCAGCCGGACCAGGCCTGATGGCTGGGGCCTGTCCTCAATGCAGGTTTGAAGACCATTTGCTGCCTTCCACCCTTTCGACAGCGCCCTTGCGGCGCTCGGCCACGAAACGCGCGACGTCCGGATCCACGATGAAACTGGCGGCGGAGCGCGCCAGCAGGATGGCGTCAGGCGATTGCGGCTTGGCCACGATAAAGCCTTGCACGTAGTCGACCCCCAGCTTGGCTAGCGCTTCTATCATGGCGCAGTCTTCCACCCACTCGGCGATGCTCTTCATGCCAAGATTGCGGGCCAGCTCGACGATCGCTTCCACGATCGCCTCATTGGCGGGATGCTTGTTCATGCTTTGAATGAATGCGCCATCAATTTTCAGCGCGTCCGCCGACAAGCTCTTCAGATAGGTAAAAGAGGTATAGCCGGCGCCGAAATCGTCCAGCGCCACCTTGGCGCCCAGCGCCTGCAGCCGCTCGATGATGCGGCTGGTATGGTCGAGATCGTGCAGCGCCACGCTTTCCGTGACTTCGATGCACAGCAAAGGCACCACCTGCAGATGCTTTTCCAGGATCACGAAAAGATCCAGGATGAATTTTTCATCGTTGAGCGAGGCTCCGCTCAAATTCACGCACACGAACTTGGTCAGCGGCAGCTGCGCCTGGTGCTGGTCCAGCCACTCCAGCACGGTCGCCATGACCCAGCGGTCGATCACCGCGATGCTGCCGTTTTCCTCTGCCGCCGCGATCACCCGGGTGGCCGGCACCACCTTGTTGTCCGCATCGCGCAATCTGAGCAAGACTTCAAAATTCAGCGAGTCTTCCGGGTGCTGCAGCGACATGATCGGCTGCATTTCTACAAACAGGCCGGAAGGCAGGAATTCTCCGCCCAGCCTTTCGATCAGGCTGAGCTCTTCCAGCCGCTCGCGGAACACCGGCGCATTCTTGTGATACACCACGATATGTTCGTTATGGGCCTTCTTGGCTTCCCGGCAGGCGCGGTCGGCAGCGGAAATGGCGTCTTGCACCCGCATGCCGGCATCCACCTCGACCAGCCCGATCGAGCCCTTGACCTGGAATGCGCGTGCGCCAATGTGATAAGACTGGTAGCTGATTTTCTGGATGATGGCGGAGCAGATTTCCGTGGCGGCGCCGATCCCCACATCCTGGAACAGGATAATGAATTCGTCGCCGCCGATGCGGCCGATATGATTGCCGTCGCCCAGCAACAGCTCGACCCGTTCGCACAGTTGCTTCAAGACCTCGTCGCCGGACTGATGGCCGAACAGATCGTTGATCAGCTTGAAGCGGTCCAGGTCCAGATAAGCCAGGGCCAGCGGCCGGTCGTCGCATTGGCGCTCGATGGCCTGCTCCAGCATGATCTCGATGCCGCGCCGGTTCAGCACGCCAGTCAGGGGATCGTGCTCGGCCAGGAAGCGCAAGCGCTCGACGGCGTCGGAACGGTCGCTGATGTCTTGCAGCGAGCCTTCGATACGGCCATTGGCGAAGGTGGCTGTGACCAGATAGGTGCTGGCCTTGCCGCCGGCATCGGCAATCCCGTGCAGCTCGGTTTCATTGCCACCCTTACCGGACACGATATGCCACAGCTTGTTATGCGCGCCGGGTTCGAAATAGTCATCCCATTTCTTCAGCCATGGGGCTCCGGCATCGTGGCCGAGTATTTTCTCCAGCGCCGGATTGGTGCGTACAAAGCTGCCGTCGGCAGAAAGCGTAAACAAGCCGATCGGCGTGACCTCATAAGTGGTGCGCAATTCTGCCTGGACCAGGGCTAGCTCGCGTTTTCCGGCACGCATCTGTTCGGCAAAAGCAAACGACGCCATCAGGCTCGACAGCAAGGCCACAATCACATTATTGGGGACTTCATCCAGCGTTTTGATGCCAAATGCGGCGGCGACCACTTCATCCACCCGCGTGAACAGCACGACAAACATGGATGCGCAGTACCACAGCACCGCTCGGGTGCGGGCTTTCCAGACGATGCGCGCCAGCAGGAAGATCAATATGAGTATGCCGACCACGGTCCAGCACCATAGCACCGGCAAGAACCGCTGGTACGACAGCAATAAGGCGGCAATCAGCAGCATCCCTCCGAGCCAGCGCAAAACGTTCTGCAGGAAAACGAAGCCGACCTGTTTCAACTCATTCTGGAACAGTCTGCCGAACAGGGTGAACGTCACGATGTAGTAAGTGGCGAAAGTCAGCTTGCGCAGCCATGGCAGCCACTGGTTGGGAATCGTCCAGATCAGCCAATGGGCATCCCACCCCATCGCATTGGCGCCCAGCCGCAGATTACCCAGCAGCCAGACGGCAAACAAGACATACATCCATTCGCGGTTGATCAGCGCCGCCACCAGCACGAACAGGGTCAGGGTCAACAGGCCGCCTTCCATCAAACCTATGCCGCGATAAAATTCCTTTTGCGACTGCTCGAAATCCGGGACGCTCCATTGGCGCACGGAAATTCGCGCCGGGCCGGAAAAAACACCCCTGCACAGCACCGTCGCCGGCAGAGCCTGCGCCGCCAGCGACAAGATAAATCCGGTCTTTTCAGTCCTGACCTGGCCATCGACACCGGAGCGGCTGCCGCTCCCAAGCAAACGCCGGCCCTCGTCTTGCCAGCAACTCACCTGCTGCGCGTGACGCGAAGGCAATTCCACTTCCGCCGTGCCGGAATCGGCGGCCGGCAGCACGATGAAGGAAAACCAGAATGGCGTTTCCAGCAATTGCGTATTTTGATAAGTCTTTTGAGGGGCGCCCGCCAGTTTCTGAAATGCCTGTTCCGGCTGCAAGTTCTGCTCCGGATCGCTCAGCACCCGCAACGGCGACGAAACCGGATCCTTGTGCCCAAAACGGCTATCAAGCGTCACGAACGCGAGGATCGTAAACAAGATAACCAAAGCTGGCACCAATACAACCGAAAAAAAGAAACCCAGCCAATCCCGCGGCTTTAGGTTATCGGTATTTTCTTCCGGCGTATCAGCATGGAATAGCCACATAAACATCGCGTCCGTAGAGTGAGAGGGTTCTACTGTACTGTAAAAAAAGCCACATTATTTTTTTCAGTAACAATAACACCCTCTCATTATCATATTTTAACAATACTGAACTATATGACTATTCCGGCCCTTGATCATCCCTTCCCTCTGCCGTGAAGGTCGCCGCGGCTGGGAGCAGATTGAGGGGCCGCCAGGAAATTGGAAGGCTGATCCAGCATCAAATCCGCATGGTGTATCTCAAACATCAAGGAAAACAGTGGATGGGCGGCGGCGCTCCAGCGCGCTCTGGCAGTCGCAACTTCAAACGCCATGACGCGGTGAGGCAGCATGCCGACGTGCTGCATGGGGATGAACTGGCCGCCGGCAAAGACATCTTGAAACAGCAAGGCGTCATATTGCCGGTCCAGAGGCGAACGCGCTGTGATCACCATCCAGTCGATCTCGTTTTCGACACAGTACAGAAAATAGGCTTTAAACAACAAGGTTTTCACCATCTTGCCGACCTGTCCGGGGGCTACGCCCAAACGTGTCGCCTCCGCCAGGCGCTGTCCCTGCAGCCACGCCGGCAAGGTCACCGAATGCTCCAGCACCAGGGGCTGGTCATGGTTGGTCTGGATGCGCATCGTACCTAAAGACGAGCCGTCGAGCTTGGACTCCGCCAACAGGATGATCGTATCCTGAGCCAGGTCTGCCGGTTCGAACCGCGACAGCTTACGCGCCAGTTCCGGCAAGTGGCGGCTATAGGCCGCATGCCGGATCCCTACCGCTTTCTGCAAAGCCTGTTCGTCATTCACTATGCGGATAGTGAACGGCAAGCGCTGCTCGCGCAGCGCCGCCACTGCTGGGTTCGAGGACGAGGAAGATGACGGCGGCGGCGTGCTGCCGCCGTCGGCGAGGTGGCCGGACGTGACGACTGTATGATCTTGTTTCATGTTGAATGCTCCGAAATAGAAAACATGGTTGGCCGTTTTATGCGCGTATTGCATTACGGTATTGCCAGATTCTCACGTTCGGCACACTGTAGAAAACTAAACCCTGTCCGCGTTTAAGCCATTAGTGGCATATAACTCACGCAAAATGACTACTCGCCAACATTAATTTCCGCACATCAACATACTGCACCGTTTCAGTGCTGAGAGCCGCCCAGATACGCCGCCTTGACCGCAGGATCGTTCTTCAGCTTCTCGGCCGGGCCATGCACGGAAATCCGCCCATTTTCCAGCACATAGCCGTAATCGGCGACATTCAGGGCGGCGGCGGCGAACTGCTCCACCAGCAGCATCGTCACACCCTCCGCCTTGAGCCGGGAAATGATGCGAAACACTTCTTCCACCAGGATGGGCGCCAGCCCCATCGAAGGTTCGTCGAGCAGTATCACTTCAGGGTTGAGCATGACGGCGCGCGCCATCGCCAGCATCTGCTGTTCACCGCCGGACAAGGTGCCGGCCAGCTGGCCTTGGCGCTCTTTCAAACGCGGGAACAGTTCCAGCGCCCGCTCCAGATCGAGCTTGATATCGCCGCGCGGACGCATGCGGGTGAAGCGCGGAAAAGCGCCTAGCAGCAGGTTGTCGACCACGCTCATGGTGGCGAACACGCGACGCCCCTCAGGCGAATGGGCCAGGCCGGCGCGGGCGATCTTGTGCGACGGCAAACCGGTGACGTCGACCCCGGCCAGCGTCACGCAGCCGGACTTGGCCTTGATCATGCCGGAGATGGCGCGCATGGTGGTGGTCTTGCCGGCGCCGTTGGAGCCGATCAGGGTCACCACTTTGCCTTTCGGCACGTCCAGCGAAATACCGTGCAGCACTTCAACCTTGCCGTAAGCCGCATGCAAATTGGAAATCGAGAGCATCTTATAACCCCGCTGGCTTGGAAGTGGATGGCACACCGGCCTCGGCTGCAACTACAGCAGCAGCGCTGTCAGCGTCTTCGCCGGCGCTGCCACCGAGATAGGCTTCGATCACCTTGGCATCGCTTTGCACCGCCGCCGGCTTGCCTTCGGCGATTTTCTGACCGAAATCCAGCACTGTTACCGTATCGGAAATCGACATCACGACGTCCATGTGATGTTCGATCAGGATAATCGTGATGCCGTGCTGGCGGATCTTGTGGATGATCGCGATCAGCTCCTTGATGTCCGGCGCGGTCAGGCCGGCCGCCGGTTCATCCAGCAACAACAGTTCCGGATTCAAGCCAAGCGCGCGGCCGATTTCCAGCAGGCGCTGCTTGCCGTAAGGCAGGTTGCGCGCCTCTTCGCCGGCCAATTCGCTGAGACCGACGAATTCCAGGATGCTGGCGGCGCGCTGCCGTGCCTGCTGCTCTTCGCGCCGGTAGCGCGGCGTGTGGAAGATCACGTCCAGCACATTGCTACGGAAGGTGTGATGCAGGCCGACCAGGACATTCTCGGTGGCGCTCATTTCGCCGAACAGTTGCACATTCTGGAAAGTGCGAGCGACGCCGCCCAGGGCAATCGCCGCCGGCGTGGTGCCGGAAATCGTCTTGCCGTTGAATTCCACCTTGCCGGCAGTCGGCTTGTAGATGCCGGTGAGGACGTTCATCAAGGTGCTCTTGCCGGAACCGTTCGGCCCGATCAGGCCATGCACGCTGCCTTTGACGATATCCAGGTTGACTTCATTCAAGGCCTTGAGGCCGCCGAACTGCATCAGGATTTTCCGGCCGCTAAGCAGCGTGCTGCCGACAGCGGCGCCGCCGACAGCTGGCCCCCAAGCCTGTCCAGGCTGGGCGGCAACGCTGACCGGCTGGTCGCTTGCCGCCGCTTTGTAGCCAAGGAGATTGCGAGCGAAGCCGACGATCCCGTCCTGCAGGTAATACACCACGAACAGCGTCATCACGCCGAAGATCGTCAGGCGCCAATCGGTGATGTTTTCCAGCCGATAGGAAAATATCGCCATGCCGACAGTCGCGGCCAGGGGCACCGCCAGTTCGCGCAAGGTTTTGCGTTTTTTCCATAGCAGGAAGGCGCTTGCCAGCACGCCGATCACGGCCGCCGCCGTAGCGATCTGGCGGAACAGTTCGATATCAGCCAGCAGACTCGGCAGCATGACCACGATCAGCGCGCCCAGCAGCGAACCGATGCGGCTCTTGCGCCCCCCCATGATCACCGCCAGCAGGAACAGGATGGTCAGCTCGAAGTTGTAGGTGTTCGGCGAGATATATTCTTCCGAATAGGCATACAGGCTGCCAGCCAGGCCGGCCAGCGCGGCGCTGATCACGAACGCGATCACTTTGTAGCGGTACACTGAGACGCCCATGCAGTCCGACGCAATCGGGCTATCGCGCAGCGCCTGGAAGGCGCGCCCGAGATACGATTTGACGATACGGTGGACCACGATCAGCGACAGCACCATCAAGGCCGCCACCAGGTAGAAGTAACCGACTTCGCTGAGACGGTGGCCGAAGAACTCCGGCTTGGTCAGCTTGATCCCCATCGGTCCGTCTGTCAGGAAACTCATTTCATTGATCAGGATCTGGATGATGGTGCCGAACGCTAGCGTCACCATGGCCAGGTAAGGCCCGGTCACGCGCAGCGCCGGCAAGGCCAGGATGGCGCCGAACAAGGCGGTCACCGCCAGGCTGGCCGGGGCGGCGATCAGGAACGGCCAGCCCAGCTTGAACACCAGCACGCCGGTGGTATAGGAACCGATGCCGAACAGGCCGGCATGGCCCAGCGACACCTGGCCGGTATAGCCGACCACGATATCCAGACCGAACAGCAGGATGGCGTAAATCAGGATGGTTTCCGCCAGGTGGATGTAATACGGATTCGGGATAACTTGCGGAAACGCCAGCAGCAGCAAGATGCCGGCTATCGACAGTGCGAATAACTTTTTACTCATCTTCACACCTTCTTGATGGCAGTCTTGCCGAACAGGCCGGCCGGTTTGATCGCCAGCACCAGCAACAGCAGCACCAGACCCGGCACTTCCTTGTAGCCGGTGGAAATATAAAATCCGGTCAGGGTCTCGGCAACGCCCAGGATCAGGCCGCCGACAATCGCCCCCATGCCGGATGTGAGGCCGCCGATGATCGCCACCGCGAATGCCTTGAGGCCGAGCGAAGTGCCCATGGTTGCTCCGGTCAGCGTCAGCGGCGCCACCAGCACGCCGGCAAAAGCCGCCGTGGCCGACGACAGCGCATAGGAAAACGTGATCACCATACTGGTGTTGATGCCCATCAGGCCAGCCGCATCGCGGTCGTTCGAGGTGGCCACCACCGCCTTGCCGTAAATCGATTTGCGATTGAACATTTCCACCGCCAGCATCATCGCCAGCGCGCCCAGCACCACCACGATCTGCATCGGCTGCACATTGGCGCCGAACACCTGGAACGGCGTCGCCGACAGCGGCGTGGGAAAGGTCAGGTCGTCCTTGCCCCAGATGTTTTCCGCGACATTCTTGAAGATGATCGCCAACGCAATGGTCGACATGATCCAGCCGAATTCAGATTTGATCTTGAGCGCAGGCCGCACGCCTATCCATTCCACCACCACGCCTTGCAGCGCGCCGAACACGATCACCACCGGAATCATCAGCCAGTAGTTCAGATAGGGGCCGCCGTGGATGTTGCCAACCAGGCTGAGGCCGACCAGCGCGCCCAGCATCAAGGCTTCACCCTGGCCGAAATTAAGGGTGCCGGAAGTGGCGAAGGTGAGTTGATAACCGAATGCGATGACCGCGTAGATCATGCCAAGCGCGATACCGCTGAAGACCAGTTGCAGCAGGATTTCCATGATGTATATCCAAGAGACATCGCCGGGGAGCGACGCAGGTAAAGGCGTAAGCGACAATCGCAGTATGGCAGAAACAATAGTTGCGACAACAGCGTCAGACGCAGAAAATCCGGCGCACAGGCCGGATCGCAAGCGCAGTCAAACAGATTGCGGCCGGCCTTTGCTGCTGCCGAGGCCGGCCTGCTATCACTTGGCCAGGACTACGCGGCCACCCTTCACTTCGCCGATCACCACCATGTTCGGCTTGATCGCCTCATGATCATCATGGGTGTAAGGCTTGGTATAGCTGGTCACCACGCCGTCGACCGTACCGTTCAGGTTTTCCAGCGCCTCCCTGACCTTGACGCCGTCAGTGCTGCCGGCCTGCTTGATGGCAGCCGCCAGCAGATAGACCGAGTCATAGCCCTGGGCCGCGGAGACCGGGGACGGCATGCGATCGATCTTGTAGGCTTTCTGATAGGCCTCGATGAAGGCCTTGCGCTTAGGCGAGCTTGGATCCTGGATGAAGGTTTGCGGCATGCGCGCGCCGTCGCCGTTCTTGCCGGCGTTATCGATGAAGTTCCCCATCGACAAAGTCCAGCTGCCGATGATAGGTACTTTCCAGTTGAGTTTTTCCATGCCGTTGGCAATCTGCGCCAGCTCAGGGCCGATGCCGTAGGTCAGCACCACTTCCGCGCCGCCCTGCTTGGCTTTCAGCAGCTGCGCCGTCATGTCGACGTCTTTCAGGTTGTATTTTTCAACTGCGACCGGCTTGATCCCCTTGGCAGCCAGGGCGCGCTCCAGGTCTTCGCGGCCGAGCTGGCCGTAGTTGGTGGAATCCGCCAGGATCGCTACCTTGGTATGTTTCTGCCGCACTACCGCTTCGTCGACGATCATTGCCGACTGGATGGTGTCGTTGGCAGCGTTACGGAAAACGTAGTTATCCTTGTTGTCCGGCCCGACGAACTGCTTGGTGACGATGCTGCCGGTGGCGACATTGTTCATGACCGGAATCTTGGCTTCCTGGTAGAAGCGCTGCGACGCCAGGGCGACGCCGGTATTGATGAAGCCGACCGTGCCGACCACTTTTTCCTTGTTGATCAGTTCCTGAGCAACCTGCACTCCGCGTTCATTCTTCGCTTCATCGTCGCGCTCGACCAGTTGCAGCTGACGCCCCAGCACGCCGCCATGCGCATTGATGTCGGCTACCGCCAGCTTGACGCCGTCGCGCATGGAAACACCCATCGGCGCGGAACCGCCGGTGAAAGGACCGCTCACACCAATCTTGATTGGTTCCGCTGCCATGCCGGCCAGCGACCAGCTTATCAGCGCTGCCGCCACACACGCTTTGCTTATGGTGTTCATGCTTTCTCCTCTGTATTTTTTATAAGATAAGTACCGGCATGCACAAATACCGAAGTACTCGATTAACGTAAAACCTCACCCAGCTTACTGTAAAAAAATGTTATCTGTATACAGCAGACTTCTCCAGCATTTCAGGCCACCCTTACAGCTTCCTGACAGCGGCCTTCCTTTACGTTCTTATGGAAAATATATAGAGTATGTCGCGCGGCGCATCTACCCGCATTACAGCGTGCTATTTGCGTTTGCTACAGACGAAAAAAATCCCCGGCGAACCGGGGATTTTTGCGATGCTGATTCAGCGACTAATTAAATTAGATAGCTTGAATGTTCGAAGCTTGCTTACCCTTTGGGCCAGCAGTAACTTCGAAAGAAACACGTTGGTTCTCTTGCAGCGACTTGAAGCCGGAAGAATTGATTGCGGAGAAGTGCGCGAACAGATCTTCACCACCTTCGTCAGGAGTAATAAAACCAAAACCCTTCGAATCATTGAACCACTTTACGATACCAGTTGCCATTACATTTCCTATTTCAGTTAAGTTGGGCTGTCGCCCGTTAGATCGTTTGAAGCAAGAAAGAAATGACAGACTAATACTGCACTACTAGCTCGAATCTTAAACGATGTGCCATTATAACCGATAATTTTATTAAAAGCACCGGCCGGGTAAATAAATATTGCATCGGGAGAAAGAGTTGCCTTTTCGACTGCCCGCCACCGCCTTCTGCTCCCCTTCAGCCGCTGCTTCTGCGCAAAGCGTATATAACTAAAAGACATAACAAAAAGAAATTATTGTGTTTTGATAATTATATGCCCAGTCATAGAATAGGCTCAGTCTTATTTACCTCACACCGATTGGGAGATCGCATGTTTCAGCTTTCCAGAAAGAAAGTACTTGTCCTGGCTTTCGCCGGCCTTAGCGCCCTGGCCTCTTTGAGCCCCGCAGCCAGCTACGCCGCAGATCTGAAGATCGGATTATATGCCGATGTCTCCACCCTGGATCCGCATTTCAACAATATCGCGCCGAATATCTCGCTTTCTTCGCATCTTTTCGATGCCCTGGTGAATGTCGATGCCAACGGCCAGCTGATTCCCGGCTTGGCGACATCCTGGAAAGCCATCGATCCGCTGACCTGGGAATTCAAGCTGCGGCATGGCGTCAAGTTCAGCGACGGCTCCGAACTCACCGCGGAAGATGTTGTATTTTCGCTGGACCGCCCCGCCACCCTGACCACCAGCCCCGGCCCGTTCACCAGCTACACCAAGCAGATTATCGGCAAGCAAGTGGTCGATCCGTATACAGTGCGCCTGAAAACCGCCACTCCGTACGGCCCGCTGGCGCTGGATGTCAGCACGATTTTCATCGTTTCCAAGAAAGCCGCGCAAAACGCCACGACCGAAGACTTCAACAGCGGCAAGGCGCTGGTCGGCACCGGCCCCTTCAAATTCGCCAGCTTCAAGCGCGGCGACAGTATCGAGCTGGTGCGCAACGATGCCTACTGGGGCGAGAAACCGGCCTGGGACAAAGTCACTTTCCGCATCCTGACCTCTGACGGCGCCCGCCTGGCCGCCCTGCTGGCGGGTGAAGTCGACGCTATCGAAAACGTGCCGCCGGCCGACCTGGCCAAGCTGAAGACCAATCCGAAATTCACGCTGGCGCAAAAGATCTCTTGGCGCACCATTTTCTGGACCCTGGACCAGTCGCGCGACAAGTCGCCCGATATCACCGACAAAAACGGCAAGCCGCTCGACAAGAATCCTTTGAAAGACGTGCGAGTACGACAGGCGATTTCCAAGGCCATCAACCGCCAGGCATTGGTCGAGCGCACGCTGGAAGGATTGGCAGTGCCGGCCTCGAACATCATCGCGCCCGGCATCCTGGGTTATGCCGATACGCTGAAAGTGGAAAAATACGATCCTGAAGGCGCCAAGAAGCTGCTGGCTGCGGCCGGCTATCCGAACGGCTTCGGCATCACGCTGCATGGCCCCAACAATCGCTACATCAACGATGAGCGCGTGGTGCAGACGGTGGCGCAATTCCTCAACCGGGTCGGCATCCAGGCCAAGGTCGAAACGCTGCCGCTGGCAGTCTATTTCGGCAAGGCGCGCGCCGGCGAATATAGCGCGGCTTTGCTGGGCTGGGGCACGCTGGCTGGCGATTTTGGCTTGCGCACCCTGCTCGGCACCACCAATCCGGACACCGGCTGGGGTTCCTGGAACTGGGGCAAATACAGCAATCCGAAACTCGACCAGCTGGTGCAATCCTCGCTGGCCTCGGTCGATCAAAAACAGCGCCAGGACTTTGCCCGTCAGGGTGCGGTAGTTGCCCTCAGCGACTACGCCGTGATTCCGCTCTATCATCAATACGCCACCTGGGCGCTGCGCAAAGGCTTGAAGTACACGCCGCGCACGGATGAATTCACCTTTGCCTATCAGTTCCGTCCCGAATAGCCGACATGCTACAAAAAAGCCGCTGAAGTTAGCGGCTTTTTTTATCGGATCGGCATATCCTATGGCCTCGCCCTGATTCCCCGACTCCGCCCCCGCACAATGACTGCCCCCGCCGCCACTCCCCCTGACCCCGAATCCGTCCTGCGCCATCGCCCCTTTACCCTGTTCTGGGGTGCGCGCGTTGCCTCCACCCTCGCCAACCAGATGCAGATCGTCGCAGTCGGCTGGCAGGTTTATCAGCTCACTCATAGCGCTTTCGACCTCGGCATGGTCGGCCTGGTGCAATTTCTGCCTGCCCTGGTGCTGGCGTTGGTGGTCGGCCATGTCGCCGACCGCTACGACCGTCGCAAGATTGCCCGCATCTGCCTGTTCATCGAAGGCCTGGCTGCCGCCGCGCTGGCCATCGGCAGTTACAACGGCTGGCTGACCAAGGAAGTCATCTTTGCGATCGTGTTCGTGATCGGCGCCACCCGCGCCTTTGAATCGCCGACCTTGCAGGCGCTGGTGCCGGGACTGGTGCCGCCGCGCCTGCTGCCGCGCGCGATCGCCTGGTCGGCATCGGCCACGCAAACCGCCGTGATCATCGGCCCAGCGCTGGGCGGCTTTATCTATGTATTGGGGCCAAGCGCGGTGTATGCCAGCAGCAGCACCCTGTTCCTGGCGGCCAGCCTGCTGGTGGCGCTGATCCGGATTGAAAGCGTATTGCCGCGACGCGAACCCGCGACCATCAAATCCGTGCTGGCGGGAATCGCCTTCATCAGGAGCCGGCCGGCAATCCTGGGCGCGATTTCACTGGATTTGTTCGCTGTATTGCTGGGCGGCGCCACCGCACTGCTGCCGATCTATGCGCACGATATCCTGGCCACCGGCCCGCTCGGCCTCGGCCTGCTGCGCTCGGCGCCGGCGGTCGGCGCTTTGTCGACTGCCATTTTCCTGGCGCGCAAGCCCTTGAGCAGGAAGGTCGG
Organism: Collimonas sp. PA-H2; assembly: GCF_002564105.1. Lineage (NCBI taxonomy): Bacteria > Pseudomonadati > Pseudomonadota > Betaproteobacteria > Burkholderiales > Oxalobacteraceae > Collimonas > Collimonas sp. PA-H2. The sequence continues at coordinate 71,519 of NZ_PDBX01000002.1, forward strand.
CCGCAGCATGTTTACCGCTGTCGCCATCTTCGGCCTGGCAACTGCGGTGTTTGCGCTGTCGCGCTCGTTTCCCTTGTCGCTGGCGGCGTTGGTGGTGCTTGGCGCTTCCGACATGATCAGCGTAGTGGTGCGCTCTTCCTTCGTGCAGCTGGAAACGCCAGACCATATGCGCGGCCGGGTCAGCGCCGTCAACTCAGTGTTCATCGGCACCTCCAACCAGCTGGGCGAATTCGAATCCGGCGTGACGGCGGCCTGGCTGGGACCGGTGCATGCAGTGGTGCTGGGAGGCGTTGGCACCATCATTGTGGTGCTGCTGTGGATACGGCTGTTTCCTACCTTGTTCAAGCTCGACCGGCTGGCCGATCCGCATGCGCAGGCATCTGCCACGTCCGAGCCGCAGTCCGCCGGTACAGCCAAGGCCGGCTAACGGACCCACAGCCTGGCGGGCCGCGGCCTGCAACGAAACGCGCTTGCGGCTATACTCACTATCCTCTTTTTAGAGTATGGCGTGCAACGCGACGACTAGTCCGGCCAGCCACCGGCACAGGCAGGCAAGCTGCCCTGTATTTGTGCAAATCATTCAATTCTCATTCGGCCCGTAGCAAAGGAAGCATCAATGCAATATCGTGAACTGGGACACAGCAATCTGAAAGTCAGCCTGATAACACTCGGCACCATGACCTGGGGTGAGCAAAACAGCGAGGCCGAAGCGCATGCACAGATCGAGCTGGCGCTGGCGCACGGCGTCAACTTGATCGACACCGCGGAAATGTACCCGGTGCCGCCGCGCGCCGAGACCCAGGGCTTGACCGAACGCTATGTCGGCAGCTGGCTGAAAAAATCCGGCAAGCGCGACCAGGTGATGATCGCCACCAAAGCCACCGGACCCGCGCGCAAGCCGCACAATCCGCGTCACGTACGCGGCGGCATCAATAATTTCGACCGCAAGGGCCTGACCGAAGCCCTCAATGGCAGCCTGGAGCGGCTGCAGACGGACTACGTCGATCTGTACCAGCTGCACTGGCCGGACCGCAGCGTCAACTGCTTCGGCACGCTGAACTATAATCACATTGCCGATGAAGATACGGTGCCGATCGAAGAAACGCTGACCATCCTGGCCGATTTCATCAAGGCCGGCAAGGTACGCCATATCGGGATATCGAATGAAACGCCGTGGGGCATCGCACAGTTCTTGCGGGCTTCGGAAAAATTCGACCTGCCGCGCGTGGTCAGCATCCAGAATCCGTACAGTCTGCTGAACCGTACTTTCGAGATCGGCCATTCGGAGTTTTCTTACCGCGAACAAGTCGGCCTGCTGGCCTATTCGCCGCTCGCCTTCGGCGTGTTGTCGGGGAAATACCTGGACGGCGCGCGCCCTGCCGGCGGCCGCCTGACTTTGTTCGAACGCTTCAGCCGCTACACCAATCCGCAAGTCAACCGGGTCATTGGCGACTATGTAGCGCTGGCGAAAAAGCACAATCTGGATCCGGCGCAAATGGCGCTGGCCTTCGTCAACAGCCGCGGCTTCCTGACCAGCAACATCATCGGCGCCACCACGCTGGAGCAGCTGCAAAGCAACCTGGACAGCGTCAACCTGACGCTGGATGAAGAGATCTTGCGCGAGATCGAGGCGATTCATTCGCGTCAGCCTAATCCCGCTCCCTAAGCCTGCAAGCCGGGTTGGCCAACACTAAATCAAGTCAAATCAAGCCAACCCCGGCAAGCTATCAATCTTCCGGACTGACGTCCGACCACACCGGCCCAGGGGCGCCAGCCACGATCTCTACCGGCCGGCTGGCGTAGCGCCTGGCCAGCACCGCGCACACCATCAGTTGAATCTGGTGAAACAGCATCAGCGGCAAAACGATCATGCCCACGGTATGTCCGGCAAACAGGACTTTCGCCATTGGCACGCCGCTCGCCAGGCTTTTCTTCGATCCGCAAAAGACGATGGTGATCTCGTCTTCCTTGTTGAAACCCATGCGCCTGCTGGCGAAGGTGGCGATGCTCAGCATCACGAACAGCAGCAGCGACACCACTACCATCAAGCCCAACAGAGAAACCGGCGGCAACTGCTGCCACAAGCCCTGCACCACCGCTTCGCTGAAGGCTGTATACACCACCAGAAGGATCGAACCCTGGTCGACGATCTTCAAGATGATCTTGTGCTTTTCGATCCAGCCGCTGATCCAGCGCCGCGCAATCTGGCCGGCGACGAACGGCACCAGCAGCTGCAGCACGATGTTCATGATGGAATCGAAGGAGCCCTTGCCCTGGCCGTGCACCACCACCACCAGCCCGACCAGCACCGGCGTCAGGAAAATCCCCAGCAGATTCGAGGCGGAGGCGCTGCAGACTGCCGCCGGCACGTTGCCGCGCGCGACCGAGGTAAAGGCGATTGAGGATTGCACGGTGGACGGCAAGGTGCATAAAAACAGGATGCCCAGGTACAAGTCGGGCGTGACCAGCGGCAGCAAGGCCGGCTTCAGCACCAGCCCGAGCAGCGGGAACAAAACGAAAGTGGCAAGCAGCACCGTCAGGTGCAAGCGCCAGTGCAGCGCGCCCTGCACTACCGCTTCGCGCGACAGCTTGGCGCCATGCAGGAAAAACAGCAGGCCGATGGCGAGTGTCGTGATCAGATTGAAAGACAGCGCGACCTGGCCTCTGGCGGGAAGAAGACTGGCGATAAGAACGGTAGTAACCAGCAACAACGTGAAGTTGTCGGGCAAGAAACGGGGGCGAGCCATGATCAGGAAGGTCAGCTAGAGTTTAAAAAAGCCATCCCGCCATCGCTGCTTTCTATGGATAGAAGGCAAGGCAACGCAGTAAACATAGACGGGATAACAACCTCATTTTACGCATTAACCGCGGCAAACAGCGGGGGATTTTGGTTTTAAGCGCACAACAATGAGGAAGCGATGGGTATTTACCACAGCCAGAACATCAGCAACCAGGCGAAATTGACCAGCGCCAGGCCGGCAATCACCGGCGCCATGCTCGCCAGCCGCCGCCCAAAGGACGGCGTATAGCGGCCGGTGACACGCCACGCCAGCCATACGCTCCACAAGGTGGTGGCGACCAGCAGGATCGCGCGCAAGTCATTGGCCCAGAATACCGGCAGATGTTCGCCGCGCAGCAGGCTGATGGTGGTGGCCGACAAGCCGACGAAGACGCCGCAGCCGGCCAGCGGAATGGTGGACTGCACCAGATGGTTGAAACGTTTGTGGTCCCAGCTGCCGAGCACGCGGCTGCTCAGCGCAAACAGCAGGCTCAGCGCGCTGCCGAGCACCAGACCGGTGGTCAGGATATAAGCAATCACCAGACCGCCGTCGAGCCAGCTGAAAACATCGTTCTGCGCCGGATAATTGGTAAACACCCACCACGGCGCATGCGTATCGAAAGGCCACATGATGTCGCGGTCGATCAGCCAGGTGGCGATGATCTGCTTAATCTGCACAAACCAGGGACTGGCCGACCAGTGGAAAGCGCCGATGGCGATCCCCATCAGGCCGTACAGCGCCAGGGCGCTTTCCCACAGGCTGTTTTGCTGCTCGCCATGGCGCACGATTTCCTCGGTCGGCGCGCGCCAGGTCAGTTCGATGGCGTCGCGGTGTCCGCTGCAGCGGCCGCACATATGGCAGTCGGCGGCCCCCTTCATGGCCCGCAAAGGCAGCAGCGGCGCACAGTTGACCGGAATCACGGTGCGTCCCTGCGTATGGCTGTGGGTGCCATAGGAAGCGCGCCAGGCGGTTTCGTCGACCTTGTAGTGGAACGGCGCCAGCTTGGCCAGCAAGCCGAACACGCCGTTCACCGGGCACAGATACTTGCACCAGACGCGCTTGTCGCGGCCATACAGATAGCCGACTATAATGGCGCCGACGGTAGAACCACCCAGCACCAGCAGTACAGCCTTGGGGTATTGATAGACGCTGACCATCTGGCCGTAAACCGTGGTCAGGGCAAAGGCCACGAACGGCCAGCCGCCCCAGCGCATCCAGTGTGGAATCGCCTTGCCAAGGCCGTGGCGGCTGGCGAATTCGGTCAACGCCCCTTCCGGACACAGCACGCCGCACCAGACCCGTCCCATCAGCACCATGCTGATCAGCACGAACGGCCACCAGATGCCCCAGAAGGCAAACTGCGCGATCAGGGTCAGATTCGACCAGAGGTGCGCAGTCTCGTCGGGCAGCGGCAAAAAGATCGGCACCAGGATCAGGAAGCCGTAGACCAGCACAATCCCCCACTGCACCCAGCGAATCAGCTTCGCATGGTCCCGCATCCAGTCAGCCGTGCGGGAAAGTCGTGTCGTCTGGGGAATTGCACAAGTAGTCATCAGATCATTTCACCGGGGTTGCTTTAGGCCGGGCGCGTTTCAGGAACAGCAGGACACCGATCCAGTAAGCCGCATACACCAGCAAGCTCATCAGCGCAGGCTGTGCGCGATAGCCGGTCAGCGTGGATACCAGGTTGCCAAAGGTAGTCGTATCGTCGAGCAGGCGGGAGCTGTCCCAGACCGGATCGATCAGCGTCGGGATGATATCCAGCGACATCAGACGCTCGATACCGGTCAGCAGCAAACCTGCGGCCAGGAACAATAATATGATTTCGGTGACTTGAAAGAAGCGGCGCCAGGAGAAAATTCTGCCGCCGAGCTGCAGCAGATAGAAAGTCAGGAAGGCCAGCGCAAAGCCCAGCACTGCCGCCAAGATCATGACTCCGGCGGTTTCGCCTTGCTGCGCCAGGCCGAGACCGTACAGAAAAATCACGGTTTCGCTGCCCTCGCGCGCAATCGCCAATGCCGCCAGGGCGAACACGCCCCACCAGCTGGCCTTTTGCATATTCTCGCTGAGCGAGGTTTCCATGTCGCGCTTGAGCGTGCGGCCGTGCTTGCGCATCCAGAACACCATCTGCACGATCAGGAAGGCCGCCAGGATCACCATCACGATCTGGAAGTAATCCTGGGCATCTCCCGACAGCAGCTCGCTGAAACCCAGCAGTGCCGCACCGAGGCCAATCGCGCCCAGGACGCCGACGCCGACGCCGCCCCACAGATAAGGCAGGCCGCGGCGCGCCGCCGCGCCGCCGTTCTTCAGCCACGCATGCAAAATACCCACTACCAGCAAAGCCTCGACGCTTTCGCGCCAGACGATGAATAAAACCTGGCCCATTCCCAATCTCCAGTCAGTCGTGGCTGCGCCGTTCGACGCAGCCACGCAAATATCTACAATCCGAATAACGAAGCCTCTATATATAGAGGCTCTATTTAGCGACGATCACACCCTGCGCGGTGGCATGGAAATCGTCGAAGAACTTGTACTCGCCCGGCGACAGCGGCGCAATCACCACGAAAGACTCCGCGCCAGGCGCCAATACTTTTTCCTTGCGCAGCTGGACGCTTTCAAATTCCGCCGCCGACTTGCCGAGATTATGGATTTCGATTTTGATTTTTTTACCGGCCGGCACTTCGATCCGCGCCGGATTCAATACGCCATCCTTCATTTCCAGCTTGAAGGTCGGCAAATCGGCGGCCAACGAAACCGCCGCCGCAAAGAATAAGCCGATACCCAGCAAGCCGCGCACTTTGGCAGACACCATGCTCATGCTCTCCGATCGAAAATTCATGAGAGATTAATATCCGCCTTTTTTGCCGACGCCGGCGAAGGTGAATTCGTTGACCACTTCAAACGGCTTGAACCAGGCGCCGACACCGGTTTCCTTATCCACGTGACGGCCGAAATGCGCGCCGACATTGGCCGACGGCGGCGAGATGATCATCTTCAAGGTGTACTTGCCCGGCCCCGCCAGCTTGACGTTGTCGCCGTAATGGGGACCATCGCTGGCCACCATCGGCATCATGTCGCCCTTGATCACCTGGTTCGAACCGGCTTTGGTGAATACGTAAGAGATGACCAGGTTCGGCATCCAATCGCCCTCGGCAAAGCCGTTGGGATTGTTTTTGACGGCCCGGATATCCGCCTCGACATGGATGTCCGACAGCTCCGCCTTGCGCATCATGCCTTCCGGTTCCATCTTGATCGGCTGCAGGTAAACAGCGGCAATCTCCAGGCCGTTCATGATCTGCTGCTTGCCGATCGGGTACTCAGCCGCTGTCGCGGCGCCGGCAATACCAAGAGATAACAATACAGCTGCCGCAATTACTTTTACCTTCATGTGATCAACCTTCTTTCGCAAACAACAAATGATAATGATTATTGTTTGATTATAGCACCGGGCGAATTTCCTCATTGCCCGGGCATCCCAGGCAAGCTTCAGCAAAAAAATAGCAATTAATTGCAGAAAAGGCTTCCCATTCTGCAATTGTTCAGGCATAGTAACGGACTTGGTTGAGGGCAAGCAGAAAAAGAAGTTTAGCTCTGCAAGCGAAGCGAAATATGAAGTTTTTAAATATTTCCCTCTTCCAAAATAAACAAAGATCGTATATAATTTTGTTTTTCGCGGCTGTAGCTCAGCTGGATAGAGTACTTGGCTACGAACCAAGGGGTCGTGGGTTCGATTCCTGCCAGCCGCACCAGTAATTCAAGGGGTTGCAAGAGAAATCTTGCAACCCCTTTCTGGTTTACATCACCCAATTTCTTACAATTTGCAGCCGGCGTTATTATTAGCCGATGGCATCCGTTGACCAGATAATCTGCTGATACATGCGACGGCGCCTCACATTGAATCGCATCGATTTGCTCAGGTATGCGCTCAAATTATTTCCGAGAAAACCTCGCTGGAAGTTAATATCGCTTGCCGACATACGCGAGAAAACAGCCGCTCTGATTGCGTATCAAGCTGCTCCTTTTTCTGCTGGTCCGCATAGAGCATCTGCTGTGCCGCATGCTTAGGAAAATGCGGCACATCATTCAATTCAGCGACGAATGCGGCACGCGTCTTAACGGCCAGCGAAATCTGGCTTTTGAATGAATCAGCCTCATCGCTCCTCTTTCTGATTATCAGTTGCAGTTCGAACGTAGGTGCCTTTGACGATTCCACCTTCATCTTCTACGATTAATTGATTAGGCTTATTCGAATCAACGCTTACTGCAGCCGTTTTGAATGCCTGAGATAATTTACCCAGCTCCAATATTGCCACAACGATTTTTGTTTTCTTGCCGTCCACTTTGAACCACTTGCGTTCAAGCTCTATTGTGGGAAAAGCCAAACCTATTTCAGTAACTTCAACACCCTTCCAGTCCGGCGTTTGCCTATCGGCTAAGAAGACCTGGCCTGAACTACCAGTTTTCGCGCTCCGAATTTTCCCATTCGAGAATTTAAAATCGACCTCGACATCTTTCCATCGCATTCCGATTTTCGGAGTACCTGCTACAAGCCCCATCAGGACAGGTTCCTGAGCACCTTTCGTAAAATCAGAATCAAGCTGATCAATTTGCTGAATTTCGCTAAAGTATGGCGGTGACTGATCTGCATTCAAATAGACTTGATTCCCTGTCACAGACCAAGCCCCATCCGCCTGTGCGTCCGTGCCGCCATACATAGCAGCATATTTAAAGTGATGATCGACTTGCAGAATAATGTCTGCTGCGGCCTCACGTGCACCTTTCAGAGAGTAATGCCCTACTAGCGACGAACCGACATTCATATCAGTTGCTTGCCCCAATACGGGCATGAACTGTGCGAATAGGGCAACAGCGAAAGTACAAGGTTTAAATAATCTGGAGAAATTCATAGCATCTTTTATTTTATTTAATATGCATTGCATGAGTGATTCGGATATCAGCGCGTCGTCTGACAGCAATTCGATTTTATAAGAAAAGTCCCTGCTTAAACCTTCGACTGCTTCGAGCTTATTAATCAGCAGCTCGGCCTGCGGACCGTCGTTGTTGACGAACGAAACCCGCAGGATACTTTGAGGACCGCCTCATGCACTACGCTTAGGAAGCCAATATCCAACGGCTTTTCGTCGTCTGGAATATCAGCTATCGACGTGTATTTCTTCGAAAATTTAGAAATCGATATATCCCAACTCATGGATGTGCTCCTGTCCGTTCTTACCAGATCACATGCCAATCGCTTTACGAAGAAGCTGAATGACTGCGACCTCCTCCCAACTTTTTCACGGCTTTGCCGATCAACGGCGATAGATTCGCAATGCCCCCACTAAACGGACAGTCGCCCTTGTGCAATCATCAAAACTACCCTAGTTTACAAAGAGTAGCAACCAGATTGAACAAGGAGGATGTCAATGAAAAAACTTCTCTTGTTTGTAGGTTGGGTATTGTTCACGAGTGCCACGACGGCACACGCTCAAGAAAAATCCTATATCGTCGGTGATGAACTTAGCCAGTTTGTCAGCCAGCCGGTTTCCGTCATTCGTGCGCAAGACCAGATGAGCTTTCGCTTCCAGTTCAAGAGTGACAGTACGGCGTATCTAAATGTCGGCATCGGCATCTCTGGAACCATAATAAAAAACTACAGCGGCACATGGAAGCTCAATCCGAAGCAAACTTTGGTGTGTACTACCTGGAATTCTGTTGACATCAAAAATTGGTGCTTCGGCTATTACCACGAGGGCGACGGCGTGAAAATGTATACGTATGGCGGCCCGAATAATCCGCACGTTGAGTTTGGGACGGTGAAGTAATCGGCGCCTCAAGATTGTTCTTCATAATGACAATGAGACCGTCAAAAAAAATTCGGGCATGGAGGCACATTCGAAATGTCTAACGTCATCACCGCTGATACCTATGTTCTCCGTGACTGGAACGCAGACTGGTCCCAAAATAGGCGCACAAAAATCATCACTTAAAAGACGGCTTCACTGACTTTCGCGTCCCTTATGCAAGGTGACGAACATTTGCAGTCGCCCCTGCCCAATTAGTCCCGCAGGTTTCCAGCCCCGGCAACTACTTGCATAAATAGTTTCCACGTGGGAACATACCAATTGTGGGTGTTCGCGTACAAGGTCATCAAGCAAAGGCAACGACGGCGATATGCGCAAACCGGCCGCCAATAAAAAAACCGGCGACTTATATCACCGGTTTTTGTCGCGCAAGCAGCGCATGCTCATCCTGTCGAAATCAACGCCGCTGCGGATAGATATCGCGGCCTGCCCTGTCGATCTGCTGGCGCAGGGCGCGCCGCTCATCCGGCGACATGCGGTTGCGCGCATTGCCATCGCCTGGTTCGGCGTTGCGTTCGCGGCCTTGCCACTGTTCGCCTGGCGCAGGACCACGGCGTGGTTCATACTGAGAGGGCGGCATGCGGCGCTCGCCACGCTCCTCAGGTCCCCGGTCGGAACGTGCAGAGGCGCCCATCATTGCCGACAGCAATAATAAACAAACACTGATTTTCCGAAACTTCATCATCATATGGACTTCTTTGCTGTGTGTTCAGGATAACGGTTAAGATTAATCGTCACGAATTCAGTGTAAGCTCCTCGACTTATCGCCATAAGACGATTTTGGTAAAGTTTGTAACACTTTGTAATCCATGGGTCCTAACTGTATTTTTGATGCGCACTCTGAAGTTACCATATGACCATGAATACGATCAACACCCCAACACAAACATCCACTGCCCACCAACATAAAATTCTGGTGGTCGACGACGACATTCGCTTGCGCGATCTGCTGCGGCGCTATCTGACGGAGCAAGGCTTCCAGGTGGTCACGGCGGAGAACGCGCAGGCCATGAACAAGTTGTGGATACGCGAGCGTTACGACCTGCTGGTGCTCGACCTGATGCTGCCGGGCGAAGACGGCCTGGCCATCTGCCGCCGTTTGCGCGGCGCCGGCGACCAGACGCCGATCATCATGCTGACCGCCAAGGGCGAAGACGTGGACCGCATCGTCGGCCTGGAAATGGGAGCGGACGATTATCTGCCGAAGCCGTTCAACCCGCGCGAACTGGTGGCCCGCATCGGCGCCGTATTGCGGCGCAAGGGTCCGGACGAACTGCCGGGCGCGCCGTCGGAAACGCCGCAATCCTTCGAATTCGGCGAATTCGTGCTGGACCTCGGCACCCGCACCCTCAAAAAGAACGGCGAATCGATTCCCCTGACCACCGGCGAATTTTCGGTGCTCAAGGTATTTGCGCGGCACGCACGGCAACCGCTGTCGCGGGAAAAGCTGATGGAGCTGGCGCGCGGCCGCGAATATGAAGTCTTCGATCGCAGCCTGGATGTACAGATTTCGCGCCTGCGCAAGCTGATCGAGCCGGATCCGGCCAGCCCGCTTTACATTCAAACGGTATGGGGGCTGGGCTACGTGTTCATTCCGGAAGGCCAGCCGCGTTGATGCCTGTTTGCGCGGCATGGCTTTTCTCCAACGAAGGTTGCATCGCGTGGTCGCATGGTAACCACTAACCGCCTGGCCTGGCTGAAAAGCGGTCTGCTGTGGCGGACCTTTTTCATGCTGGCGTTCCTGATCACGGTCAGCATGGTGACCTGGATCGCCAGCTTCCGCATCGTCGAGCGCGGCCCGCGGGCGCAGGCGCTGGCGGCGCAGATCATCTCGATCGTCACCATCACCCGCGCCGCCCTCACCCACTCGGCGCCCGACTTGCGGCGCGAGCTACTGTTCGACCTCGCCAGCAACGAAGGCATCCGCATCTATCCGCTGGAAGACACCGACCAGATCGATCCGCCGGTCGACGATTCCATCATGCCGGACCTGGAAAAGGAAGTGCGGGCAAAGCTCGGCAACCAGACCCGGTTTTCTTCCAAGGTCAACGAGATCGGCGGCTTCTGGGTCAGCTTCAAGATCGACGGCGATGAATACTGGCTGGTGCTGGACCGCGAGCGGGTCGAGCGCGGCTCCGGCGTGCAATGGCTGCAATGGGCCAGCGTGGCGCTGATACTGTCGTTGCTGGGCGCGATGTTCATTTCGACCCTGATCAACCAGCCGCTGTCGCGCCTCACGGCTGCCACCCGGGCGGTGGCCAAGGGCTTGCAGCCGGACCCCTTGCCGGAAACCGGCCCGACCGAAATTGAAGAGGCCAACCGCAGCTTCAACCAGATGGTCAGCGATTTGCAGCGCATCGAATCGGACCGCGCGATCATCCTGGCCGGCATCTCGCACGACCTGCGCACGCCGCTGGCGCGCATGCTGCTGGAAGTGGAAATGGCGAACCTGTCCGACGACGCCCGCAGCGGCATGCAATCCGACCTGGCGCAGATGGATGGCATCATCGGCCAGTTCCTGCATTACGCCAAGCCGACCGACACCAGCAGTTTCGAGCGGATCAACCTGAGCGAACTAATCGAGAATGTAGTGCAAACGGCGGAACGCCAGTCTGATATCCGTATCCTGGCCCAGATCGCGCCGGATATCCATGTCTCCGGCAACGAGACCGAACTGCGCCGCGTGCTGAACAATGTCATCGAGAATTCCCGCCGCTACGGCAAGAAGGACGGCGACGACTGCGTCACTATCGATATCAACTGCCAGGCGCGCCAGGACCGGGCTATCGTGATCCTGGCCGACCACGGCCCCGGGATTCCCGATAGCGAAATAGACCGCTTGCTGCGGCCGTTCACCCGCCTCGACGTCGCCCGCGGGCAGGCCAACGGTTCCGGCTTGGGGCTGGCGATTGTCAGCCGCATCGTCAAGCAGCACGGCGGCAAACTGCGCCTCAGCAACCGCGAAGGCGGCGGCTTGTCGAGCCAGATCGAACTGCAGCTGAGCTGACTTTTATTTAATCAGCGTGCGAACAGCAAGGCCACGGCTTCCGCCGCAATGCCTTCTTCCCGTCCCAGGTAACCCAGCTTCTCGTTGGTCTTGGCCTTGACGTTGACCTGGCCGGCGGCGATGCCGCAATCCTCGGCGATATGCGCCACCATCTGCGGGATATGCGGCGCCATTTTCGGCGCCTGGGCGATGATGGTCGAATCGATATTGCCGACCACATAGCCGGCTTCGCCGATCAAACGTACCGCTTCCCGCAGCAGCTTGCGCGAATCAGCACCGGCAAACTGCGCGTCGGTATCGGAAAAATGACGGCCGATATCGCCCAGCGCAGCGGCGCCGAACAAGGCGTCGATGATCGCATGCAGCAGGACGTCAGCATCCGAATGGCCCAGCAGGCCGGTTTTATGCGGAATCGTCACGCCGCCGATGATCAATGGCCGTCCGACCTGCAAGGCGTGGCAATCGTAACCCTGGCCGATGCGAAACTGCTGATTCATGCCCGCTCCTTCATACCTGCTCCTTTAAAAACATTTCTGCCAGGGCGACGTCGTGCGGCAGCGTCACCTTGAAATTACGCGGACTACCCTCGACCAGGCGCGGCCGCAGGCCCAGCAACTCGACCGCGCCGGCCTCGTCGGTGACGGTGCCGGCCAGCGTCAAGGCGCGCACCAGCAGCCCATGGCGGAACATCTGCGGCGTTTGCGCCGCCCACAGCCCGCTGCGCTCGACGGTTTGCGCCACGCGCGCATTCTGGTCGCCGCGCTTGAGGGTATCGACCACCGGCAGTGCTAGCAAGCCGCCCACCCGGTCATCTTTCAAGGCCGCGATCAGATGCGCGATCAAGCCTTGGGTCAGGCCAGGGCGGGCGGCGTCGTGCACCAGCACCCAGTCGTCCTCGCCCACCTGCTCCTTGATCGCCTGCAAGCCGTTCAGCACCGATTCATGGCGGCTGGCGCCGCCCTGGAACAGTACCGTCACCCGCCCCTGCAAATGCGGCGCGGCCGCCATCAGGCCGGCGATATAGCCGTCATCGGGGCTGACCACCACGAATACGTGGCTGATCTCGCTGGCGGCGGCAAATGTCGTCAGGACATGCGCCAGCATCGGCTGGCCGGCCAATGGCATATATTGTTTCGGGATCGCGGTTCCCAGCCGGGCGCCGACACCGGCAGCGGGAATCAGCGCAAAATAAGGGGATGCATTCATGCGCAATGGGCTCGCTGGAGTTGCTGAAGAAATGTCATGAATAATTTAGATAAATAGCGAAAAACCGCGCATAGCCTGCATTCCGTGGCGGAAATCGGCAATTCAGCCCGTGGTTTATAATGCGGCTCTGAATTTTAACTGTCAAATCAGGCGTATTGTGGCTTTTTTTGACCATGCAAGACCACCGGCAGGCCATGTGCATCCCATCGGTTGCGTCATCGCTTGCTTCAGCGCTTGCCTTACGTTTCATGTTAACAGGCTCTAATGTCCCTTGATCTAGAAAAATTGCTGCCCAAGCCAGCCACGCGCTTCGCCCTGCCGGCCCTGCACGGCTCGGCCGATGCCTACGCCCTGGCGCAGGCCGCGCTGGCGCTCAAGCCGCAACAACGCATGCTGGTGGTAATCGTGGCCGACGCCACCGACGGCCAGCGCCTGCGCACGGAAATTCCGTGGTTCCAGGCCAGCGGCGAGCAGCCCAACGGCTTGCGCTGCCATTTGCTGCCGGACTGGGAAACCCTGCCCTACGACGCCTTTTCGCCGCACCAGGACCTGGTGTCGGAACGTCTCGCCACGCTATATGAAGTGCAGAGCGGCCAGTGCGACGTCTTGCTAGTGCCTGCCACCACGGCGCTGGTGCGGATGGCGCCGCCCTCTTTCCTGGCCGGCTACACCTTCTTTTTCAAGCAAGGCGAGACGCTCGATGAAGCGCGCCTCAAATCGCAGCTGACGCTGGCCGGCTACAGCCATGTCAACCAGGTCATGTCGCCCGGCGAGTATTCGGTGCGCGGCGGCCTCATCGATATTTTCCCGATGGGTTCGGTGCTGCCCTACCGGCTCGACCTGTTCGGCGACGCCATTGAAACCATCCGCACCTTCGACGCCGACACCCAGCGCTCGCTCTACCCGGTGAAGGAAGTGCGCCTGCTGCCGGGCCGCGAATTCCCCATGGACGAAGCCGCGCGCTCGGCTTTCCGCAGCCGCTGGCGCGAAGTGTTCGAAGGCGATCCCTCGCGTTCGGCGATCTACAAGGACATCGGCAACGGCATCGCCTCGGCCGGCATCGAGTACTACCTGCCGCTGTTCTTTGAAGATACCGCAACCCTGTTCGACTACCTGCCCGAGAACGCCACCTTCGCCCTGGTGGGCGACATCGACGGCGCCATTCAGCGCTTCTGGGGCGATACCCAGTCGCGCTATAAATTCCTGAAATCGGACCGCGAGCGGCCTCTGCTGGCGCCGGAAGCCCTGTTCCTGACCGCCGAAAATTTCTTCGGCCTGGCCAAACCCTTCGGCCGCTGGGTGATCCAGCACAGCGACGCCGCCTCCGACCTGTCGGCGCCGATTCCGAATATCGCCGTCAACCGCCGCATCGACGACCCGCTGACCAACCTGCGCTCTTATCTGCTGCAGAGCGGCAGCCGGGTCATGATCTGCGCCGAAACCAACGGCCGCCGCGAAACCTTGCAGCAGTATTTCAATGAATACGACCTGCCGCTGGCCTTGTGCGACGGCTACGCCGATTTCATCACCTCGAAACACCAGCTGATGCTGGGCGTGGCGCCGCTGCACGCCGGCTTCGAGCTGCCTCAGCTAACCTTGACCTTCATCACCGAAACCGAACTGTATGCAGGTTCCGGTCGCAGGATAGGCAAGAAGAAGCAGGAAGGCGCGACCCAGGTCGAATCGATGGTGCGCGACCTGTCCGAGCTGAAGATCGGCGATCCGGTGGTGCATATCAATCACGGCATCGGCCGCTATATGGGCCTGCTCAGCATGGACCTGGGTGAAGGCGAGACTGAATTCCTGCATCTGGAATACGCCAAGGACACCAAGCTGTACGTGCCGGTCTCGCAGCTGCACGTGATTTCGCGCTACTCAGGCGCCTCGCCGGAAGACGCGCCGCTGCATGCGCTCGGCTCCGGCCAGTGGGAAAAGGCCAAGCGCCGCGCCGCCCAGCAAGTGCGCGATACCGCGGCCGAACTGCTCAATCTGTATGCACGGCGCGCGGTGCGCCAGGGCCACGCCTTCGAATATTCCGCGCACGATTACGAAGCCTTCTCCGAAAGCTTCGGCTTTGAAGAGACCGCCGATCAGGCTGCCGCCATCAATGCCGTTATCAAGGACATGACCAGCGGCAAGCCGATGGACCGCCTGATTTGCGGCGACGTCGGCTTCGGCAAGACCGAAGTCGCCTTGCGCGCCGCCTTTGTCGCGGTGCTGGGCGGCAAGCAGGTCGCCATCCTGGCGCCGACCACCCTGCTGGCGGAACAGCATGCGCAGACTTTTGCCGACCGCTTTGCCGACTGGCCGGTGAAAATCGCCGAACTGTCGCGCTTCCGCTCCGGCAAGGAAATCACACAAGCCATCAAAGGCATGGCCGACGGCACGCTGGACATTGTAATCGGCACCCACAAATTATTATCGGACGATATCAAGTTTTCCCGGCTGGGACTGGTGATCATCGACGAGGAACACCGCTTCGGCGTGCGCCAGAAGGAAGCACTGAAGGCGCTGCGTTCGGAAGTCGACGTACTGACGCTGACCGCCACGCCGATCCCGCGCACGCTCGGCATGGCACTGGAAGGCTTGCGCGAATTCTCCATCATCGCCACCGCGCCGCAAAAGCGCCTGGCGATCAAGACCTTCGTCCGCAGCGAAGGCGAATCGACCATCCGCGAAGCGTGCCTGCGCGAGCTGAAACGCGGCGGCCAGGTCTACTTCCTGCACAATGAGGTGGAAACCATCCAGAACCGCAAGGCCATGCTGGAAGCCTTGTTGCCGGAGGCGCGCATCGCCGTCGCCCACGGCCAGATGCACGAGCGCGACCTGGAAAAGGTGATGCGCGATTTCGTCGCCCAGCGTTTCAACATCCTGCTCTGCACCACGATCATCGAAACCGGCATCGACGTACCGACCGCCAACACCATCATCATGCACCGCGCCGACAAGTTCGGCCTGGCGCAGCTGCACCAGTTGCGCGGCCGCGTCGGCCGCTCGCATCACCAGGCTTATGCCTACCTGCTGGTGCATGACGTGCAAGGCCTGACCAAGCTGGCGCAGCGCCGCCTGGACGCGATCCAGCAAATGGAAGAACTGGGCAGCGGCTTCTACCTGGCCATGCACGACCTGGAAATCCGCGGCGCCGGCGAGGTGCTGGGAGACAACCAGTCCGGCGAGATGCACGAGATCGGCTTCCAGCTGTATTCCGACATGCTGAATGAAGCGGTGCGTTCGCTGAAGAACGGCAAGGAGCCGGACCTGGCGGCGCCGCTGGCCAGCACCACCGAGATCAATCTGCATGTGCCGGCCCTGCTGCCCAACGATTACTGCGGCGACGTCCACGAGCGGCTGTCGATCTACAAGCGGCTGGCCAACTGCAATGCGCAAGACAAGATCGACGACCTGCAGGAAGAACTGATCGACCGCTTCGGCAAGCTGCCGGATCCGGCCAAGGCGCTGATCGAAACGCACCGGCTGCGGATTTCCGCCAAGTCCATCGGCATCGTCAAGATCGACGCCCACACCGATTCGGCCTTGCTGCAGTTCTTGCCGAATCCGCCGATAGACGCCATGCGCATCATCGATCTGATCCAGAAAAACCGCCATATCAAGCTCAACGGCCAGGACAAGCTGCGGATTACCGTCAACATGCCGGACCTGGCGGCGCGCCTGACCCAGGTCAAAGCCACCATCAAAGCCCTGGCCGGATGAGTTTGTTTACCCGATTGTTCATATTTTAGTAAAGCCACAGCGAACCATGAATCTTATCTTGCAAAGCCTGAACGCAGACCGCAGCGCCATTGACCGCATCGCCAGCCTGGCCGACGTTACGGCGGAAGACATCAGCAGCGGCGGCCGCCATGCATGGCGTTGCGCCGGCGTCGCCTATTCCGCCAGCTTGAAAGCACTGATCGATGCCGCCTGCTATGGCGCCTGCATCGATTGCGCCTGGCTGCCAGCGGCGCCGAAACTGGGCGCGAAACTAGCTGACTTTAAATTGCTAGCCATGGACATGGATTCGACCCTGATCACCATCGAATGCATCGACGAGATCGCCGACATGCAAGGCCTGAAGCCGCAGGTCGCGGCAATCACCGAAGCCGCCATGCGCGGCGAACTGGAGTTCAACGAGAGCCTGACGCGGCGCGTTGCCTTGCTCAAGGGCCTGGAAGCCTCAGCCTTGCAGCGAGTGTACGACGAACGGCTGCAACTGTCGCCGGGCGCGCAAACCATGCTGACGGCGGTCAAGGCGGCCGGCATCAAGACCTTGCTGGTCTCTGGCGGCTTTACCTTTTTCACCGATCGCATGAAAGACGCTCTCGGCCTCGACTACGCCCATTCAAACGTGCTCGAAATCGTCGACGGCAAGCTGACCGGCAAAGTGGTCGGAGGCAT
Organism: Collimonas sp. PA-H2; assembly: GCF_002564105.1. Classification (NCBI taxonomy): domain Bacteria; kingdom Pseudomonadati; phylum Pseudomonadota; class Betaproteobacteria; order Burkholderiales; family Oxalobacteraceae; genus Collimonas; species Collimonas sp. PA-H2. The sequence goes on from NZ_PDBX01000002.1 coordinate 88,771, forward strand.
CGTCAACGCCGAGGAAAAGAAAAACACGGTCGAGCGCGTCTGCGCCGAACTGAATATCGCCCCCAGCCAGGCGATCGTCATGGGGGACGGCGCCAACGACCTCAGCATGATGAGCATCGCCGGCCTCTCGGTGGCCTTCCGCGCCAAGCCGGTGGTGAGAGAAAAAGCCAGCGTGGCCTTGAATTTTGTCGGTTTGGATGGCATCTTGCCTATATTGGCGTGATTTCCCAGGAAATCGGCGCCGACGGTAACGTTAAATCCTGAATAACATAGAAGGAAAAACATGGCCAACGAACTGGTTTTCGATAACAAGCTGCACTCCGAGAAAAATCTGGCCTGGTGGCTCTATTTCGCTCACGCCGCCAGCCTGCTGTTCTCGCTCGGAACGCTTTCCTGGATCCCCTTGATCATCAACTACGTCAAACGCCAGGATGCGGCAGACACGTTTGTGTATAGTCACCACAACTGGCAGATCCGTTCGTTCTGGTGGTATCTGCTGTGGGTGGTCGTCGGCGGCGTGCTGTGCCTGACCTTGGTCGGGATTCCACTGGCGCTGGTGGTGTGGGGCCTGGCCTGGCTGTGGAAGGCCTACCGCCTGATCAAGGGCCTGGTAGACCTGAACGACAACAAGGCAATGCCTGCCTGAACTGGCGCAACACTGCCCGCTGCTGCGGGCAGTGGCAGCATCATCATTCCCTCACATAGCTTCCAGGCATGAGCAATACCCTCGTTTCACCTGTCCGGCCCATGCTTGCCGGCGACATCTCGGCCGTCATGCGGATCCAGGCCGAGTGCTATCCGCCATCGATGCTGGAAGCAGAAGACGTATTCCGCGCCCGTCTGGCGCTGACGCCAGCCACCTGCTGGATCTGGTCGCCGGCTCCTGATAACGCGGCAGCTTATCTATTCAGCTATCCGTCCCGCAAAGATGCAATCACCCCGCTCGGCGCCCAGTTCAAGCTGGCCGCGGCGCCGGATTGCCTGTACCTGCACGACCTGGCCGTCGCGCCAGACGCCCGCGGCCAACGCGCAGCCAATGCACTGGTCGCGGCAGCGCTCGACCATGCGCGCGCAGAAAACCTGGAGTGGAGCGCGCTGGTGTCGGTGCAGCAATCGCAGGAATTCTGGGGCAGGCTTGGCTATGCCGCGATCGAAGTCGAACACTCCCCGGTCAAAGAAAACCTCGACAGCTACCGAGTGTCCGGCAGCACACAGGCCGCGATTTATATGCTGCGAGAATTGACCTGACGACCGCTGCGGCGATAAGATGAAACACGGCATAAGCCGCAACACCGCCCGCCATTTCCGGGCCCGACAGACTGGAGGCTGGGTATGAAAGCTTGCGTTTCTTTTAAGAGTGAAAAAAACATCAACCACTTTAAAGGAACGCGCCGTCATGGCCACTTCTATTTCTGCCCAAGATCCATTCAAGTACACCACCATCGCCCATAGCGGCCATCATTACTGCAGTCCGCTTTCTTCCAACAAAGCCGTCGGCTTGCTAGCTGCGCTGCAGCTGCAGGCTGACGCCCTGGTGCTGGATGCCGGTTGCGGCAAAGCGGCATTGCTGCGCGACTTGCTGGCATCGCAGCCGGTGCGCGGCGTCGGCGTCGACATCAATCCGGCTTTCCTGGCTGAGGCCGCGCATGCCTGGGCAGCCAGCCATCCTGGCGACGGCCGCCTGACCCTGATCGCACACCAGCTTGAGCAGCATCCCCTTCCCCCCAAAGGCTACGACGCCATTCTGTGTGTCGGCTCCACTCATGCGCTTGGAGGATTTGAACGTAGCCTCACCACCTGCCGGCAATGGCTCAAGCGCGGCGGCGTGCTGTTGATTGGCGAAGGTTATTGGAAACAGCAACCATCTGAGGAATATCTGGCCACTCTCGGCGCCACGGAAGATGAGCTGACCAGTCATGCGGAAAACATTAAACGTGCGCTTGCGCATGGTTTCAAGCTGCGCATCGCCACGGAGAGCAGCGATGACGAATGGGATCAATACGAGAACATGTACTGCCAGGCAGTGATGGAGTATTCGGCATCTCATCCGGATGACCCTGACACCCTCGCTTTCCGTGAAAGAGCCCGGCGCTGGCACGACAGCTATCTCGCATCTGGCCGTTCGACGCTCGGATTCGGCTTCTATCTGCTGGAAAAGAGCTGATACTGCCGTCGCATAAAAAAGCCGGCAGTGCAAGCCTAATGCCGTTCAGTTAAGACTGAACGGCATTTTTATTTGCGGAACTCGTAGGGTGGGCACTCCGTGCCCACGCGGACGGGCCGGGGCGCGTAGCCGGGGCACGAATGTCAGGGACACGAATATCCATGATACTGCGTGGGCACGGAGTGCCCACCCTACGGCAGCGATTTTCAGTAGGGAATGATTAATTGTGTAGCGATTTTGTATCCAGCCGGTTGCTGTGCCCCTGCTTGTGTGGTCGAACTGATGGCGCTGCTGTTCGCATTCGGCGCGATAAGCGCTGCGGGCTTCCTGAGCTCGCGACAAAGCACCGGTAGGGTGGGCACTCCGTGCCCACGCGGATAGGACCGGGGCGCGTAGCCCGGGTGCGAATGCCCAGGGACGTAAATCTCCACGGTACTGCGTGGGCACGGAGTGCCCACCCTACGCCATGTCGTCCTGCCCTAACTGAACAGCATTAGGCAGTGCGGGCCGGCTTTTAAAATCGCAATCGCACCGGCTTCACGCCACTTATCTGTCGCTACATTACGGCCAAGGCCTGTTCGATATCAGCAATCAGATCCTGCGGATCTTCCAGGCCGATGTTGAAGCGCACCAGGATGCCCTTGCCTTGCCAGTTCTGGCGCATGGCCTGGATGCGGTAAGGCACGCACAGGCTATTCGCGCCGCCCCAGCTGTAGCCGATCTTGAACAGCTGCAAGCTGTCGACGAAACGGTCGGTCTGCTCTTCGCTGTAGTGCTCGTCGAACACCACCGAAAACAAACCCGCGGCGCCGCTGCAATCGCGCTGCCAGATGTCATGACCCGGGCAATCCGGGAAGGCTGGATGCAGCACCCGGCTGATCTCGGGCCGCTGCTTGAGCCAGCCCGCAATGTTGCGCGCCGCTGCATCATGCGCTTCGAAACGCATCTTCATGGTCGGCAGGCTGCGCAGCACCAGATAGACATCGTCCATGCCGACGCCGAAGCCAAGCCGCATATGGGCGGTCTGCAGGCGCTGGTTCAAGGCGGCGTCACGCGTGATGACCGCCCCCATCAGGACGTCCGAGCCGCCCGACTGGTATTTGGTGAGGGCATGCATGACGATATCGACGCCAAGGTCGAAAGCGCGCAGGGCCAGGCCGGCCGACCAGGTGTTATCGATCGCTACCAGTACATTGTTGGCGTGGGCCGCCTGGCAGATGGCGGGAATATCCGGCATTTCCATCGACACCGAACCCGGCGCTTCGGTCCAGATCAGGCGGGTATTCGGCTGGATCAGGGCGGCAATGCCGGCGCCGATCAATGGATCGTAATAGCGCGCGCTGATGCCGAAATCGCGCGCCAGCCAGTTGCCCAGGTCGCGGTTCGGGTTATAGACGTTATCCGGCAGCAGCACGTCGTCGCCGCTCTTCAGCAAAGCCAGGTTGACCATCGTGATCGCCGCCAGGCCGCTGGGGGCCAGCAGGCAGTGCTGGCCACCTTCGATTTCCGCCAGGCGCGCTTCCAGCGTGAAGGAAGTCGGGGTGCCGTGCAGGCCGTAAGTGTAGCCGTTCTTTTCCTGCCAGTTGCGCGCCCGCATCGCGGCGACATTCTTAAACAGGACTGTAGAGGCGTGGTGTATGCCGACCGGGAAGGCGTCAAAGCCTGCCGGAGCCTGGTAATCGCTGTGGATCACCGCGGTTTGAAAATTCTTTTTTGCCATATGCCTTGGAAGAATTTCTTGATGAATTATTTGCCCGGATTATTTACTTGAATGGGTGGCCTGCGCCGGCTGCTGCACCACCAGTACGAATGGCTTGGTCACCGCATCGTCGGTGGTCGACCAGGTGCCGCTGAAGGTGTTGCCGACCAGGGCGCCGGTCCACTCGCCGGAGACATCCTTGCCGTTGAGCGACTCTTCCATGACGACATCAGTATTTTCCGATTCGCCGGCCAGCAGGATCTTGGCGTTCTGCCCTGCAATCACGTAGCTACCCTGGATGCCCTCAGTCGGATCCGGCTTCAATTGCAGATGCATTTCTATCTTGGCGTCGCCCAGTGTGCCGCGCAAGGTCAGCGGCTTGGCGAACAGGCCGGCTGCGGCAGGCGCCGTGGCAGAAACCGTCGCCGCGCCGCTATCGCTATCAGCTAGCGCCAGGCTCGAAGCCAACCCCAGCGATAAAGTCAGCGCAACGACAAACTTCCCTGCCGTCATGCAGCTGCCCACAGGTCATGCGCATCGGAGGCGGTGATGGTGACATCGACAAACTCGCCGACCACCAGCTTCTTGTGCGGCTCATACGGCGGCTTGACATACACCACGCCGTCGATTTCCGGCGCATCGGCGCTGGAACGGCCGACGCCGCCGCTGCGGTCGACGGAGTCGATCAGCACGCGCATGGTCTTGCCAACCTTGGCTTGCAGACGCTTCTTGGAAATCTCTTCCTGCAGCTGCATGACGCGGCCGCGGCGCTCTTCGCGCAGCTCTTCCGGCACCGGATTATCCAGGGCGTTGGCAGTCGCGCCTTCCACCGGCGAATAGGCGAAGCAGCCGAGACGGTCGATTTCGGCTTCCTTGAGGAAGTCCAGCAGGTATTCAAACTCGGCTTCAGTCTCGCCCGGGAAGCCGGCGATAAAGGTCGAGCGGATAGTCAGGTCCGGGCACATGGCGCGCCAGGCCTGGATCCGTTCGATATTCTTTTCGCCGCTGGCCGGGCGCTTCATGCGCTTGAGGACATCCGGATGCGCGTGCTGCAACGGCACGTCCAGGTATGGCAGCACCTTGCCTTCGGCCATCAGCGGGATGATCTGATCGACGTGCGGATACGGGTAAACGTAGTGCAGGCGCACCCAGGCGCCGTATTGGGCGGCGATCTCGCCCAGTGCAGTCACCAGTTGCGTCATGTGAGTCTTGACCGGCTTGCCGTTCCAGAAACCCATGCGGAACTTGACGTCGACGCCGTAGGCGCTGGTGTCCTGCGAGATCACCAGCAGTTCCTTGACGCCGGCCTTGAACAGGTTCTCGGCTTCCATCATGATGTCGGCGATCGGACGCGACACCAGGTCGCCGCGCATCGACGGGATAATGCAGAAACTGCAACGATGATTACAGCCTTCCGAGATCTTCAGGTAGGCGAAATGCTTTGGGGTCAGCTTGATGCCTTGCGGCGGCAGCAGGTCGATGAAGGGCGCATGCGGTTTCGGCAGATGCTTGTGGACGGCAAACATGACTTCACCGACAGCGTGCGGGCCGGTCACTTCCAGCACTTTCGGGTGGATTTTCTGGATGATGTCGTCGCCGTCGGCGTCTTTCTTGGCGCCCAGGCAGCCAGTGACGATAACCTTGCCGTTTTCGCTCAGCGCTTCGCCGATGGCGTCCAGCGACTCTTGCACGGCGGCGTCGATAAAGCCGCAAGTGTTGACGATGACCAGGTCGGCGCCTTCATAAGACTTGGCAGTTTCATAACCTTCCGCGCGCAACTGGGTGAGGATTTGTTCAGAATCGACCAGTGCCTTAGGGCAACCAAGGGAGACGAAACCGACTTTAGGGGCTGGAACTGGTGCAGCTGGCGCTGCGGAAATGACATTGGACATGACGAAAGGTGGGGTCAAAGCGAAAGACGCTATTGTACCCCTTCCCTTGCCATGGTTACCCGTGATGAGCCCTAAAAACCTGTCACAGGATCAAGAGCCCTTCAGGGCGTTTACTTTTTGGTCTTTTCCGCTGGCGGCGGAGGCGCAAACGGGAAGGTGCCGAACATGTTCTTGGTCTGGTTCTGCATCTGCTCCTGCATCTGGATGAACAGGCCCTTGCTCTGCTCGATGTAGTTGCTCATCATGCCCTGCATCATCGGTCCCTGGACATTCATGAACTGGGTCCACATCTCCGGGCTGAAAGGCTTGCCTTCGTACAGGCCCTTGGAGTTCTCCGCCAGCTTGTTCTGGATATCGATGAAAGCCTGGATGTTCTTTTCCAGGTAGTTGCCCATCATCCCCTGCATGGCGTGGCCGTAGTAGCGGATGATTTGCGACAGCGCCGCGCTGGAGAACATGGGCGTGCCGTTGGATTCTTCTTCCAGGATGATCTGCAACAGGATACTGCGCGTCAGATCGTCGTCGGTCTTGGCGTCCAGCACCACGAACTCTTCATTGTCCAGCACCAGCTGCTTGACGTCAGTCAGAGTGATATAGGAGCTGGTCTGCGTATCGTACAAACGCCGATTCGGATATTTCTTGATCAAGCGTTCAGACGTCTTTTTTGTAGTAGTCATTTCTGTCCCAGGTTACTGCGCTATAACGCGCTTATAGGTGCTGAGCCGCAATCAATTTGCTGCAACACCTCATTATATTGCGCAAAACATGTGCAACCGGCTTTTATAGGGAGATTTATTGCATTGCAATATGGACAAGCAAATCCAGCAGCCCGCGCGGACCGGCAATGCGGTCCACACGAGTCTGGCAAGGGCTGGATCAGCCCATATGCAAGCCGCCGTTCAGCGAGAAGTCGGAGCCGGTGGCATAGCCGCCTTCATCCGACACGATCCAGGAGATGATGGAAGCGATTTCTTCCGGCTCGCCCAGGCGCTTGACCGGAATCCCGGCCACGATCTTTTCCAGCACATCCGGTCGGATCGAACGCACCATGTCGGTCCCGACATAGCCTGGCGAGACGGTATTGACGGTCACGCCCTTGGTTGCCACTTCCTGCGCCAGCGCCATGGTGAAACCATGGATCCCGGCCTTGGCGGTCGAATAGTTGGTCTGGCCGAACTGGCCCTTCTGGCCATTCACCGACGAGATATTGACAATCCGGCCCCAGCCGCGGTCGGCCATGCCATCGATTACCTGCTTGGTGACGTTGAACAGCGAATTCAGGTTGGTGTCGATCACCGCATCCCAGTCAGCCTTGGACATCTTGCGGAACTGGCCGTCGCGGGTGATGCCTGCGTTATTGATCAGGATATCGATTTCGCCGATCTCAGCCTTGACCTTCTCGAACGCCGCCTTGCAGGAATCCCAGTTGGAGACATTCCCTTCCGAGGCATGAATATCAAAACCCTTGGCGCGCATATCGGCCAGCCATTTGTCCTTGCGCGTTGAATTCGGACCGCAGCCAGCGACTACGGTAAAACCATCTGTGCAAAGACGAGTACAAATTGGGGTGCCGATACCGCCCATTCCCCCGGTCACATAAACGATTCGCTTTGCCATCTCTTGTCTCCTTCAAAAAAACAATTCAATAATCGATCTGCTATTCATTTACTGCTGCCTTCTGCACATCCACTGCTGCCTTCTGCACATCCGCACATTCCTGTGACTTGTTTTATTCTGCCCTGATTTTGTTCTGTTCCAGTCTATTCTGCCCTGACTTTGACATAGCTGCCCGGCGCCGCTTCGATCACGCTGTGCTTAGTATTTCCTAATTTGCGCGGCGCTGCCACTTGTTTTCCTGCATGTTCCGATAAAAATTTCGACCATTCGGTCCACCAGCTGCCAGGATGCTCGGCGGCGCCGGCCAGCCAGGCGTCGGCATCGGCTGCCTTGCCGCTGTCATTGGTCCAGTAGCTGCGCTTGTTCTTGGCCGGCGGGTTGATGACGCCGGCGATATGGCCGGAGGCGCCCAGCACGAAGCGGTTCTGCTTCGGCTTTTTCGGATTCAGCAAGCCCAGCGAAGCATAGGCCGAAGTCCAGGGCACGATGTGATCTTCGCGCGAGGCGTAGATGAAAGCCGGCGCATCGATCTTGCCGAGGTCGATCTTGGCGCCGCCCACGGTCAGCTTGCCGGCATCCTTCAATGAATTATCCAGGTACATATTGCGCAGGTAATAACAAAACATCGGCCCCGGCAAATTGGTGCTGTCGGCGTTCCAGTACAACAAGTCGAAGGAGCTCGGCTGCTCGCCCTTGAGGTAATTCGATTCGACATAATTCCACAGCAGGTCGTTCGGCCGCAGGCTGGAAAAGGCCGAGCCGAACTCGCGCCCCGGCATCAGGCCGCCCTGGCCGATCGCCTGTTCGCGCATGCGGATCTGCATATCGTCGATGTAGACGTCGAGGATGCCGGTATCGCTGAAATCCAGGAAAGCGGTCAGCAAGGTCAGGCTGGCCACCGGATTGAGCTTGGCCGCCGCCAGTTTCGCCAGCGCCGTCGAGAGGATGGTGCCGCCGACGCAAAAGCCGAGCGCGTTGACCTTGTCCTGGCTGGAAATTTCCTGCACCAGTTCCAGCGCCTTGATGGCGCCGTCGTCGATGTACTGATCCCAGGTCGTGTGTGCCAGCGACTCGTCGGCATTGCGCCAGGAAACCAGGAACACGCTGTGGCCCTGCTCTACCGCATAGCGCACCAGCGAGTTCTGCGGCTGCAGGTCTAGGATATAGAATTTGTTGATGCACGGCGGCACGATCAGCAGCGGCCGCTCAAACACCTTGGCGGTCAGCGGCTGGTACTGGATCAGCTGGAACAGCGCGTTTTCAAACACCACCGCGCCTTCAGTGGTGGCCACGTCCTTGCCCACTTCAAACGCCGTTTCATCGGTCTGCGAGACGCGGCCCTTGTGCATGTCGGCAATCAGCTGGGCGATACCCTTGGTCAGGCTTTCGCCGTTGGTCTCGACGATTTTCTGCTGCGCCACCGGATTGGTCGCCAGGAAATTCGACGGCGCCATGGCGTCTATCATCTGCTGCACGGTAAAGCCGATCTTGCGCTTGATCTTGGGCGGCGCGTCCAGCGCATCGACCATGGCGTTGAGGAAATGCGCATTCAGCAAGTAGGCAGCGGCATTAAAGGCATACAGCGAATTGCCATGCCAGGCAGCCCCGCTGAAGCGGCGGTCGGCGAAGTCCGGCGGGCGCGCCGCCAGCATGTCTTGCCACAAGGCCGACAGCTTTTGCGTGTACTCCACCTGCAGCTTTTCCAACGCTACCGGGTCCAGCGCAATGCCCAGCTCGCTCAGTCCGGCTGGGCCTTGGCCGTGGGCCGACGCGTTCAACGCACCGAGGAACATATTGGGATCGCCGATGTGGCTGAGCTGCTGGAGAAACTGGGGATTGAAGGCTTGATTGAACTGCTGCGAGAGTTGCAGCAAGGCGGCAGGGTCGAAGACGGAAAATTGGGGCGTATTCATGCGGTAACCGTTGATTTGGCGTATTTTCGTGTATCTTTTATCGGATTGACTCTAAAGCAGGAAACACAATGTATATCGTCGCCATCGCATGGATCTACGTCGTCTTCATGATGGCAATAACGGAAGCTAACGCAGTCGCCGGTGTAATGACATTTTTGCTGTACGGTGTTTTTCCTTTGACAATTGTTTTATACCTGATGGGCACGCCGCAGCGCAAGAGAAATCGACAGCGAGCTGAAAACTCTGCCAGGTTGGCGGCGCAAGAAAAAGCCGCGGAAGCCGCTGCCAAAGCGGCTCAGCAGCCAGCTCCGGCAGAAAAAGCAAAGCCGTAACTTATTTCAGCCAGATCAGCGACGCCATGCGTCCGGTGACCCGGTCCCTGCGATAAGAATAACAATTCCGGTCATTCACGGTGCACAAACCACCGCCGTAAACCTGTGCCACGCCTGCCTGTTTCAATGCAATTCGCGCAAGCTGGTAGATATCCGCCAGGTATTTTCCCGGCCGCTGCGCAATGGCTACGAAACATGCCTGGATTTGCGCCACGCGACTTGCAGCATCGGCATCGCCAGGCTGCACCGCATCGACAAACGCCTGCAGCACATCGGCGCCGACTTCGAAACTGTCAGGGCCGATAGCCGCGCCCAGCCAGGCCACGATAGGTCCGGCGCCGGCAGCCCGCATGCGCGCCGCCGTATTCTGCAGCACCCCGCCCTGCAAGCCCCTCCAACCGGCATGCGCGGCGCCGACCACGCGCCCGTTCACATCGGCAAACAAGACCGGCAGGCAATCAGCCGTCTGGATTGCGCAAACCACTCCCGGACGCGTGGCAATCGCGGCATCCGCTTCCATCACGGCGCCATCGGCCGTGCCAGCATCCACCACATCGTGGCCATGCACTTGCGTCAGCCAGAGCGGCGACGCCGGCAGCAAGACATCCAGCAGCGCTCGGTTGTGCGCCACCGCCTGCGGCGCATCCTCGACATGCGCGCCAAGGTTCAGGCCGCCGCCGCCGTTGCCGTCGTCATAAGGCCCCTGGCTGACGCCGCCGCTGCGTAAAGTGGCGAAAGCGCCGATGTTGCCCGGCACGCCCGTCCAGTTCGGAATAATCAGTTGCATCTGCTTAGCATTCCCAGCTTTTCATTTTGCTCATAAAAAAAACAGCCGCCAACAGCGACTGCTTTCTCCCACAAACCTGCTATTCCGGCACGCTCATGCCGGCCCGGGTCAGCAGCTCGGCGAAATCCTGCGGCAACGGCGCAAACCATTCGCAAGGCTTGCCGGTAGTCGGATGGATCAGTCCCAAGCGCGATGCCTGCAAGGCCTGGCGCGAGAATGCCGGCATCAGATGTTGCTTGCCGTACAAGGCGTCGCCGACCAGGGAAAAGCCGAGCGATTGCATATGTACGCGGATCTGGTGGGTGCGCCCGGTTTCCAGGCGACAACCCATCAGGCTGACCGGACGCCGCTCCAGCAAGCCGGTTCCCAGGCGCTGGTAATGCGTGATGGCCGGCTTGGCGATCAGGCTGTCCGACACCGCCATCTTGATGCGGTCGCGCGGATGGCGCGCCATCGGGCTGTCGACCGTGCCGTTCAGCTGCGGCGTGCCCCACACCAGCGCCAGGTACTGGCGCTTGACGGTACGCGCCTGCAGCTGGCGCACCAGGTCGGTCTGGGCTTCCAGCGTCTTGGCGACCACCATCAGGCCGCTGGTGTCCTTGTCCAGGCGATGCACGATGCCGGCGCGCGGCACCCCGGCCAGTACCGGCCAGCGGAACAGCAGGCCGTTGAGCAAGGTGCCCGACCAGTTGCCGGCGGCCGGATGGACCACCAGGCCGGCCGGCTTGTCGATCACGATGATGGCCGCGTCTTCATAGACTACGTTCAGCGGCATGTCTTCCGGCGTGAAGGCCTGCTCGTCCGGCGCAGGCTGCGGCAGCACCACCACGGTTTCGTCGCCGTAGGTGGTCATCTTGGTGGTGGTCGCAACCTTGCCGTCCACCGTAACGTGGCCGGCTTCTATCCACTGCTGGATGCGGCTGCGCGAAAACTGGGGCACCAGGCTCGAAACCACCTTATCCAGGCGCGTTCCGCACACATCAGGCGTTAATTGCAATACTATCGGCGCGCTGGCCGTAGCGGCGTCGCCGTCGTCGACGCCTTCATCGAGATCTTCAATATTGGCCTCTAAATCAGCTTCCGGCAGAATTTCAGCCAAATTTGGCTTGGTAAATGACATCAGAGGAAGTCCCATCGGCTATAATCGATCAATCGTTAAAGTAATTACCCAAACACAGTAACTACAGGTAAACATACGCAATCTTGCAAAAAACTATGCAAAAAAGACTCTTAAAACTAGCTGCAGCGGCATTCGTTCTATCCTTATCTGCGTGTGGCTTGCTGCCAGACAAAGTCGATGAAACCGCAAACTGGTCCGCCCCCCGATTATACTCGGAGGCCAAGGATGAAATGAACAGCGGTGGCTACGATAAGGCAATTAAGTACTTCGAAAAGCTGGAATCGCGTTATCCGTTCGGCACCTATGCGCAACAGGCGCAGATGGATATTGCCTATGCCCACTATCGCCAGGGCGAACAGCCTGAAGCGCTGGCTGCGATCGACCGCTTCATCAAGCTGCATCCGAATCACCCTAACGTCGACTATATGTACTACCTGCGCGGCCTGGTGAACTTCAACGACAAGGTCAGCATTTTCGACTTCCTGTCGAGCGAAGACGCCACCGAACGCGATCCGAAAGCCGCACGCGATGCATTCGATGCATTCAAGCAAGTTGTGGTGCGCTTCCCGAACAGCACTTATGCGCCGGACTCCATGGACCGCATGAAGTACCTGGTGAATGCGCTGGCGCAGTATGACGTCCACGTCGCCGGCTACTACTACCGCCGCGGCGCCTATGTTGCTTCCGTCAATCGCGCCCAAAGCGCAATCTCGGAATACCGTGACGCGCCCGCAGTGGAAGAAGCGCTGCACATCATGGTGCAATCGTATGACGCCCTGGGGATGCCCCAGTTGCGCGACGACTCCGAGCGCGTGCTGAAGAAGACCTACCCTAACAGCATCTATGTGGGCGGCACCGGTACCGATAGCAAAAAGGTAGCGGCCAAGGCCCCTTGGTGGAAGTTCTGGTAATCCGGCGGAAAATATCCTGCCTCAAAAAAAGCCCCGCACTGCGGTAATGCCGTTCAGTTAAGACTGAACGGCATTTTTATTTGCGGAATTCGTAGGGTGGGCACTCCGTGCCCACGCGGACCGGCCGGGGCGCGTAGCCGGGGCACGAATGGCAGGGACACGAATATCCACGATACTGCGTGGGCACGGAGTGCCCACCCTACACCGTGTCGTTCTGCCCTAACTGAACGGCATTCCCCGCACTGCGGGGCTTTTTTCATGGCTACAGACCGGACGCCGGCCGCGACTGGCTGGTCAGCAGTTTCTTGGGGCGTACCTTGACGCCCTGGATCTGATGCAGGTGCTGCTGGAACTGCAGGGTCGCCGTTTCCCACGAGTACTCAAGTGCGTGCCGCCGCACCTCGCGGCGGTCGAGGCTGAGCGCCATCAGGCAAGCCGAGGTCAGATCGTGGTCCAGTATCCCCGAACGGCCGTGCGCCACCACGTCCACCGGGCCCGGCACCGGATAGGCAGCGACCGGCACCCCGCAGGCCATGGCTTCCACCATGACCAGGCCGAAGGTATCGGTATGGCTAGGGAAGACCATGACGTCGGCGCAGTTGTAGTAGGAGGTCAGCTCGTGGTGCGCCTTGGCGCCCAGGAATTGCACCTGCGGATAGCGTTGCTGCAGTTCTTCGCGCAGCGGGCCGTCGCCGATTACCCATTTGGTGCCGGGCAAATCGACCTGCAGGAAGGATTCGATATTCTTTTCCACCGCGACCCGGCCGACATACAGATACAGCGGGCGGACGATGCAGGCGTGATCCTCATCGACTGGCTTGAAGCGCTCGGTATCTACGCCCCTGCCCCACAACACCAGATGGCGGAAACCGCGCTGTTCCAGTTCCCGCATCACATGCGGGGTCGGCACCATGACAGCCTTGGAAGGGCCGTGGAACCAGCGCAGCCAGCGATAAGTGACCGCCTTGGGCAGCATGGAACGCGCGCTCAGGTATTCCGGAAAACGGGTGTGATAAGCGGTGGTGAAGCCTATGCCCTGGCGCAGGCAGAAGCGGCGCGCCGCCAGCCCCATCGGACCTTCCGTTGAGATATGGATGCAATCAGGAGCAAACGCCTTCAGGCTGGCGGCGACCCTGGCATACGGCTTGTAGGCCAGGCGGATTTCCGGGTAAGTGGGACAGGCAAAGGTCTGGCAATCGTCCGGACTGAGCAGCAATACTTCATGGCCATTGTTGCGCAGGCCGGCGCTGGTGGCACGCAGCGTGTTGACCACGCCGTTGATCTGGGTCTGGGCGGCGTCCGTTACGATGGCAATTCGCATAAGTCTCTGATCTGGTTGCTGGAAACTGCCTTTTTCTGCTGCATGATTTCCTGCCAGGTGACCAGTCGCAGTTCGCCGCTGGCCTCTTCCACCAGCGCCGACAGGCTCTCCACCCAATCGCCGTCGTTGCAATAGGTGATGCCGTCGATGTCGCGGATTTCCGGCTTGTGGATATGGCCGCAGATGACGCCGTCCAGTCCCTTCTTTTTCGCCTCGGCAGCCAATGCATCTTCAAACGAAGAGATGTAGTTGACGGCGTTTTTCACTTTCAGCTTGAGGTATTGCGACAGCGACCAGTAAGGCAGGCCGGCGCGCGCGCGCCAGCCGTTGAACCACTGGTTGAATTTCAGAATCACGGTGTACAGGCCATCGCCGACATACGCCAGCCACTTGGCGCAGGCGATGACGCCGTCGAAACGGTCGCCGTGCAGCACCAGCATGCGTTTGCCGTTGGCGGTGGTATGCACCAGCTCGTCACGGATGCGGATGCCGCCGAAATCGAGATCGACGAACTGGCGCACCGCCTCGTCGTGGTTGCCCGGCACGAAAATCACTTCGGTGCCCTTCTTGGCCTTTTTCAATACCGTCTGCACCACGTTGTTGTGGACCTGATCCCAGTACCAGCGCCGCTTCAACTGCCAGCCGTCGATGATATCGCCGACCAGATACAGGGTATCCGATTCGGTGGCGCGCAAGAATTCCAGCAGGCGAGCAGCCTGGCAGCCAGTGGTGCCCAAATGGACATCAGAAATCCAGATCGTGCGGAAGCGGATCGGATCGCGCTTCGACGAGGTGGAGGTGGAGCCGGCGCCCGCATTGGCGCCGAACAAAGCCGCTTCCAGAAACTGTTCGCCTGGTTTCATGTCGTCCTCGCTTCTTTCAAGTAGTGACGTGCATAGCGGCCGTCCAGTTTCGACAAGGGCAGCAGCAGGAAAAAATCGGCGGAATGGAAATCAGGATCCCAGGCCGGATCGCCGCAGACCCAGGCGCCGCTGCGCAGATAGCCTTTCAGCAGCGGCGGCATTTGCGCCACGTGGCCGGATTCGCGCTCATAGACTGGGAACGGCACATGCGGCGTGACCCGGTATTCGGCGGGTGCAAAGCTGTTTTGATCGAGCGCGTGGTACAGCGCCGCGGCATTGTGGCCGCCGTCGGCCAGGCTGACGCTGGCGCAACCCATCAGGTAATCGCAGCGCTCGCGCCGCATGAATGCGGCCAGGCCGGCCCACAGCAGCATGATGACGCTGCCGCTGCGGTAGTCGGGGTCGATGCAGGCGCGTCCGGCTTCGGCGATGCTGCTGCGCAGGTTGTCGAGCCGGCCCAGGTCGAATTCCTGTTCGGAATAATAGCGGCCCATGCGCCGCGCGCCGTGCGGGCTCATGACGCGATAAGTGCCGACCACGCGCAGCGTCTTGGTGTCGCGTACGATCAGGTGATCGCAGTAAGCGTCGAACTCGTCGCTGTCGAGTCCATCGGCATTGGCCAGCGCAGACAGGCCCATCGTCTCGATAAAAACCTTGTAGCGCAGGCGCTGCACTTCGCGCACTTCTTCCTGCGTGCTGGCCAGGCTAACCGTCAACTTGGCTTCACTTGAGCTCGCTGCGCCAGCATTAGTTAGGAGTTGCATTCATCGTCCTTTCAGATTGTGACGATGACAAGCCTAACCACCGATTACTTCAAGAAAATGACAAAATTATTTCGGTTTTATGACATAGCAACAGTGACTAAATGGCAATTTTCAAGGCAAAAAAAACACGAAAAACGTGGAAATAACCAGAAGGATATTTCATGTTTTTCGTGTTTATTGCGTCCTGAATCAGGACACTGGCAGTTTGCCGAGCCGCGGCGAAAGCCACGGATCTCGCTACCTTGCAGGCCGCTGTTTACTTCTCTTTTTTCGGCCGGCCGGCCTTGACTGGCGGCAGGCTGGCGACTGCCAGCTTCAGGTTTGCCAGGCTCAGGTCACGGATCAGGGCAACGCCGACGCGCAGCAATTCGCTCTTTTTCACTTCCAGGCCAGCCTTCAGGAAAGTCTTTTTGACGTCGCCCAGCACCTGGTATTCATCGGCCGGCATGGTGAAACTGTCGCGCACCAGCTTGGCCTTCTTGACCTTGGCTTTGGCGTCCGGCAAAGCCTTCAGGCTTGGCGCCGGCTTGACGGCCAGCGGCTTGGCAGCGATCAGCGGCTTCAGCGCGGCTTTCAGTTCCGGCTTGGCTGCTGGCTTCGGCCCCGGCTTGGCCGCCGCTTTCACTGATGGTTTCGCCGCAGGTTTTGCCGCGGCCTTTATCACGGGCGCCGCCTTCGGGCTGGCCTTGACTGCGGGCCGCGCGGCCGGCTTGGCTTTGGCGGCCGCTCTGACTGCGACTACCGGCTTTTTAACAGCGCGTTTAACAATTTTACTGGCAACCATTCAATTCTCCATTAACAAATCGTATAAATAATATATACAATTCTTTGACCTTCGGCAAGAACAGCTTTATCGAGCGCTCCATTTCCAGGCCTGCCAATACAACATCAAGACGGCGGCCGACGCCGCAATTTCATCAAGCGGTCATATTAAACAAGGACACTGCGACTCCTCCGCCACCTTATTTCAATTTTTCTGATGAACTTAAACTTGAAACGCATTTTGTGCAAGTGCCTGGCTGCTTTCTCTTTGTTCCTGCCCTTGCTGGCGCATGCTGCCGACACCATCGTGGTCGGCCAGGCCATCGACCTGTCCGGTCCGAACGCCGATCTTGGACGGGACTATGTGGCCGGTATAAAAACCTATTTTGACGTGCTGAACACCAAAGGCGGCATCAACGGCCGCCGTATCCAGTACCTGGTGCGCGACGACCGCGGCCAGGCCGACCTGGCTGTCAAGGCGGTGGCCGAGCTGATCGAGCAGGCCCACGTCTCTTATCTGTTCGGCGGCGTCGGCGACGACGTCACCCGCGCGGTGCTGAATTCCGCCGATTTCAAGCGCAGCGGCCTGACCCTGTACGCGCCGCTGGCCGGCGCCGACTACCTGAAGGACGCCAGGATCCTGTTCTGGCGGCCCAGCTACCAACAGGAAATCCGCCACATATTTTCCCATTTCGACAAGCTGGGAATCAAGGATATCGGCATCGTCTACCAGGAATCGGCCGCCAGCGCCGATGCCTATCAGCGCCTGCTGGAGCAGATGAAGGAAAGCGGCCTCAAGCTCAGCGGCACCGTCCACCTGAGCAAGGATGCGAAACAGATCAGCAAGGAAACCGCCGCCCTGGCGGCAGCCAAGCCGGGCTTCGTGATCATGGTGGCCGACACCGTCAACGCCGGCGTGTTCCTGAAAGAATTCCGCAAGCTGGCGCCGCAAACTTTTGTGGCAGGCTCTTCCCTCACCAACCTGACCACCCTGCGCCAGCTGGCTGGCGGCAAAGCCGTGGAATGGACGGTGTTTTCGCAAGTGGTGCCAAATCCCGGCATCGGCAGTTCGCCTATCCAGCTGGAACACCTCAACATGATGCGCAAATACCGCGATGAACCGGTGTCAGCCCTGACGCTGGAAGGCTTTGCCGCGGCCAAGACCTGGATCCGCCTGTTGCAGCTGGGCGCCAAGCGCGCGGCCGGCCAGCCTGAATACATCATTCCCGGCGGCGGCTTTGATATCGGCGGCTATATGATGGGCGAAACCGCCAGCAGCAACCATCTATCCAATTATGTCGATATTGCGCTGTTCAACAAGGCTAGCGGGCTGACCTACTAAGAACGCTTTACCTCATGCGTAGCGAGGACACTTCGTGCCCACGCGGGAATTCACTTCATCTACTAGTTATTTTGATGCTGCACGGGTCCGTACTCCGCCTATAGCGGTTACGCGCGGGCACGGGGTGCCCGCCCTACGTCCGGCGGATAGCGAAATCGACGCCGATCTCGCGCCACCAGTCCTGTTCCTTGGTCATCCAGTAGGTCGCGGTGGGATGGTCCTCGATCCAGTCGCGCTTGATGTCGAGCTCGATCTTGCTCTTCATTTTCAGGCGCAGTTCGTCAAGATCGATCTCTATGCGCGAATGCAGGAACATGACGGCCAGGCGCAGCGCCAGCACCGCCTTGGAGAAATCCGGATCAAGCAAGGCGTCGCTGATCTTGCGCAGGTTGCCCTTCTGCCCAAGGATCAGCATGCTCATCGCGCGCTGCTCGCGGGTGGTGAAACCGGAGAGGTCGGCGTTTTCGATCAGGTACGCGGCATGCTTGTGATAGCCGCTTTGCGACACCACCAGCCCGACCTCATGCAGCAAGGCGCTCCAGTGCAGATACTGGCTGAGGCCGTCACTGGCCGGCTTGAGCATTTCAAACAGCGAGGTTGCCGTTTCCGCAACACGGCTGGCGCGCAGCTGGTCGACGTGGAAACGCTGCGAGAAATCGTGCACCGACTGGTCGCGCCGGTCTAGCCGCGTGCCGCGCAACTGTAAATCCCACATCACGCCCATGCGCAGACCGGCTTCGATCGGCTGGATCACTTCAATGCCGAGTTCTTGCATCAGGCCGATCAGCACCGCCAGGCCGCCGACCATGACGGCGGCGCGCTCGGGCTTCATGCCGAGCAGGTCGATACGGCTGACATGACCGAACTCGACGAAGCGCGCGCGCAAGGCCTCCAGGCTGGTGTAAGACAGGCGATGATCGCCCAGGCCGTTCTTGTCGATGGTTTCGGCAATCGCGCGGATGGTGCCGGAAGAACCGTAGGCATGGCTCCAGTTTTGCGGCCGGTAAGGCGGCGCGGCATCTTCGAAATGGCTGCGCGCCGACAGCACCGCGGCATCGTAGGCGGCGGCGGTGATCTGGCCGTCGGCGAAGAACGCCAGGCTCTGGTTGACCGTGCCGATGCCGAACGATTCGACCCGCTCGATCTGCTGGCCGCGGCCCAGGATCAGTTCGGTGGAGCCGCCGCCGATGTCCAGCACCAACCGCTTTTCGTTGGGCAGGCGCAGCATGCTGGCGACACCCATGTAGATCAGGCGGCCTTCTTCCTCGCCCGAAATGATTTCAATCGGATAGCCGATCACTTGCTCGGCGATCGGCAGGAATTCGGCGGCGTTCTTGGCCACCCGCAGAGTGTTGGTGGCGACCACGCGCACCGCTTCCAGCTGGTAGTCGGCCAGGATATTGCGGAAGCGCGCCAGAGAATCCAGCGCCACCTGCATCGCCTGTTCGGTCAGGTAACCTTTGCTGTCGAGGCCGGCAGCCAGGCGGATCGGGTCGCGCGCACTCTTGATGACGCGGATCGCATCACCATTATATTTGCCAATATGCAAACGAAAACTGTTGGACCCCAAATCCACTGCTGCAAACATTGCTTACCTTTATCCAAACGAACGTTCGACAAAAACCCGCACCCTCAGCGCGCAGGGCTTGCGAAATGCAAGCTGCGACAATAGAGGCAGATTATTACATGCTGATGACAAGGCAGAGAGGCGTTCCTCAGCCCAGCTTAGCCGATCATGGCGGATCGCGCCAGCCGCGCCGTCATGAATGACGCAAGAACGATCATGCCAGTTATTCGGCAACCGTGTCGCCGCGCCAGAATGCCTTCACCGCATCCAACTCGCGGGTACGCTTGAACGGCGGCAGGCTTTGCCAAATGCGGCGGCCGTAGCCCTTGGAGATCAGGCGCGGATCACAGATCATCAGGACCCCGCGATCGCTTTCATCGCGGATCAGGCGGCCGGCGCCCTGCTTCAAGTTGATGATCGCGGCCGGCAGCTGATGGTGCATGAAGCCGTTCATGCCCTTGGATTCGAGCGCTTCGATGCGCGCCGCCAGCACCGGATCGTCCGGCGGCGAGAACGGCAGCTTGTCGATGATCACCAGCGACAGCGCTTCGCCGCGCACGTCGACCCCTTCCCAGAAGCTCTGGCTGCCGATCAGCACCGCATTGCCGGCGGCGCGGAAGCGGTCCAGCAGTTCGGTACGGCCGGCTTCGCCCTGCACCATCAGCGGAAAATCCAGATGGCGCGCTTCAAATTCGGCGCGCAGACGCTCCGCCGCGCGGTTGACGGCGCGAATGGTAGTACACAGCAGGAAAGCACGGCCGCCGGAGGCTTCGATCACTGGCAGCGCGGCATCGATCACGGCGTCGGTATAGTCCGGCGAATTCGGCTGCGGCAGGTTCTGCGGCACGTATAGCAGGCCTTGCTGGCCGTAGTCGAAGGGACTGGGCCAGGATTGCGCCGGCTCGTCGCCCAGGCCCATCTGCGCCGCGTAGTGCTGGAAATCGTTCTTGACCGCCAAGGTCGCCGAGGTAAAGATCCATGAGCGCGCCACGCCTTCGCGCTGCTTGTTGAAAATCGGCGCGATCGACAAGGGCGTCTGGTGCAACTGCAGCGACGACGAGAAAGCCTCGACCCACAAGACGCTGCCTTCGCCTTCATCAGCGGCCACCGCTTTGCCGGCCTTCTTGCCGCCACCCGCGACCGGCGTACTGTTCCAGCCGTCCAGCTTGTAGCCCAGTTCGACCGCGCGGGTGCGGCACTGCTCGATGGTTTCCGCTCGTTCCGCCTGCTTTTCCAACACGACGATCATGCCGTGCAACTGGCTGCGCATGGTTTCCAGCGCCGGGAAGAAAATGCTCGATGGCGCAATCTGGTTGACCGACAGCCGCACCACGTCTTGCGGGAAAGCCAGGCGCAGATCGCGCGCGGCCTTTTCCACCGGCAGCACGACCTGACCCCAGTCGGCGCCGTCGCGTGCGTGCGACAAGCCTTCCGCCAGCACATCGCGGCACAGCTCCAGGATCTGCGAGGTGGAGACGGTATTGCCAAAGAACAAAGTAGCGACTTCGGGCAGCTGGTGCGCCTCATCGAAGATCACGGTATTGGCCGACGGCAGCAATTCGGCGACGCCGGTATCCTTCAGCGCCACGTCGGCAAAGAACAGATGGTGATTGACCACCACCACGTCGGCCTGCTGCGCCTCCTTGCGCGCCTTCATGACGAAACAGTCCTGGTAGTACTGGCACTCGGCGCCCATGCAGGTATCGCGGGTCGAGGTCACCAGGTTCCAGATCGGCGCGGTTTCCGGCACCATCGACAGCTCGGCCTTGTCGCCGGACGAGGTGGTTTTCATGAAACGCGAGATTTCGCGCAGGTAGCCGACATCCTCGCGCGAGGTCATGCGGCCGTTCTGCAGCGTGCGTTCAAGGTGGAAATGGCAGACGTAGTTGGCGCGCCCCTTGAGCAGCGCAATCGAGACCGGCGCGCTGAGCGCCTTGCGCACGGTCGGTATGTCGCGCAGGAACAGCTGGTCCTGCAGGTTCTTCGTGCCGGTCGAGACGATCACCTTGCCGCCCCACAGCAGCGCCGGCACCAGATAGGCGAAGGTCTTGCCGGTGCCGGTGCCGGCTTCGGCAATCAGGGTTCTCTGCTGGGCGATCGCTTCGGCGATGGCTTTGGCCATTTCAGTCTGCGCTGCGCGCGGCCGGAAACCGCCTACCGCCTGTCCAAGCGGGCCGGAACTGGCGAACAGACGGTCAACATCAGCGTCGTGGACGCCGGGAGCGGGGATATTCGCTACGGCAGCAACGGCGATTTCGGCTGCAAGGGGGGATGTATCTTGGGTCAAGGTAACTTACTTAATATAAAGCGGCGGCTGGGATAGATGCCTGTTCTACTAGCATCCTACCAGCCTCAGGGTGAGCTATCAGGCAGGGATATCAGGAATTAATTGCATTCTTAACAGCGTAATCTGGTCCTTCAGTTGCAATTTGCGCTTTTTCAGGCGCCGCAACTGCAATTCCTCATACAGGACCTGGTTGGTCATGGTATGAATGGCGGCATCGAGATCGCGATGTTCGACTTCGAGTTCTATAATGCGGCGAAGGATTTCTTCTCGATCGATCATGGTCAGATTCTTGCGTTGGAAAATGTTAACATGTGGAAACACCTTGAAAATCATTCCTGCGTATAATATTTCCCATCAGCTTCTTACCGTTCTCATCCTGGATTGGTAAGCAGGTGGCGATCAGCGACGTGTTAGCGCCGGATCAAGGCCCGGCAAATCCGGAATTACCTGTAGTGTTTCGCATGTAAGGGCGCTTAAGAAATGGTGTATTTTCGTGTCAGGCTAGGCGCAAACCGGAGCGATAGCGAGCTATCGCGAGGATTTGCAACGACGCATGGCGCGAAAAGACACCGTTTATTAAGTGTCATTATGTGCGAAATACTACAACTACATTGAACAGGATGCAGTTTAATCTACCCAGACGAATGAGCCAATACAAGATCGAAGCCGGCACCGGCCAGCACATAGGTGACCGCCAGGAACAGCAGGACCGCACTGCACTATTTACCGCCCCGAAAGCGCCGGGCTACATGATGGCCGTGTTGGCGGATGGCATGGGCGGCCGCAGCGGCGGCGCGCTCGCCGCCGAGCAGGTGATTTGCACCGCCAAGCAGATATTCGAGGGATTTTCGCCCTTGATCGACAATGTCGAAGCCATGCTGCACAACATCGCGCTGGAAACCCATACAGTGATCAAGCTGAGCGGCTTTTCCAACGACAAGGATCCGCACACCACGATGGTGATCCTGGTGCTGTCGCCGGATGGCACTGCGACCTGGGGCCATGTCGGCGATTCGCGCCTGTACCGCTTCGACGGCCCCAATTTCGCCGAGCACACTATCGACCATTCCTATGTCGAAAAGCTGGTGGCGGAAGGCAAGCTGTCGCGCAGCGAGGCGAAATCGCACAACCTGTCCAACATCCTGCTCAATGCATTGGGTTCCAGCACCGATACGCCGAAGGTCACCATCAGCCGCCATACCGGCCTGAAGGCGGGCGACGCTTTCCTGCTGTGC
The DNA here is from genome assembly GCF_002564105.1 of Collimonas sp. PA-H2. NCBI lineage: Bacteria > Pseudomonadati > Pseudomonadota > Betaproteobacteria > Burkholderiales > Oxalobacteraceae > Collimonas > Collimonas sp. PA-H2. Next base: position 111,347 of record NZ_PDBX01000002.1, read on the forward strand.
TCGGACGGACTGTGGCATTACTTCACCGAAGACGAGCTGGGTGCGGCGATCGCCATGAACAAGCCGCGCGATGCGGCGGAAATGCTGATCAACAAGACCCGCAAGCGCGCCGAAGGCCACGCTGCCGACAACTGCACGTTCGCCATCGTCAAGCTGGTGGCGCCGCCCAAGGAAGCTGCCAGCTACACCGTCAAGAAGATGCGCCGCGCGGTTTAAAGCGGGGACTTAGAGCCGAAAAGAAGCAAGATAGCCGTTAGCCGCGGACGCAGCTAACGGCTTTATTTTATGGCTGTGCAGCGGGCGCCGCAGCCGGCGGCACAGGTGGCGTTGCAACAGGCGCTGCCGGCGCTTTCGTTTCAGCCGCCTTCTTGGCGGCCAGATCCTTGGCCTTGGCGGCCTTGTTGGCTGCTACTTCACGCTGGCGCGCCGCCGAATCCTGCGCCTTTTTCTCGAAAGCGGCGATATTCGCAGCCTTCTGCGATTCCTTGACGGCGGCGTCCTGCTTCGCTTTCAATTCACGCGCATTGTGGTCCGCCACGCGCTTGTCGGCCTCGCCCAGATGCTTGCGGGTGTTGGCTGCCACTTCTTTTTCCTTGGCCGCGCCCTGCTTGACCTTTTGCGCGTTGCTCAGTTTTTTTTCCTTCTGGTCCTGGGCCTTTTGCGTGTCCTCGGCCGGACGCTGGGCTTCGTTCGCCGCCAGCGCCTTGTCGCGCTCGTCGGCGCGATCCTTGCGCAAGAACGCATTGGCGGTGATGTCGACCGGACGGATCGCCTTCAATGCCAGGCGGCGCTGTTCCTTGGCGGCGTCGAGGCAATGGTTGACGAAAAACTTGGTATAACAGACCCGGCGCTGCTCCAGATCGCGCGCCGCCACCTCGGCCTTGGCGTCGGCGACGTCGTTCAGCGCCTTGTTGGAGACGTCCACAGAAGTCAGCGATTCCAGCGGGTAGCGCGCGGTCAGCTCGGCGGCCGGTTCGGCAACCGATTTGAGCGGGACGGCGTCTGCCGCCTGCGCGCCGGCGCTCAAGGCCAGCAGTGCTGCGGCCAGCGCCGGCACCAGACGCCGCGGCGCCAAATTCAAAGAGGCAAATTCCACTAGGACCTATCCATTTCTATACATTGTTTAGACACTACCGCAGAGCCGGCTCAGACGATGGAATCGGCTTCCGAGCGCCGTTCGCTATCCATGTACTCGCGCGACTGCATTTCCATGATACGCGACACGGTGCGGTGAAACTCATTGGCCAGCATGCCCTGCGTGTAGAGCTCTTCCGGCGGCACCGCCGCCGACATGATCAGCTTGATCTTGTGATCATAGAACACATCGATCAGCCAGGTAAACCGGCGCGCTTCGGACGACATGGCCGCCGACATCTGCGGGATACCGGACAATATCACCGTATGGAAGCGGCTGGCAATTTCGAGATAGTCATTTTGCGAGCGCGGGCCGCCGCACAAGGTGTTGAAATCGAACCAGATGGCCCCGCCAGCCTTGCGCAAGGCCTTTATTTTACGCGCTTCGATGTCCACCAGCGGATCTTCGTCGGCGGTTTCGGCCACCCCGGCAAACGCATGGCGCAAGGCGCGGTCGGTATCGGCGTTGAGCGGCGAGTGATAGGTTTCCACCTGCTCGAGCGCGCGCTTGCGGTAGTCGATGCCGGCGTCGATATTCATGACGTCCAGGTTGTCCTGCAGCAGCTTGATGGTCGGCAGCATGCGATCGCGGTGCAAGCCGTCCGGATACAGGGTGCTGGGCTCGTAGTTGGAGGTCATGACGAAAGACACGCCATTATCGAACAAGGCTCTCAGCAGGTTGTAGAGAATCATGGCGTCGGCGATATCGGACACATGAAACTCGTCGAAACAGATCAGGCGGTATTTCTTGGCCACCCGCTTGGCGACCTCGTCGAGCGGATCGGCAACGCCTTTCAGCTCGTCCAGCTGGCGATGCACGGCGCGCATGAATTCGTGGAAATGCAAACGAGTCTTGCGCACCACCGGCACCACTGAATAGAAACTGTCCATCAAAAACGATTTGCCGCGCCCGACGCCGCCCCACATGTAGACGCCGCGCGGCACGTCCGGCCGGTTGATCAGGCGCTTGAAGGAGCTCGAACGTTGCGCCTTGTACGCTACCCATTCGTCGTAGGCCCGCTGCAGGCGATCGACCGCGCGCCGTTGCGCCTCGTCAGCCTGGAAGCCGCGCTGCGTCAGCGCCTGTTCGTAAAACTCTAATACATTCATGGCTTTTCAGTTCAAAAATTCACAGAGCCGATGCGCGAAGCGTCATCCGTTCCATATTTGTCAATATCGCGGCAACGACATTAACAGAAAATCAATACTCGTGATTTTGCAGGGTTCAAAGCGGCGGCTAAAAATAAAAATGGGCGAGCTTTCGCTCACCCACTTCAACTCAGGAACCAGCCAAGCAACTATGACCGCCCCATTTCCACCAGCACACGGCTGGGATAGGCTTTTTCCTTGCCGCCGAAACTGAGCGGCAGGCTGACGCCGATCCCGATGCCGGAGGCGCCGACGCCGCCGCTGCCGCCCGCGGCGCCGATGCCGACGCTAGGGGAATTCAAGCCAGGCGGCGCCCGGTACACCACTTCCGAAGTGCGGTAGCCGGGCTTATCGCACACTACGTGCAGGTCGCCGTCGGCAGCGACGATCAGGACATCGCCCGGCGTCACCACATTCCAGCGGCTGCTGTCGGTTTTCACCACGCAGCGCGCCCCTTCCAGCTGCTGGCTGTCGGAACTGGCTTCGATCAGCACGTGACCGTTCTCCGACGCTACAGTGGCGCAACCGGATAATGCAAGGCCTAACATCAGAGTCAGCAACAGTGACGGCGACAGCTGCAGAACACGCATCTTGCTTCTTTCTTAAAAATTCAAAGACCGCTTGTCGACCGCCAGCGCTGCTTCCTTGGTCGCTTCCGACAAGGATGGGTGCGCATGGCAGATACGGGCAATGTCTTCCGCCGAGGCGCGGAATTCCATCGCCACCACGGCTTCCGAAATCAGCTCGGAAGCCATCGGACCGACAATATGGACACCCAGGATTTCGTCAGTCTTGGCATCCGCCAGGAACTTGACCATGCCCGAAGTATCGCCCAAGGCGCGCGCCCGGCCATTCGCCAAGAACGGGAAAGTGCCAGCCTTGTATGCTACTCCATCTGCCTTAAGTTGTTGTTCTGTCTTGCCAACCCATGCGATTTCCGGCGAGGTGTAGATCACCCACGGAATGGTGTTGAAATTGACGTGACCATGCTGCCCGGCAATACGCTCGGCAACCGCAACGCCCTCTTCCTCAGCCTTGTGCGCCAGCATCGGGCCGCGCACCACATCGCCTACCGCCCAGACGTTCGGCAGGTTGGTCTTGCAGTCGTCGTCAACCGCGATGAAACCACGCTCGTCCAGCTTCAGGCCGACTGCTTCGCCATTCAAGCCGATAGTGTTCGGCGTGCGGCCGATCGAAACGATCAGCTTGTCGTACACGGCTTTCTGTGCGGCGCCGGTGGCGTCGACATATTCCACTGTCACATCGTTCTTGCCAGTCGTGATGGCGCCGATCTTGACGCCCAGGCTGACCTTCAAACCTTGCTTGGCGAAAAGTTTACCGGCTTCCTTGGCGATCTGCTCATCGACTGCGCCGAGGAAAGCCGGCAGCGCTTCCAGCACGCTGACTTCCGCGCCCAGGCGGCGCCATACGCTGCCCATTTCGAGGCCGATGACACCGGCGCCGATAACACCCAGTTTAGCCGGAACCGCGTCAATTGCCAGCGCGCCGGTATTCGACAGGATCAGTTTTTCATCGAACGGTGCGCCAGGCAGTTCGCGGGCGTTGGAACCGGTCGCCAGCACGATGTGCTTGGCGCTGATGGTTTCTTCCGTGGCGCCGGCAACCTTGATTTCATAACCGCCGGCATCGCCCTTGACGAAGGAACCGCGGCCGTGGAAAAAGGACACCTTGTTTTTCTTGAACAGGTACAGGATGCCTTCGTTATTCTGTTTGACAACGCCGTCCTTGCGCGCCAGCATCTGGCCCAGGTTCAGCTCCAGGCCCTTGACATTGATGCCGTGCTCGGCGAACGCATGACCGGCATGCTCGAAATGCTCAGACGACTGCAACAGCGCCTTGGAAGGAATGCAGCCAACGTTGGTGCAGGTGCCGCCCGGCGCCGGGCCGTTCTTGGCGTTTTTCCATTCATCGATACAGGCTGTGCTGAAACCCAGTTGTGCGGCGCGAATCGCTGCAATGTAACCGCCAGGACCGCCACCGATCACTACGACATCAAATTGTTTGCTCATTTTCCATCCTTGGAGTTGTTGCCTTGCCATCTCGCCGCCGCTTTGCCTGCCGGCGCGGTCAATTGCCGCCGCTGCCGGCAAACGCCCGCAGCAAGAGACCAGGCGCTCATCAATTACTTATCATTACTTAGCCACCTAAGCGACGCGCCCTGCTCTGTTTTCTGCACCGTTTAAAGGGCAAAAAACAGAATCAGGGCGCGCCTGCCTAGCCTTGGCGGATTTGAAGCTTACAGGTCCAGCAACAGACGGGCTGGATCTTCCAGCGCTTCTTTCATCGCCACCAGCGCCAGCACTGCTTCACGACCGTCGATGATGCGGTGATCGTAAGACATGGCCAGGTAGTTCATCGGACGCACCACGATCTGGCCGTTTTCGACAACTGCACGGTCCTTGGTCGCATGCACGCCCAGGATCGCCGATTGTGGCGGGTTGATGATCGGCGTCGACAGCATCGAACCGAAAGTGCCACCGTTGGAGATCGAGAATGTACCGCCGGTCAGATCGTCCAGGGTCAGCTTGCCGTCCTTGGCCTTGGCGCCGAATTCGCCGATTTTCTTCTCGATGTCAGCGATCGACATTTGATCCGCATCGCGCAATACAGGCACCACCAGGCCGCGTGGCGAACCGACCGCGATACCGATATCGAAATAGCCGTGGTAGACGATGTCGTTGCCGTCTACCGAAGCGTTGACGATCGGGTATTTTTTCAGTGCGGCAACCGCAGCCTTAACGAAGAACGACATGAAGCCGAGCTTGACGCCGTGTTCTTTTTCGAACTTGTCTTTGTACTTGGTGCGCAGATCCATGACCGGCTGCATGTTGACTTCATTGAATGTCGTCAGGATGGCGTTGGTCGATTGCGATTGCACCAGGCGCTCGGCGATACGTGCACGCAGGCGGCTCATCGGCACGCGCTCTTGCGGACGGTCGTCCAGGTTGGCTTTGGTCGGCACTGCAACTTGCTGCAACAGCGCTTTGGCTGGCGCTGCCGCCAGCGGCGCCGGCGCAGGTGTTGCTGCCTTGTTGGCTACCGCTCCGATAACGTCGCCCTTGGTCACGCGGCCGTCTTTGCCGCTGCCTGCAACCTGAGTTGCCGACATATTGTTTTCCGCCAGCATTTTTGCTGCGGCCGGCATGGCGATGCCTGCGGCCGATTTCGATTGCAACTCAGGCGCTGCCACCGGTGTCGGCGCGTGGCCGGCTTGCGGTACTGGCACGGCTGCGACTTCCATCGGGCTGACCTTGGCCGAAGCGTCGGTGTCGATCACGGCGATGATTTCATCTGCCACCACGGTGCTGCCGTCGCCCTTGATCAGCTGGACGATCACGCCGTCGGCCGGGGCCGGCAGTTCCAGTACCACTTTATCTGTTTCGATATCGATCAGGTTCTCGTCGCGCTTGACTGCGTCGCCGATTTTCTTATGCCATGTCAACAAAGTCGCTTCGGCGACGGATTCCGACAATTGCGGAACTTTTACTTCAAGAAGTGCCATTTAATTCTCCGTAAGATGGTGCGGCGGCGGGCGGATCATCCAGACCCGCCCTATCGTCAATTATTTGGTAAGAACAAAGCCTTTGAGCTTGGAAAATGCAGTGTCCAGCAATGCTTTTTGCTGCGCATAGTGCTTGTCGTAGTAACCGACAGCAGGCGATGCGCTGGCTGGACGGCCTGCATACGCAAGCTTTTGACCATCTTCCAGATTTTCAAAAATATTGTGCTGGATCTGCAGCCAGGCGCCCTGGTTCTGCGGCTCGTCCTGCGTCCACACCAGCTCATTAAAGTTCGGGAACTGCTTCAGTTCGGCAGCGAACGCCTTGTGCGGGAATGGATACAGCTGTTCCACACGGATAATCGCGACATCGGTCTGACCACGCTCTTTACGGGCATTGACTAGATCGTAGTAAACCTTGCCGGAGCAAGCGACGATGCGCTTGACCTTCTTGGGATCGATCTTGTCATCGACTTCGCCGATGACGGTCTGGAAGCTGCCCTTGCTGAAGTCGGACAATGGCGAACCCGCGTCCTTGTTACGCAACAGCGACTTCGGCGTCATGATCACCAGCGGCTTGCGGAACAGGCGGATCATCTGGCGGCGCAGCAGATGGAAGATCTGCGCTGCGGTAGTCGGCTGCACCACTTGCATGTTGTTGTCCGCGCACAGCTGCAGATAACGTTCCAGGCGTGCCGACGAGTGTTCCGGACCCTGGCCTTCGTAACCGTGCGGCAGCATCATGACCAGGCCGGAAGCGCGGCCCCACTTCACTTCGCCGGAGCTGATGAACTGGTCGATCACGACTTGCGCGCCGTTGGCGAAATCGCCGAACTGGGCTTCCCAGATGGTCAGCGTGTTTGGCTCCGCGGTGGAGTAACCGTATTCGAAACCGAGCACGGCTTCTTCCGACAGCACCGAGTCGATCACCTTGAACGGCGCTTGCTGTTCCGAGATGTTTTGCAGCGGAATGTAGCTGCCGGCATCCCAACGCTCACGGTTTTGATCGTGCAGCACCGCGTGGCGATGGACGAAAGTACCGCGGCCGGCATCTTGGCCTGTCAGGCGGATGGCGTAGCCCGACGATACCAGCGATGCGTATGCCAGATGCTCGCCCATGCCCCAGTCGAGGTTGAGTTCGCCGCGGCCCATGGCGGCGCGGTCGTTCAGTACTTTCTCGACCAGCGCGTGGACCTTGAAGTTTTCCGGCACGGTAGTGATACGGCCGGCCAGGCGCTTCAGCTCAGTCACCGGCACCGAAGTGTCGGCAGCGTCAGTCCACTTGCGGTTCAGGAACGGCAGCCAGTCGACTGCATACTTGCTCTTGAAGTTGGAGATGACCGGATCGACCGTGTGCCTGCCGGCATCCATCGCATCGCGGAAAGCCTTGACCATGGCGTCGCCATCATCGGCTGCGATCGTACCCTGGGCAGCCAGTTTGTCCGCGTACAGCTTGCGGGTGCCCGGATGCTGGCCGATCTTCTTGTACATCAGCGGCTGTGTCAGCGCCGGCGTATCTTGTTCGTTGTGACCGAGTTTGCGGAAGCAGATGATATCGACCACGATATCCTTCTTGAATTCCATGCGGTAGTCGAGCGCGATCTGGGTGGCGTACACCACGGCTTCAGGATCGTCGCCGTTGACGTGCAGCACCGGCGCTTCAATCATCTTGACCACGTCCGAGCAATACAGGGTCGAACGGGAATCGCGCGGATCGGAAGTGGTGAAACCGATCTGGTTGTTGATCACGATATGCACTGTACCGCCTGTGCCGTAACCGCGCGTCTGCGCCAGGTTCAGGGTTTCCATGACCACGCCCTGGCCGGCGAATGCGGCATCGCCGTGCACCAGGATCGGCAGCACTTGCGAACCGTCGGTATCGCCGCGGCGTTCCATACGGGCCTTGACCGAACCTTCAACCACAGGGTTGACGATTTCCAGGTGCGACGGGTTGAACGCCAGCGACAGATGCACCGGGCCGCCAGGGCTGGTGATGTCGGACGAGAAACCTTGGTGATACTTGACGTCGCCGGCCGGCAGGTCGTCGGCATGCTTGCCTTCGAATTCCGCGAACAATTCCTGCGGCATCTTGCCCAGGGTGTTGACCAGCACGTTCAGGCGGCCGCGGTGGGCCATGCCGATAACGATTTCCTGGACGCCCTTTTCACCGGCGCGCTGGATGGTTTCATCCAGGGAGACGATGAAGCTTTCGCCGCCTTCCAGCGAGAAGCGCTTCTGGCCGACATAGCGTGTATGCAGGTAGCGCTCCAGGCCTTCAGCCGCGGTCAGGCGGTCGAGGATGTGTTTTTTCTTTTCCGCGGTGAATACCGGCGCCGAGCGGGTCGACTCCAGGCGCTCTTGCATCCAGCGCTTTTCAGTCGGATCGCTGATGTACATGTACTCGGTACCGATCGAACGGCAATAGGTCTCGCGCAGCGCATTCAGCAGATCGCGCAGGGTTGCCGTTTCGGGACCGAAATAGGTATTGCTGATGTTGAACACGATGTCCATGTCGGCATCGGTGAAACCGTAGAAGCTCGGCTCCAGTTCCGGCAGCGCGGAACGTTCCTGGCGTTGCAGCGGGTCCAGGTTGGCCCAGCGCGAACCCAGGTAGCGGTAGGCAGCGATCAGTTGCGTTGCAGCAACGCGCTTGAAGCCCATTTCAGCATCGGCTGAAGCGGAGATGGTACGGATAGGACCTTGCTTGGCGCGCTCGGCGAACGAGGCGATGACGGATGCGTGACCTACGTCAGGCTTGTCGGAACCGTCGACGGCAGGCACGTGCTGCATGGCGTCGAAATAAGCACGCCAGTTGTCGGCAACTGAACCGGGATTGTCGAGGTATGACTCGTACAGCTCTTCAATGTACGGTGCATTACCTCCGAAGAGATAAGAATTAGAGCGGTATTGTTGCATCATCTTGCTCACCTTTCTTCGCGTTTCGCGAGATTAGCGGGTTAACATAACCTTCCGCGACACGGCCTGACCGGTTAGCGGATTGCACATCAAGTTGTGGGGAAGGGCTCTATTGCTGTGTTCTTTTACTGCTACTTAAAAATTCGGGTATTTCTTATTCCTGCCCTTCAAAACACGCTCACCACATGTTCTTACTACGCTGCAGCCTTATAAATCGGCACAGAATAAGAGCATAGCATAACCTGCAGAAATGCAAACAGCGAATCCGTGGATTCGCTGTTTTTGTGTTGTATCAGGATGTTAATGAACCCCGCCTACTGACGCAGGATCAGCCGCGTTTGTCCATTGCAGGCACATCGCGGGTCGGCGAACCGACGAACAACTGGCGTGGACGGCCGATTTTTTGCTCGGGATCGGAAATCATCTCGTTCCATTGCGCGATCCAGCCGACAGTACGGGCCATGGCGAAGATGCCGGTGAACAGCGAGGTCGGGATGCCCAGCGCCGATTGCACGATGCCGGAGTAGAAATCGACGTTCGGATAGAGCTTGCGGGAAACGAAGTATTCGTCTTCCAGCGCCACTTTTTCCAGCGCCATCGCCAGTTTGAACAATGGGTCGTCATGCAGGCCCAGTTCGTTCAGCACTTCGTAGCAGGTTTCACGCATCAGCTTGGCGCGCGGATCGAAGTTCTTGTAGACGCGGTGACCGAAGCCCATCAGCTTGACGCCGGAGTTCTTGTCCTTCACCTGGGCGATAAATGCAGGGATATTGTCGACCGTGCCGATTTCCTTCAGCATGTTGAGCGCCGCTTCGTTGGCGCCGCCGTGGGCAGGACCCCACAGGCAGGCGATACCGGCAGCGATACAGGCGAACGGATTGGCGCCGCTGGAACCAGCCAGGCGCACAGTCGAAGTCGAAGCATTCTGCTCGTGGTCGGCATGCAGAGTCAGGATACGGTCGAGCGCGCGCACCAGCACGTCGTTGACCTTGTACTCTTCGCATGGCGTCGAGAACATCATGTGCATGAAGTTCGCGCTGTACGACAGTTCGTTGCGCGGATAGACGAAAGGCTGGCCAACGTTGTACTTGTAAGCCATGGCGACCAGGGTCGGCAGCTTGGCGATCAGGCGGATGGCCGACACTTCGCGGTGGCGCGGATCGGTGATGTCCAGCGAATCATGGTAGAACGACGACAAGGCGCCGACGGTGCCGACCAGCACAGCCATCGGATGGGCGTCGCGACGGAAACCGCGGAAGAAGAATTGCATCTGCTCGTGCACCATGGTGTGCTGGGTCACGGTAGCGTCGAACTTTGTCTTTTCGGCCGCGGTCGGCAGTTCGCCGTTCAGCAGCAGGTAGCAGGTTTCCAGGAAGTCGCAATTGACCGCCAGCTGCTCGATCGGGTAACCGCGGTATTGCAGCTCACCCTTGTCGCCATCGATGTAGGTGATCGACGAATTACATGCCGCCGTCGACATGAAACCCGGGTCGTAAGTGAATTTGCCGGTAGCGCCGTACAGCTTGCGGATATCGATGACTTCGGGGCCGACGGTGCCCTTGTAAATAGGAAATTCTACGGATGGGCTGCCATCGGAAAACGATAGCGTGGCTTTTGTATCAGCGGTGGTCATGGCTCTTCCCTCAATCAAAAGGTGACTCTAAATCAAAAAAACAAAAGACGTGTTTGCAAGCTGTGCTACGTCTTCAGCGGCTGTCGCCGCCTGTGAAGACACAAGCTTAAGCAGTGCGTATTCTGGCTAACAGGGCATGCACTTGCGGCAAATCAAGCAAGCCGTCCGGTTCTTTACGGACCAGTAGCAAATCCATTAGTTCATTGTCTGACAATTCCATCAAACGCGAAAAAGCGTCGACGTCATCATCCGTCATGCTGGCTTCATTTGCATCCAGGTAACGGGTCAGTATCAAATCGTTTTCAAGCAGACCGCGTCTTGCGCGCCAGCGCAGTCGGGCTCGGTTGGCGGGATCGGCTTGATGGGTGATAGTCATGGCAAGCACTTATTCTATTTGAAATCGCTGTTCGCCGCAGTCGACGAACAGTTCTAAAACCAGGGCGGGAGATTGCAACGGTGCGCCACAGTCTCGCCACCCTGCTCGCTTATACCGCGCGACGCACCATCAGTTCTTTGATCTTGCCGATTGCTGCATTCGGGTTCAGACCCTTAGGACAGACATCGACGCAGTTCATGATCGAACGGCAACGGAACAAACGATACGGATCTTCCAGGTTGTCCAGGCGCGCGCCGGTGGCTTCGTCGCGGCTGTCGGCGATGAAACGGTAGGCTTGCAGCAGGCCGGCCGGACCGACGAACTTGTCCGGATTCCACCAGAACGACGGGCAGGAAGTCGAGCAGCATGCGCACAGGATGCACTCGTACAGGCCATCCAGTTCTTCACGCTGTTCAGGCGATTGCAGACGCTCTTTTTCCGGCGGGATGTTGTCGTTGATCAGGAACGGCTTGATCGACTCGTACTGCTTGAAGAACTGCGTCATGTCGACGATCAGGTCGCGGATCACCGGCAAGCCTGGCAGCGGCTTCAAGATGATCGGCTCGCTCAGCTCGTTCAGGTTGGTGGTGCAAGCCAGACCGTTCTTGCCGTTGATGTTCATGGCGTCGGAACCGCACACGCCTTCACGGCACGAGCGGCGCAGGGCCAGCGAATCGTCGACGTCGGCCTTGATGCGTTGCAGCGCATCCAGCAGCATCTTGTCGGTTGGCAGCAGTTCCACCGTCAGGTCCTGCATGTAAGGCTTGGCATCCTTATCGGGATCGTAGCGGTAGATTTTGAATTTCAAAGTACGTGATGACATGGCTATACCTCTTGTTTTGGCGTTTTTATCTAGTCAGTTGAGGACAGAGTAATTCGGCGCACGGCGGCGCCTCTTAAACTCTGTCCCGCAACCAGTTAGAACGTGCGTGGCTTTGGCTTGAACGTATCAACTGTCAGCGGTTTGGTAATCACTGGCTTGTAGTCGAGACGATTACCTTCGGAGTACCACAAGGTGTGCTTCATCCAGTTTTCGTCATCACGCTTTTCATAATCGCGATGCGCGTGGGCGCCGCGCGATTCCTTACGGGCTGCGGCCGAAGTGATGGTGGCCTTGGCGGTTTCGATCAGATTGTCCAGTTCCAGCGCTTCGACACGTGCGGTGTTGAAGACCTTGGACTTGTCCTTGAACGAAACATGCTTGCGCCGCTCGTCCAGCACCATGATTTCCTTGTAGCCTTGCTGCAGCAGCTCGTCGGTACGGAACACACCGCAGTAGTGCTGCATGGTCTTGCGGATATCGCCGGCCACGTCTTGCACGCGCTCGGAACCGGTGCTGGTTTCCAGCTTGGCCAGACGCGCCAGGGCGACGTCGGCTGCATCCGCCGGCAACGGCTTGTTGCTGCGCTCCTTGAGCTTGCTGTCGACAATGTGATTGCCGGCCGCGCGGCCGAACACCACCAGGTCCAGCAGCGAGTTGGTGCCGAGGCGGTTGGCGCCGTGCACCGAAACGCAGGCGCATTCGCCGATAGCGTACAGACCGTTGACCACCGCGTTAGGGATACCGTTTTTCGGCACCACCACCTGACCATACACATTGGTTGGGATACCGCCCATTTGATAGTGGATGGTAGGCACGACCGGGATCGGTTCTTTCAGGGCATCGACGTTAGCAAACTTGTGGCCGATTTCCAGGATCGACGGCAGGCGCTTCATGATGGTTTCGGCGCCGATGTGGCGCAGGTCCAGCATCACGTGGTCCTTGTTCGGACCGCAGCCGCGGCCTTCCTTGATTTCCTGGTCCATCGAACGCGACACGAAGTCGCGCGGCGCCAGGTCTTTCAGGGTTGGCGCATAGCGCTCCATGAAACGTTCGCCGTTGGCGTTGATCAGGATCCCGCCTTCGCCGCGCACGCCTTCAGTGATCAGCACACCCGCGCCGGCCACGCCGGTCGGGTGGAACTGCCAGAATTCCATGTCTTCCAACGGCAGGCCGGCACGCGCCGCCATACCCATGCCGTCGCCGGTATTGATGAAGGCATTGGTGGAAGCCGCCCAGATGCGCCCTGCACCGCCGGTCGCCATAACCGTGGTCTTGGCTTCCAGGATCATGACATCGCCGGTTTCCATTTCCAGCGCAACCACGCCGATGACATCGCCTTCGGCATCGCGCACCAGATCGATCGCCATCCACTCAACGAAGAAGTGGGTCTTGGCGCGCACATTGCGCTGGTACAGCGTGTGCAGCAGTGCGTGACCGGTACGGTCGGCAGCGGCGCAGGCGCGCGCTACCGGCTTTTCGCCGAAATTGGCCGAGTGGCCGCCGAACGGACGCTGGTAAATGGTGCCGTCGGCGTTGCGGTCGAACGGCATGCCGAAGTGTTCCAACTCGTACACAGCCTTAGGCGCTTCGCGACACATGAATTCGATCGCGTCCTGGTCGCCCAGGTAATCCGAGCCCTTGACGGTGTCGAACATGTGCCAGTACCAGCTGTCCTCGGACATGTTGCCGAGGGAAGCGCCGATACCGCCCTGCGCTGCCACTGTGTGCGAACGGGTAGGAAATACCTTCGACAGTACTGCAACGTTCAAGCCAGCTTCCGCCAACTGCAGCGAAGCACGCATGCCGGATCCGCCGGCGCCAACGATAACCGCATCAAAGCGGCGTGTAGGAATTGTGGATTTGATTGCTGACACGATTACACTCTCCACAAAATCTGCGCCGCCCATCCGGCACAACCGACCAACCACAGGATTGTGGCAACTTGCAAGACCAGACGCAGAGCGACCGGCTTGACGTAATCCATCCAGATATCACGCACGCCTATCCATGCATGAAAAAACAGCGCCATCAGCGCTACAAAAGTAGCCAGCTTGAACCACTGGTGAGAAAACAGACCTGCCCAGCCTTCATAGGTGAAGTTGCTGGCAGTCAGGAAAGAAATCAGAAGAATGACGGTATAGAGCGCCATGACCACGGCTGTAACGCGCTGCGCCAGCCAGTCGCGCAAACCGTAATGCGCTCCCACTACCAGGCGCTTACCGCCGATATTGTTGTTATCAGCCATTAGAATGCTCCGAACAGTTTCAATGCAACGACCAGCGCCAGCGGCACGCTGATGATCAGGACGCTTGCAGCCGACTTGCGCGCGCTTTCCTTGCTCAGGCCGATATGATTGTCCATGACGAGGTGGCGGATGCCGGCGCAGAAATGATGCAGGTAAGCCCAGGACAGGGCCAGTATGACAAGCTTGACGAACCAGCCCGACGTAAAGCCTTTGAAATATTCGAAAGAGCTTTCAGATACCAGGCTTTTATCCAGCATGAACAAGATGAAAGGCAAGAGCAAAAACATCAGCAAGCCACTAACACGATGCAAGAAAGAAACTAGACCAGCCAATGGCAAACGATAGCTGCTTAGTTCGGTAATGTGAATATTACGAAACTGTGGCCGATTGGGCTTCGCGGCTTCAGACATAACAGGGTTCTCCTCAGTTTAAAAATTTACTGCAAGCGCAATCCCGCAATTTTCGCCGATTTTTGTGCAGCACACCAATAGTTATTATTCGTTATTGCGAATAATCGCCGGCGCCTCTCGAACTTTGCCATTTTGCCACCACTCGGTCGCGCTCACACGCGATCGCCATTTCCACCCACGCCCTCAGCTCAGTTCGTTCTGATAGTGATGGCGGTTGGTGACATACAAACCGCGCCGCACTTCCACCGGCTTGTCGCCGTAAGTGAAAGACACGCGCTCGACACACAATAAAGGCGATGATTTTTCCACGGCCAGCAATTCAGCAGCATCTGCATCGGCGCTGGCGGCGCGGATCTGCTCGGTCGCACGTATCATGCGCGTGCCGAATTCGGTTTCAAACAGGCCGTACATCGGCCCTTTGTACTCAGCCAGGCGCTCCAGCGTCAAAGCCTTGAACAAAGCACCCGGCAACCAGAGCTCTTCGAGTATAGTCGGCACGCCGTCGAACGCCAGCACGCGCTTGACATACACCACCGAGTCGCCCGACTTCATGCCGAGCTGGCGCGCGATATCCGCCGGTGCGCGCAAACGCTTCAGCTCTATCACTCTTTTATCGGTAACCTGAGGCTGGTCGCTGTCCGGCATCAGGCGCAGGAAGCGGAATTGCGAACGGGCTTCGTGATGGGTGGCGACAAAGGTGCCTTTGCCCTGGCGCCGCACCAGCAGATTCTCCGCCGCCAGTTCGTCAATCGCCTTGCGCACGGTGCCCTGGCTCACCTTGAAACGGTTGCCAAGTTCGACTTCGCTGGGGATCAATTCACCGGACTTCCACTCGCCGGACTGCAGGCGCTGCATGATCAGCGCCTTGATTTGCTGATAGAGCGGACTGAATGTCGGGGAACTTGCCGCGGAAGCAGTCGGCGACGCTCCCGGGGCTGCAGCGCTCGGGCTGGCAGGGTCACTACTCGGATTGGACGGGATGGAGCTCATAACCTTGGATTTCACCATAAAACCCCCATTGTCGTCCAGCAAAAATTGCGCAATGATATGTCTTATATAAGACATAAGATATTGATTGACATACCATGTTGCCAAGCCTAAACTCGCGGGCATTAGGACTATTTGATGGCCTGCGCCGCGCGCCAACCGGTTTTCCCGGCTGAACCAGCTGAAGCCCCTGAAGTTGCATACTGCAATCCTGGCGACAATTTCAAGCCGCCGGATCAACGCGAAACAAACTGACGGTTGCGCTTTTCGCCGGTATCATTAGAGGTTGCATATAGAGTCGCCGCTTTTTATCTGGCTGGGACTTTTGTAATTTAACCGTCTTGTTTTTATTTAGATCAGACGGCTAGGGACAAGACCACACGGAAGCGTAATCCGCCATGCTCTGCAGGCCCTTGAACGTATCCGCGCGACGCTGTTCCGCAAATATTTTTATCACCTCTCTGGAGATTCAACATGGCTAAGTCCCCTCTGCGTGTTGCCGTTACCGGCGCCGCTGGTCAAATCGGTTATTCACTGCTGTTCCGTATCGCCAACGGCGACCTGCTCGGCAAAGACCAACCGGTCATTCTGCAATTGCTGGAAATCCCTGACGAAAAAGCACAAAAAGCGCTGAAAGGCGTGATCATGGAAGTCGACGATTGCGCCTTCCCGCTGCTGGCCGGCATCACTGCCCACAGCGATCCGATGACTGCATTCAAGGATGCCGACATCGCCCTGCTGGTCGGCGCCCGCCCACGCGGCCCAGGCATGGAGCGCAAGGACCTGCTGGAAGCCAATGCCCAGATCTTCACGGTGCAAGGCAAGGCGCTGGACGCCGTCGCTTCGCGCAATGTCAAAGTACTGGTGGTCGGCAATCCAGCCAACACCAACGCTTACATCGCCATGAAATCGGCGCCTAGCCTGCCAGCCAAGAACTTCACCGCCATGCTGCGCCTGGACCACAACCGCGCCCTGTCGCAAGTCGCGGCCAAGATCGGCAAGCCGGTTTCCGCTATCGAAAAGCTGTGCGTATGGGGCAACCACTCGCCAACCATGTACGCCGACTATCGCTACGCGACAGCCGACGGCGCATCGGTCAAGGACCTGATCAACGACCAGGCCTGGAACAAGGACGTGTTCCTGCCGACAGTCGGCAAGCGCGGCGCCGCCATCATCGAAGCACGCGGCCTGTCGTCGGCAGCATCGGCAGCCAACGCAGCCATCGACCACGTGCGCGACTGGGTATTGGGCACCAACGGCAAGTGGACCACCATGGGCGTGCCATCGGACGGCTCCTACGGCATCCCTGAAGGCACCATGTTCGGCTTCCCTGTCACTACCGAAAACGGCGAATACAAAATCGTTCAAGGTCTGGAAATCGACGCCTTCTCGCAAGAGCGCATCAACCTCACGCTGAAAGAACTGCAAGAAGAGCGTGATGGCGTGAAACACCTGGTCGGCTAAGCAACAATGTAGGGTGGGCACCGTATGTACTCCGGTTATCCCGTTCACGCGTGGGCACAGAGTGCCCACCCTACTTATTTTTGTGCCATGAAGGCATGTACTCCGGTTATCGCGTTCACGCGTGGGCAGCTTGTGCCCACCCTACCCCGTAATCTTTAAAAAACTTCGCAATGCACCCTACCCAGGTCTTATTCCTAGGCAAGCAACAACCGGTCTCGCTACCGGTCTGCGATCATTACGCCGGCGCTGAAAAGCTCATGCGCAAGTCGATCGCCCTGCAGCAGGAACTGGGGCCGGTCTTCGACATCACCCTGGACTGCGAAGACGGCGCCAGCGCCGGTAATGAAGCAGCACATGCAAAACTGGTTGCCAGCATCGTCGCCGGCGACGACAACCGCTTTGAGCGCATCGGCGCTCGCGTACACGACAGCGGCAGTAACTTTTTCGAACAAGACATCAAACTCATCTGCGGCAACGGCAGCGCTGTCAGCCGGCTGGCCTACCTGATGCTGCCCAAGGCCGAAAGCCTGGCCGAAGTGCGCGCCGCCATAGCCCTGATCGAACACCACAGCAAGCATGCTGGCCGCGCAGACTTGCCGGTGCACGTGCTGATAGAAACCCATGGCGCCCTGGCCGACGTCTTCGCCATCGCCGCGCTGCCACAGGTGCAGTCGCTGTCGTTCGGCATCATGGATTTCGTATCCGCCCATTTTGGTGCGATTCCCAGCGCAGCGATGCACTCGCCGGGCCAGTTCAGCCATCCGCTGGTGGCCCGCGCCAAGCTGGAAATCGCCGCCGCCTGCCATGCGCACGGCAAGGTGCCGTCGCATAACGTCACCACCGACATCAAGGACAGCGCCAGCGTCGCTGCCGATGCCGGCCGCGCCAGGGCGGAATTCGGCTATACCCGGATGTGGAGCATCCATCCGCAGCAGATCAAGCCGATCCTGAACGCATTTACCCCGCCGCAGTCCGAGATAGCGACTGCGGCACAGATTCTGCTTGCAGCCCAGCAGGCGGATTGGGGACCGATACAACACGAGGGCACGCTGCATGACCGCGCCAGTTACCGTTATTACTGGAGCGTTTTGCAGCGGGCAAAAAATAGCGGCGCCGCATTACCTGAAACCACCAGTACCTTGTTATAACCGCGCCCTGCCGCTTACTCAAGAACAGTAGCGGGACGCACTACGGAGCAATAGAAATGAGAAAGATTCTGTCCACGAGCTTGTCAACCTTGGTCTTGCTGTGCGCCAGCCTGGCGGTTACAGCACCGCAGGCGCAAGCACAGACCACTACCAAGAAAACCACCAAGAAGGCCGCCAAGAAACCGGCAGCAAAAGCTGCTCCGGCCGAAGTGGACGACGGTGAAGACGAAGGCACGCCGGATGTCAAGGCTTCGGTTACTGTCGATTACAAATGCGAGCTGGGCAACAGCCTGACGCTTTTCACCAACGCAGAAGACGACAAGCACATCGCACTGCGCTGGGGCAAGACCCTGCGCCGCCTGACCCGTGTGCCGACCACTACCGGCGCCAACCGTTTTGAAAACCGCAAGTACGGCCTGCTCTGGATCGGCATCCCGGCCAAGGGCATTTTGCTGGATTCAAAAACCGGACACCAGCTGGCGAACGAATGCAAATCGGCAGCGCAGGAAGAAATGCCGGCGCCGGCGCCAGTTGACCCGGCACATAGTTTATAAAATTGCGGGACAGAGTTTAAGAGCCGCCGTAGCGCGGCGAATTACTCTGTACCCAACAAATTAACCTAGTTGAAATCTCAGGAGATATCATGTCCCGTAACACATTGAACACACTCAAGGAATTCAAGATTTCCGATTCCAAGAAAGGCAAGTTTTACTCCTTGCCTGCCCTGGAGAAAAAACTCGGCGTCAACATCTCGCGCCTACCGATTTCCATTCGTATTGTGCTGGAGTCCGTACTGCGCAACTGCGACGGCAAGAAGGTCACTGAAGAGCACGTCAAGCAGCTCGCGAACTGGGGCGCAACCGCGGCCCGCACCGACGAAATCCCGTTCGTGGTGGCCCGCGTAGTGCTGCAAGACTTTACCGGCGTGCCGCTGCTGGCCGACCTGGCCGCGATGCGCAACGTCGCCGCCAGCCTGGGCAAGAACGCCAAGAACATCGAGCCGCTGGTGCCGGTCGACCTGGTGGTCGACCACTCGGTGCAGATCGACCATTTCCGTGAAAAGAAAGCGCTCGACCTCAACATGAAACTGGAATTCCAGCGCAACAACGAGCGCTACCAGTTCATGAAATGGGGCATGCAGGCATTCGACACTTTCGGCGTTGTGCCACCAGGCTTCGGCATCGTCCACCAGGTCAACCTGGAATACCTGGCGCGCGGCGTCCACAAGAAGGATTCGGTCTACTATCCGGACACCCTGGTCGGCACCGACTCGCACACCACCATGATCAACGGCATCGGCGTAGTCGGCTGGGGCGTGGGCGGCATCGAGGCGGAAGCCGGCATGCTGGGCCAGCCAGTCTACTTCCTGACACCTGACGTGGTCGGCGTCAACCTGACCGGCCAGTTGCGTGAAGGCGTCACTGCCACCGACCTGGTGCTGACCATCACCGAACTGCTGCGCAAAGCCAAAGTGGTCGGCAAGTTTGTCGAATTCTTCGGTGAAGGCACCGCCTCGCTGAGCTTGACCGACCGCGCCACCATCGCCAACATGGCGCCGGAATACGGCGCCACCATGGGCTTCTTCCCGGTCGACGATGCGACTATCGAATACTTCCAGGGCACCGGCCGCAGCAAAGCTGAAATCGACGCTTTCGCCGGCTACTTCAAGGCGCAGAACCTGTACGGCATTCCAAAGGCTGGCGACATCGACTACACCACTGTGGTCGAACTGGACCTGGCTGCCGTCGCACCGTCGCTGGCTGGTCCAAAGCGTCCGCAAGACCGTATCGAAATCGGCAATGTCAAAGCCAACTTCGCAGAATTGTTCAGCAAGCCAATCGCAGAAAACGGCTTCAACAAGAAGATCGAAGACCTGGATGCGACTTACACCAATGCCGACGGCGTCAAGCTGCAGAACGGCGACGTCCTGATTGCTGCCATCACTTCTTGCACCAACACTTCCAACCCTAGCGTCATGCTGGCGGCTGGCTTGCTGGCCAAGAAAGCAGTCGAAGCCGGCCTCAAGGTTCCTGCGCATATCAAGACTTCGCTGGCTCCTGGCTCGCGCGTCGTTACCGAATACCTGGAAGCGGCTGGCCTGCTGCCGTACCTGGAAAAACTCGGTTTCGGCGTCACTGCCTACGGTTGCACCACCTGTATCGGCAACGCCGGCGACCTGACGCCAGCCATGAACGAAGCCATCGTCAAGAACGACGTGGTGGCATCGGCCGTGCTGTCCGGCAACCGTAACTTCGAAGCGCGTATCCATCCGAACATTCGCTCCAACTTCCTGGCTTCGCCGCCGCTAGTCGTCGCTTACGCGATCGCCGGCAACATGACGCGCGACCTGATGACCGAGCCTGTCGGCAAGGGCAAGGGTGGCAAGGACATTTATCTGGGCGACATCTGGCCAACTTCGCAAGAAGTCGCCAAGCTGATGAAGTTCGCGATGAACGCCAAGACCTTCAAAGCCAACTACGCTGACGTCAAGGGCGCACCAGGCAAGCTGTGGGAAGCCATCAAGGGCGTCGCCGGCGGCGAGGTCTACAACTGGCCGAAATCGACCTACATCGCTGAGCCACCGTTCTTCCAGGACTTCACCATGGTGCCGAAGGCAGCAGCGACCGGCATCACCGGCGCGCGTGCACTGGGCGTGTTCGGCGATTCGATCACCACCGACCACATCTCGCCAGCCGGTTCCATCAAGGAATCCAGCCCGGCCGGTAAATGGCTGATCGCCAACGGCGTGTTGAAGGCTGACTTCAACTCCTACGGTTCGCGTCGCGGCAATCACGAAATCATGATGCGCGGCACATTCGCCAACGTTCGTATCAAGAATCTGATGATTCCTGCTACACCGGACGGTTCACGGGTTGAGGGCGGCATCACCTTGTTCCAGCCTACTGGCGAAGAAACCTCGATCTATGACGCAGCGATGCAGTACGTCAAAGACGGCGTGCCAACCATGGTGTTTGCCGGCGAAGAGTACGGTACCGGCTCGTCGCGCGACTGGGCAGCCAAGGGTACCCAGTTGCTGGGCGTGAAGGCCGTGTTTGCGCGTTCGTTCGAGCGTATCCACCGCTCCAACCTGGTAGGCATGGGTGTCTTGCCTTTGCAATTCATCGGCACCGACAGCGTGCAAACCCTGGGCATCACCGGCCACGAGACTTTCGACCTGAAGGGCATCGAGGGCGAAATCAAGCCACAGCAAGACGCTACCCTGGTGATCCACCGCGCAAACGGCGAAACCAAGGAAGTCAAGGTTCTGCTGCGCATCGATACGCCTATCGAAGTCGACTACTACAAGCACGGCGGCATCCTGCCATTCGTGCTGCGTCAGTTGCTGGCAGCATAAGCAACAGCAGGTAGCAAGAAACAATAGCAGGCAGCAGTTTGCCTGAACGACAAACGCCGGCAATGCCGGCGTTTGTCGTTTCTACAACCCATCTCATCGGCTTGATTGTCTTGAAACAGTTTTATTCCATACACCGTTAAATCCACTACAATAGGATCTAGCAGTCTTCCTGCCTCTGAGTCCCAGAAAAACTCACAGCAAACGGTCGTAGGCCAGAAGGCAGCGCAGAACAGCGGAGCATGTTCGTAAAGAATATGTGAGCATCTCGGTTGCCGAACTTTGGATGCAAGCATCCGCTACGGTCGCGCAGTAAGACATTGACCATGTTGTCAGCCCTTATATTCACTATGCGCCGCCCGTCAAAAAAACCTTCCCGTAAATTTTCCGCCGACAGCCATCGCCTGGCCGAACTGGCGCAAGCATTGATTCAAGCCTCCAGCCGCCTTGAGGAGCGCGCATGGGAGCGCGAGATTGAAGTGTTGCTCAACAAGCATTTCAAGGCCCAGCACCAGGAACCCATCGACAGCGCCCTGGAGCAGCTGTTCCCGGCCCAGCCCGACGCTTACGACGCCCTGATGGACGTGGTCGAGGCCTGCAGCGAATCCTGCAGCATCGACTACCAGGGCAAGCCGTACGACTGCCTGCTGATTGGCATTCCGCTGCTGGCATGGACCCGCTTTTCGATCGGCTCGGGACCGGTTGCGGCCGACACCATGACAGCCATCAGCGCCCACCTGCACGCCCACATCCTGGCGCCCGAGGTACTGACCGGCATCGTGCCCTCACTGTACGCCATCGACCAGCTGCCGCGCAGCCATGCCGACACCTTCGCCCTGCTGCAGCAGCTGTCGCACGCAGCGCTCAGCGCCGCACCGGTGCGCAGCCCGGCCAATCCGCCGCAGACAGCGCCCTACCTGGCCGATACCCGCTACCTGCTGGCCGCCCTGGTGGTGCCAAGCGGCATGCCGCTGTTCCGCTGGCAGATGACGCGCGGGCAAGCCGGCCACATCGCCACCGACAAGGAACTGGCGCTGGAACAATGGCGCAAGCAGGTAACGCCCAATGTGACGCGCTTGCTGCCAGGCTGCGGCGTCCAGCTGTTGCTGCCGGAAGCCTACTACGCTGCCTGCCGCGAAGCCGACCTGCAAATCCGCCCTGCCTCGCTGCGCGCCGCCAGCTACTACCTGTCGCACACGCTGGACATCGCCTCCAAGGATCTGCACGCCAGCATCGGCCGCTTCAGCGAGCAGCCGGAAAGCGGCCGCGTGGATGAATACCGCATCGGCTTCTCGCTGGGCCAGACCAACGAAATCATCTACGGCGTGGTGTGGCCGCTGTACGGTCCGGAAGAAGCCAACGAAGAAATCATCACCCGCTCCAGCGACAGCGATGCCGCCGCGGCCGAACCGGAAACCCCGCTGGAACAGATCCTGAGCCTGCTGCGCGAATGCGGCATCGACGATATCCAGCGCCACACCGACCTGTTCGCGATGGAATTCTGCGACGACTGCGGCACGCCGTTCTATCCGGACCGCGAAGGCGAGCTGGTGCATCCGGAAACGCCGGAAGATACGCCAAGCGGGTCGGCGCACTTTCACTAAGCGTTATTGAGAATTTCATAAAACGCGACACAGCCGTAATCCGGTTTTCGTCGCGCTTCATATACGTAGCTAACTGGGGTCGGAGTGAACTTTCTGCGCGTCTTTTGCAGAAACTTCACTCTGACCCCACTTAGCGGGATACGGAGTGCAGACCTCAAGAAAGGGCGTGGATTCAGCGCTGCGCCGCCACCAGCAACATCATCGGGCGGTCGCGCTCTTCCGCCAACTCCAGCCGCTCCAGGTCGGCGCGAACGTAGCTGACCGCGGCGTCCGAGGTGGTTGCCACCGCCCGCTCCAGCATTTTTTCAGAAACGTCGAGACCGACAACCCGCGCAGCGCCCTGCTCGCCCGCGCAGCATGGCTTGCAGCGCCGGCCACTCCGGCGCGCCTGCCAAGCCCTGCACTGAACGTCCGAGCCGGCTATAGCCTTCAAAGAAGGCCGGATCGTCATAGATATTTTGCGTCATCGGTAAAACAATGCTTTCTTGAACCCTATTGCACCTGCATCATGGAAACGGCAGCCTTGGCTGCCGTTCATTACCGCATGATTATTCAAAGGCACGCAAGATCGGCTGCAGCACCACCTCGCCGAGCCGGGCGCTGCGCGCACCGTCCCAGCCCACCTGCGCATCCGGCAGATTGGCGTTGTCCTTGAACGGCAGCTCCAGCGTCAGCGAGACGCACTTGAAGGTGTGGCCGATATACTTGGACGCCAAGGTCAGCACATCGCTGCTGTACTTGCTCGCGGCATAGCCGAACTCGGTCTGGAAATCTGGGCTGGCGCGCTGGAAGTCGTCGATGAATTTCTGCTGCTCCTTAGCCTGTTGCGGGCTGAAGTCTTCCAGCATTTCCGAACCGGCCACGAAGATGTACGGCAAGGCTTCATCGCCGTGCACATCGAGGAACAGATCGCAGCCGATTTCGTGGATCTTGTTTTTCACCGCAAACACTTCCGGGCTGCGCTCCAGCGACGGCGTCATCCATTCACGGTTCAGGTTGGCGCCAGCTGCATTGGTGCGCAGGTTGCCGCGCACCGAGCCGTCCGGATTCATGTTCGGCACGATATAGAACACCGCGTGCTGCAGCACTTTGGTGGCGAGCGGATTGGCGCTGTCCAGCAAGGCGTCGACCATGCCTTCGACGAACCACTCCGCCATGGTTTCGCCCGGATGCTGGCGGGCGATGACCCAGACCTTCTTGGCCGCCTCGGGATTGCCGATCACCAGCACATTCATGTCGCGGCCATCAACCGTGCTGCCGATATCCAGCACGCGCGCCAGCGGCGATTGCTCAGCCTGCCCCAGCAACGCCAGGTGACGCTCCCAGGAGTACGGCTCGAAGTAAGCGTAGTAGACACTGTCGTAATCCGGCGTGTGGCTGATGGTCATGACCTGGCCGTCAAAGCTAGTCGGCACACGGAACCAGTTTTCCCTATCGTAGCTGGCCACCGCCTGGTAATTTTCCCAACCCTTGGGATAGGTCGTGGCGCCGGCGTTCAGGAAACGGATGGTGCAATCCTCATCGCGCGCGCCCTGCAGGCGGAAATAAAACCACTGCGTGAAATCGGCATGCGAATCGCTGCGGATTTTCAATTCAATCTGCTGAGGACTATCCGCGCGCACGACTTCAATTGCGGCGGCGTCGAACTGCTGGCTAATTTTTATTGGCATAAGATTATTGGATGAGGATCATCGGCAAGGTGTGCTGGCCAATCAAGCGGAATGATGACGCAAGGATCGGCGGCAACACAGGCCGGATAATCGGTGGAAAAAATTTTTAGATTCTTTGCATTCCGTTGGGAACAAAGCAACTAGGCCTGATATAATAACAGGCTTGTCGGGGCGTAGCGCAGCCTGGTAGCGTACTTGCATGGGGTGCAAGGGGTCGGAAGTTCGAATCTTCTCGCCCCGACCAATTGAATCAATGACTTAGGCCAATCTTCGGATTGGCCTTTTTCATTTTTGTAGATTTGTACCCCACTTTGTACCCCACCATTTGAGAATCTATCAACGCGAACAACAGGTTGTAAGCTCGCTTCTATTTTTTATACTTCAGATTTATCCCGTCATTCCCAGCGCACGCTGTCTGCTCCTGCCTTTGATTGTTTTTCAAATACGGCCGCAATTGGTCGGATTGTCTCCCCTACCCCCTTGATTTTTTTTAGAAAAAAATCCTAAAATTTTTCTCATGTTTGGCCTATGCCGTATCGCGCGCATGATACCCATACGACAAATATCCAGTGCAGGGGGTTCTATCTCATGATGGACTGGATAGAGAATTAAGGATTCATGCGGATTTTGAGGCTGTGTGTGCAATTGATGTGCAGTGAGCTCCAGAGAGTCTCGTCCGTCCAGTCAACTCAGTAATTATTGATTCTTTATGTGGCTGCGGTGGCTTCGGTGCCGGGTGGCGGCGAATTTCAGAAGTAAGCCAGGAAAAAGGAGAAAATCCTGTTCCATCTTAGAAAAAGGATTAGAATCAAATCGCAGTACATGAAGTAGAAACAACAAAGACCCGCTATCCCTAACAGGAGGCAGGTTGTTATCTAAAACTTGTGAAAAAG
This sequence comes from Collimonas sp. PA-H2, assembly GCF_002564105.1. Taxonomy (NCBI): domain Bacteria; kingdom Pseudomonadati; phylum Pseudomonadota; class Betaproteobacteria; order Burkholderiales; family Oxalobacteraceae; genus Collimonas; species Collimonas sp. PA-H2. The sequence goes on from NZ_PDBX01000002.1 coordinate 136,671, forward strand.
GACCTTATGTGCAAGCCAAGCTAAACTTGCAGTTCCACACCAATTCATTCTTGATCGATCTTCACATCAAAATATCGATTGCAGTCGGTACTTTGATTTTGCTGCTAAAGGACAGCAATATTTTCTAGTGTTGCCCGGCACCTCAAAAATCGTTCACTCTTTTGGGGTGCCATTTTTTCTAACTCAAACAAAGCTATTTATCGTTGCTACCAACGTTAATAACGATTCGATTTTATAGCAAGTGCTATATTTGTGCATCACATTTGATAAATTTCTGAGCTACGTAATTTGGTTGTGGAAATTTTATGATGTAAAAGGTCGCGATTGAATGGGCTAGCGTTGTTATCTAAGCGGATGAGCCAGGAAACTACTTGCAATAAAATTAATCCTCTGTAAAGATGGCCTAGAAGCAATTTTAAGGGCATCTATGGCATTGAGAAAAATTGTCGTTGTGGGCGACAAGACAACTACAAACGGCGTGATTCTTCCCAATGCGAACTCGACGTTCTCACTTGGTAATGCTGGACACAAAGCGGCGCTAATCGGCGGCCCGGTGCAATGCCTTGCCTGCAAGAGCGAGGGTGTCATTGCTAAGGCTGGGGGCCCACGGCGCATGCAATTCATGGGCGAGGTGGCGCTGGAACACGATATCGTCATCTGCGGCTGTCCTGTCCATCCAAAGCTCATAGCGAGTCTCCACCAAACAATGACCTACGATGACGGCATAGAGTCATCTGGTCCCCTATCGCCTCCTACGGGCGCTGGTGCTGCATCTGCTGCCGTTGCAGCGGCCACAGCTATCGCCTCTACTGGCAGCACTCAGGATACTCAAGAAAAGCAAGGCAAGCGCTTCCTATTCCAAGACAGCGAAACTGGAAAGCCATTGGCTAACCGCGCATATCTTGCCAAAGTTGGCGGCGCTCAACAGAGCGGCGTCACAGATGGGGATGGATACGCTAATGTCGATGCTACTCCTGGGCAGACCATTCAATTGCATTTAATTTTCAATGCTCCTACGGGCGCTTTGAAGCACGGAGAGGCTTGAGATGGGAACAGAAGCGCATTACACGCCGACGCAATGGGCAACTGCATTTACAGAGTCAGACTACATGTGCAAGCCGTTCAAGGTAGTGACGGTAAACGATAGGGCAGCAACGCGACAGGCAATCATTGATCAAGTACAGAAGCAAGGCGTCAAGTTTGTGGAGCGGTCGACATGGGATGCACACAGGCATAAGCCAGACAGCGCTGTGAACGATTGGGACTATCAGTCAATCGCACTCCATCATGCCGGGAATAGCTTTAGCTGCTCTGCAAACAGCGTTGAGCAGATGCAGAGGGTTGAGACGATTGATATGGGGTCGTTTAATCAGATCAGCTACCACTATGCTATCGATTGCCAAGGCGTCGTATATGAGGCTCTCGATATCCGCTTCAAAGGCTCACACATTGAGGGTGGAAATACCGGCGTGGTAGGGATTGTTTTTCTCGCTGATCTCAGTGTTAGAGGCGAGGCACAGCGTTATGGTCCGGGAGCTTGGAACGTTACTGTAAAGCGCGGTGTCGTAGCTGGCTTGAAAGAGTGGATTGGACAAGAAAAAGATAAGGGTGCGGTGAAACACGACGAACCTACTGAGCCACAACTCGCCGCTGCTGAAGCACTCATCAAATCTCTAACGGAGTTCTTTAAAATTACTAAGCTCGGTGGTCATCGTGAATTTGCCATGACTCACGGTTCAAGTCGAGCATGTCCCGGTATATATGGGATGATCATTGCAAATCAAATGCGTAAAGCATTCAACTTAGCCCCACCATGAAGAAAATATTATTCGTTGCAATCCCTGTTGTCGTGCTGGCTTGGCTTTTTGTCGGGATGGATCGCTACGTTGGCGACCATGAAGCAGGCTCTGCATGGGACCCTTTCATTAAGCACAAGCCGACAATAACAACGTTCTACAAGAACCCTGCTCAGGTAGGGCTTGATATGGTTCCGATGGAGACCTTGGATGAGAGCGGAAAAAAGAGCCTGATCGAGTATTGCCAAGTGCGATACGGGACGGATGATATTAAGCGCTGCTATGAGGCGTTTTTTGCCAGTCGAGTGTAAAACAGATTTTACGACCAGCGTATTATTTGTAGTAGTCGCGATCTGATCTGACATTCCCCGGTTTGACGTGTGCAGTTGTCAGGTCAAATTCAGTTGTTCAGTGTCGTGATTTTATCTTGCCAGGCCTCCTTTCCGTCAATTAGTGTTTGTATGGGTGTCCGACCGCAGCACATCTTCCCTTGGTGTGTGCGGTCATTGTTGTAATAAGCCAGCCAGTCGTCGAGATCGCTTTGCAGCTCTTCAATCGAGCGATAGATCTTGCGCCGGAATGTGACCTGATAAAACTCCTGCAGAATGGTTTTATGAAAGCGCTCGCAGATTCCATTGGTCTGCGGATGCCGAACCTTCGTCTTGGTGTGCTCAATGTCATTGAGGGCCAGGTAGAGCTGGTAGTCGTGGGCTTCCGGCCTGCCACAATATTCGGTACCACGGTCGGTCAGCACGCGGATCAAGCCCATTTCCTGTTCTGCCAGGAACGGCAACACTCGGTCATTCAATAGATCGGCTGCGGTGATTGGCGTCTTCGTTGTATAGAGCTTGGGGAAACAAAAACACCACGCTTACGCAGTTCGTTCGATACACGGACTTGGCCGAACGCCGGCTGCTCCAGGGCGAATTGAGCTACAGCCATTTCAGTGGCTTCTTCAACGCGATTTCTGAGATTGGACTTTCTACGGTTGGCATCAATCAGGGCATCCACACCGCCTGTTTCTACTGCCGTTTGATAGCGATAAAACGTGTCGCGGGAAAATCCCATCACCTTGCAGGCACGAGACACGTTTCCGAGTTCTGCAGCAAGATTGAGCAGGCCGACCTTGTGCTTGATGACATTCTGAGGAACACTACGCATGGGGTTACTCCTTGGCGCTTACGCGCTGGTTTAATAAAGATTCGCACCTCTATCAAACCGGGTAACCCCACCCATTGGCAAGGTCTTACTGTCCGATCAAGTCGGAACTACTACATATTATTTGCCGCTTGCTACAGAAAATGCGGCAACCAAAATGGGCCACCACTTTTGACAGATGTCGGTTATATCACCAGCTAATGCCGTAACTTTCATTGCCTGATTCAGAAGCGTAAGGGCGACTGAATTTCGCCTAGTGTCTTTCGTTGCGGCTGCTTCTTGAGCAATGGCACTGAGGCTATCAACGAGTTCGCTTTTCTGAGTTTCGTTTAGATCTTTACTCTCAAGGATAGCTTCGGACAGGGCTTTGATAGCATCAGCAAGCCCCGGTTCACCTGTTTGTTTGAGTACTGTAATCGATTGATCAACCGTGCCAATGGAGCCAGTGTTGATCGTTCCGATAGTACTGCCTGTGACATTTATGTTGTTCAATTTCACTTCGCCTATGACTACTGGACTTGGGCGTGGTGGAAGTCGAGAAAAAAATGATGAAGGAATACCAGACACTTCCGCCATTTGATCCAGCGAATAATTCATCATCCGTTCTGCATTCTCGATCTGTTGTTGAGCAATTTGCGCGAGCGTAGCGTAACAGGTGAGACATAACGGATTATTCCCAATCATACCAACTGCTGGTTTACCGCATTGATTGCATGTCACAAGGCTCTCCCAGCGTTAACTATTGTGGGTATGAACTGCTTCTTGCAGAATTATTGCTTTCCGGCCATTACTGCACCTAATCTCTTTTTTGCAGCGGAAACCTGTTTTTTTGCACGTTCAAGCTCACGTTCAGCAACTGTGATTTCGTCAAGACATGCTGCTATCGGGGAGTCAGATAACCAACTGGCGACGGTTGCAACTTGCTCGATGTTCGCACTTACGATGTCTGCCCTATTGCCCTCAAAGATTGAGACACGATGCTTGCATGAGGCTCCCATGGTGCCCGCAGAACATGTGCATACTGCAATGAGGCCATCTTCATCGCGAATGAAAGTTACTTCGTAAGGCACTGCCGCTGAACCCTGAACAGAAAATTGAATCGTCTCCATGTCGCTTCCCCTATGTTGTCAATGATGACATTCTACTATTTGCAACTCTTCACAGCATATTTATGAGGGGCATAACCAGCAATGTGTCATTCCACGAACCTCGGATTGGCAATTTCCGTTGTTCCTCGGTAATGGCGCCGACCTTCCATTCTTTGTCACCGTCCCAGAACCACCAGGTTTCTACTTTATTGGTAGCGGGATCCACAACGCCGGCACGGAAGACCGGAGTATTCCGTGAATGCTCAGGAATCGCGCAATTTGTAATTTTCTGCACGACTCCCTTCTTTAGGGCAGCACTTACAGGAAAAATATCCAGAAATTTGTATCGAGACCTACAAGTTCGTCCCAGTCGGGATGCCCTTTGAAATATGTACCCGGCAGTACCCGAATTAAAGAGCCCATAGGAGCGACATTCTTCACGAACTGGAAATAAGCTTCTCCGTTCGCAGTTTTTATACCAAATACGTCTCCGATTTTCACCATCACTTCAAGAGATTTCGGATTGCGGCCGAATGCCATCGCTATCTATTCGGCAACACCACTTTACGTGTTGGCCCCATCCAGTGGCGGCGTTCTTCTCAACAACGCCAGATGCCGTCAAGTTATCCACATTTCCTTTTTCATCCAAATCGTCCATATACACGTCAACCCGCATCCCCTCCTGGAGAACAACCGTTACGCCGTTCATACCGGCGGCGCTATCTCCAACCGAAAGCAGCACGAGATTGAGTTCCACCAATTCATTAAAATCGACATAAATCATGGGTACCATAGCTAATCTTCATCTACCACGTTGCAATACTGATGCTGGATTGTTTCTCGTTGACGCAAAAAATTCTTTAACTGGCTCAACGCAGCACTGGCAGCCGTGAATTGCGCTAATTGTCTTGGAATAAGCGCTTGATCATTTCCTTATCCTTCTGAGAGAAACGCTTCGAATCTGCACCATTGCGGAAAATCGCCCACAAAAATAAAAAAATCATCAATATAAATTAGCCCAATTTTTTCAAGAGATCTCATGCAATCGTCAGCAGCATCTCCCCCAAAAAATGGGCCGAGTGAAATGAAATTTTTGGACTCATCAAAATACCGATCAAAATGAAACTCTATAAGTATCTGAGACAGATTTACAGCTTTTTCTTTCAGTGCCTCACGGCGAATGACGATCCCAAAATCAGAAGAAATTCGCATATTACCCTCCTACTTAGCCTTGGGAAGAACTACCCCATTTGGCACATTGATCTTTACGTTGTAAGTCGGTGTACTAGAAGACGGCTGCAATATTTGAAAATTATTTGACGCATTCCCGGGTTGCAGCATAGCACCCGGCACGGCAAAATCGATACGTATGGTCCCATTTGCCCCCGGAGGATATGCTGCACCTGCTGTCGTTACATACACCTGAGGAGTGCCGTTTTGTGGCACAGCTGACGGTATCGCAGTTCCCTGATTCTGTACCCAAAGTGCAGCCTCTGCCGGAGATACCCAACGCGAAACTGTGACATACCCTGGTGGCAATGGTCCATTCGCGGCACCTGGGCCAAGCGGATACACCGTGTGGGTATTGGGTGGCGCAGGTATGCTGTTTGCTGCGTTGGCTCCACTATCCGAATTCCCCGAATTAAATATTACAGTAGATCCCTGAGGCTGCACCTGTGGATTCACCAGCACGTTATTGCCACCACCAGACTGGTCACCTGGATTAAACAGCGGGCCGCTGGCTTGCGGACCTGTGTTCGGTGTGAATATCGGCCCGCCAGCTTGTGGCGCGGGATTCGGAGCGCCGCTAATAACCGTCGATCCTTGCGGAGCGGAAATCGGTTTTCCATTAACGCCGCTTGGCCCGAAAAGACTATTGGAGAGATCGTTTAGCAAGCCAGAAGCGCTATCCACAAAATTACCAAGCTGATTACCGGCAGCAGCCCCAACTAGTCCCCCGGCCAATCCGCCAAGAGCCGTTCCCCCAGAGATTTCAAGTGGCGTAAGAGGAAGATTTCCACCAGCGGTAAGCACAGTGCCTCCTGCTGCTGCCCCGGTGGAAAGCACAGCTCCAATACCCAGTCCCGCAACGGTACGAAAATCGGGGTCAGGTCTGAGGTTCCCTCTGTTTTTCGTCTTCCAACAGACGACTTCTATGCAGCTCGTTTTTCCTGATTCTGTTCACTGATCCAGCGCTGTAGAAACTGGAGCGGCGATTTATAACCGAGGGTCGAATGCTGCCGCTTGCGATTGTAAAACACCTCGATGTATTCGAAACTGGCCGCCCTCATTTCAGTCTGGGTGGTGTAGCGCAGGCCATGGTAACGTTCGTTCTTGAAACTGTTGAACCAGCTCTCAGTCGGCGAATTGTCCCAGCAATTTCCCTTGCGGCTCATCGAACACGTCATACCGAACTCACGCAACTTGTCCTGGTAGGCCTGACTGGCGTACTGGCTGCCGCGGTCCGAATGATGCAGGACGCCGGGCGCAGGACGTCGGCGGAACCAGGCCATCGTCAGCGCGTCTGCCACCAACTCAGTCGTCATACGCGGCTTGAGCGACCAGCCGATCACTTCCCGATTGAACAGATCCAGAACGATGGCGAGGTACAGCCAGCCTTCATCGGTCCACAAGTAGGTGATGTCGGCCGTCCAAACCTGATTCGGCGCCGCCGGCGCGAAATCGCGGTCAAGCAGGTTTCTCGCCACTGGCAAACCGTGCTTCGATTCGGTCGTAACCCGGTAGCGCCGCTTGTGGCGCGCATGAATTCCGTGCGTGCGCATCAACCGCTCTACGCGTCCCTTGCTCGCCGTGTAGCCCCGCCACCGCAACTCGCGGATCATCCGAGGACTGCCATAAGCACCTTTTACCTCGGCGTGGATGGCGCGGATCATGGCCAGCGTCTGGCCGGCCGTCAGGCGCTTGCGATCGGGCGTGCCGCCACTCTTCCAGGCTCGGTAACCGCTGATGCTCACGTCGAGCGTATCGCACATTTCCCTCAGCGCGAATCGATTAGTCTGCGCATCGATCCAGGCGTACTTCACAGAACATCCTTCGCGAAGTACGCCGCTGCCTTTTTTATGATTTCGTTCTCCCGCTTGAGCTTGGCATTCTCGGCACGTAAGCGCGACAATTCCATCTCTTCCGGTGTCACAACCTTGCTACCAGCGCCGTTCAACTTGCCAGCCTTAGCGGCCTTGACCCAGTTGCGCAGCGTTTGTTCGCTTAGACCAAGTTCCTTGGCTGTCGCCGCGAAGGACTCGCAGGCATTGACCCGTCTGACTGCCAATTCCTTGAATTCCGCCGTGTATGAACTTCTTGAAATCTTCATTTCTTGCCTTCCCAAAGTAACGTCAATTTTACGTCACCTGTGGAAGACGAAATTTCAGGGAAAGCTCAATTGGCTTTTGCCGCGTTAGTTCCCGCTCCAGTCCCTGAAGCGTCGCTACTTTGGACTGCCGGATATACGATGCTCTGATTTGAAGTCAAGGTAGATCCACCAGTTTTAACCTCTACAATGGCCTGCCCCTGCGAGTTTAGATTGAATGATGTTATCGGTTTACCGTTGGAGTCAACCAACATTTTTCCGTTAGTGTCTTCTGCGATATATCCGGCTGGTATCTGAACAGTTGCGTTAGGAGCACCATTTAGAGCACAGTCAGCGACACATCGGGTAGAGCCATTCGTTAGGGTTACTTGGCCCTGAACTTGCATACCTTGCCCTTCAAAGTCAGATATAACTTCAGCCTCTGCAGCTTTTCCTACCGATCTGTTATTTACGATAGTGCTTGTAGTTGAAGACGGCCCACTTCCTGTACTTAAAATCAGTCCCAATCCACCGCAGAAAAGTGCCGCTGCCCCTACACATGATGATGGATGAGTCAGCAGATTGTTCGCCCACTGCCCAAGCTGATTCGGCAACCCCATAATGGAGTTTCCTAGATCCCCCAACCAAGCAGGTAAAGTCGTCCCGGTATTGGTAAACAATCCTGACTGATTTGTGCTTGGTGGCAGCAACCCATCCAGTGCCTCCAATTGCTGATCAAAAGTTGGTTTCCCCGGAAGTCCAAGACCTCCGATCGGAAGCGCTCCCATCATCGGTATAGGTCCGAACGGAGTCATCAATAGTCCCCCAACAGGGACTGCGCTCATCCACCATTTAGTAGTCGTAGCGTTATTAATCGTTTCGTTGGCCGCGGCATTTGCTGAAGTCGTCGCGTTGAGGCCGAGTGCCGCTGCAACACCGCCACCGGCGAGAATAGCCAGTGCATCGGTCGCCGTGTTATACGCCGAATTGTTATACGCCACGGTTGTCGTTTGCGTGCCATCGGCATTGTTGACGGTAGTGGTGGTGTCTTGGACGTTATAGAGACTATCCCGAATCAACGGTGCAACCACCGCACTGGTCGCGCCACCAACAGCGCCGGCAGAACAACTGTTACCAGCCAAGCTCGCTGCAGCACAACCCAATAGCGCATGGCTTGCAATGTTTGCGGCAATGGTGGTGTCCGTCGCGTTACCCATTCCAATACCAGGGATATTCTGCCCGATCCAATTCGCCCCAATTGCAGCAGCAGAGCCAATCAAATTATTTTTGAGTGCATTGCCGAAGCTGCCGCCCTCGATGATGGTCTGAACTCCTGCGCCAATGGCGCTGTTGGCCACGGTTGCACCGATTCGAATTCCTATCGAGGCAGTCGAGCTCGTAGCCTGCGTCAATGTAGTCCCTGGCAAACTATTAGTGACGCTTTGCGTACCACCAAGATTAGCCAGGCTATTAGGGTCGTTGGCCACGCTATCGAGCCCCACGCCATCGCCGCCATAGGTAATGCCCTGCGTCAATCCTGCGGTGATGCCGGAAACTGCCCCCGATTTCAAGGCCGCCCCCACATCCAGGTTGCCGGTAGTGATCAGTTGCGTTGCGGCGCTGCTCAATGTCCCTACAATCGCCCCTTGCACGGCAACGGATGCAACAGAAGCCACGACGCTGGCCCCCACTTCAGCAGCCGTCATGTCTGCGACCGCACCAACAACCGCTGCACCTGCACCGGCAGTCACGATCGAGATGGCTATGGCTGCCACGATCGCAACAATCATGGCTGTTGGATCGGCCTTCTTGGTCTGCACCCAAGTCTGGGTAATATTATTTTGGGCCGTGCTTTGGGTGAAATCGCTGCCTAACTGCGCCTGCAAGTTGCTCAGCACAGCCTGGCTACCGGCCTGATTCACTGAACCATCGGCATTAGTTTGCTGGAATTGGCCGCTGATGCTGTTGACGCGGTCAACGTTCAACTGATAGTTCGTCGCCGACAAGAAGCCGCCCGGCTGAACTTCAGTGCCGGTCAATTTTGTGTAGCCCTGGTCATTGGTACGAATCGTCTGGACGCCGATGTCGGCAGACCGCGCCTCGTTGTCGAGCTCGCCCGCATTGATGATTAACTGCTGGGCGCTGATATAGCCGGTATTCGTTACTGTGCCGTTCGGATTTTGTGCTGTCCCTGTGCCGGTGGCCGTCAACGTCACCTGGTTACCCTGGATGACGCCGCCGGCCAGCGCACCTTGCGTGGTTTGCGGCAGATAGACCTGCGGCATCAGCGCGTTGATGGTGCCGCATTGGAAGGTGCCAGCAGCTTTGCAACTCGGATCCGGCACGGTTTCTTCGACGTACCACAACATCGGCGCCGTCAGCGCATTGATCTGCTGTTGCGACAGCGCCTGGCCCAGCTGAATATGGTTCTCGGTCGCGTAGTTGATCGCGTTGCTGTACAAGACCGCTTTTTGCTGATCAGCCAGGCTTACCTGATTCTTGCTGTCCCATTGCACACCGCTGACGAAGCTGGCATTGCCGGTCTGCGCCAACGCAGCTTGTTGCAACTGCTGATCTTCGGTAAAGGGATCAAAATAGAACGGCACTGAGCCGTTCGGCTGCAACGCCGCCGGCAAGCTGTTCAGCAAGACTTGCGGCGTCAAACCACCCAACACATTGCTGGCCGGATTGGTGATCACATATTTCGGATCGTTCTTGGTGCTCTGGGTCGGCAAGCCGCCCTGTCCGGCCGGCGTACCCGCGGTGAAATGGAAATCGCCGTTGCCGACGGTGGACGTCGGCGCTGTCGCAAAGCCTTGGCTACCGATGGTTGCCGTTGAAATGCTGCCGTTACCGGCAACGGTCGACGCCGTATGGCTGCCAACAGGTGCTGTGGACGTGGCGCCATTGCCGCTGCTGCCGTTAGCGCTAGAAGTTGGTATCGACGTTTGCGGCCCTACATTTGGATTGGCATTGACCTGCGACGCGGCGCCGCCGGCCCCTGCTGCCTGGCTAGCACCATTTTGGGCGTTCGTCGCGGCAACCGGCACGCCTATCGGTCCCAATGGGATGATGTTTTTCGGGGTAGAACCCGCCGGCGTCATGACTTGCGGGTTGGTATAGCCGTTGGTGATGTTGCTGCCGGTCAGGTTGACCTGGTAGCCAGTGATGGCGCCGGTGTTTTGCAATGCGGCGTACTGGCCGCCCTGGCCGTTGACATTCAGGCTTCCAGCTGCCTGAATGATGCTGTTGGATTGATTCGGCGTATTGTTGTTGACCGGATCGTTCTCGCGCACGTGGTCGCAAGAACCCAGGCTGCAATGGTTTTCGACGTGGTTGTGGTAGCTAGTTACTGCCAGTACATCCGTCGCGCGCTTGGGGCGTTCTATCGCGACGGCAACTGATCCGTGACGGATTGAGATCGCAGACGAGCTATTTAACTGCAGACTCTCATTGAATTGCTTCGACCAAATGCTTTCGATTGGCGGGAGCGAGATAAGACTCAGGCCAGTACTCAACCAGCCCGGTGATCTTGCCGGCCACCACCGTGAAGAAGGAAATGGCTTTGGCCTCTTGCACGCCGTCGGTAATGCCGACCTCGGTCACAACCTCCGCTTCATTGCCGACAATGCGATGAATTGAAAAGCGCCACGGACCGTTTGCAGGGTATTCAGCATTCATCGCAGCGAACCGCTCCCTGCCACGGATGCGCTCATTGCTTTGCGGCCAATCGAGAATGAATTCATCGGCAAGCACCGCGCCGACTGCTGTGAAATCGTTGCAGGCCATGAGCCGCCAGAACTCCTGGACGACCGGGACTGCGGAACGGAATGCTGGGTTCATTTGACAAGCGCCTAACGTTTTATTTTGAGATGGGGATGAAGCTGATTGTCACTGATTTAACAACTATACTAGCTCAGTCTTGAGCTGACGTTGCCTGTCGCGCCTAATGCGGCCGCCATGTAAATGGCTGAGGCCAGCTACAGGCGGACGATCGCAACCATCTGCCGAAATCTCTGAGAACGTATAAATTTTTTAAGGGGATGTAATGTACTCCGCAACATTCATTTTTGAGACAAAGCAGTTTGATGATGATTTTCACCGGCTGGATGGGCTGATTGCGAAGGCTGCCAAGGAGAGCACCGGTTACCTCGGCGAGGAAGCCTGGGAAGACCCGAAAGCGGGACGAATCGTCAATGTGTACTACTGGGAATCGGAGCTCGGCCTGCAGCAATTAATCGCACATCCCAGTCACATTGAAGCAAAGCGGCGGTATTCTGAATGGCTTGGTGGCTATCAGGTCATCATTTCCAAAGTTATTCGAACATATGGCGACAACACGATGAACCATATTACTGAGGGCACATAAGTGCTTGCCTGCAATCGGCCAAAAGCCATCGTTCATATTGGTTTGAAACTGAACTGTTAAAAGCTGGATCATGATGGATAATCAGAAAATCGTCGCACAAAGGCATGCAAAAATCTTCGACGTCTGCGAAGAAAAACTTCAACGTTCCCTTTCAGACCACGAGCGAAATTTCGTGCGGAGCCGGGAAGGATTCATAGCGCTAGAGATGATTGAGGATTCGGTAGCTGCTATGTCGCCGCGAGAGTTGGTGGCGTACTTGAATTCCGAAATCGTCTCCTAACGATCAGAAGTGGACTTCTCTGTAGCTGGCAAGTTCAGAAATAAGGAAAACATGCGTATATTTTTAGATGATGAACGTACGACGCCAGAAGGATGGATTCGGGCGTATTGGCCTGATGAGGTTATTGCTTTGCAAAATGCAGGAGGAGTGACCGAACTCGGTCTTGACCATGGTCTTGGAGATGATACACGCGGTACCGGTTACGACGTCATAGCCTGGATAGAAGAAGCAGTGGCGATTCGAAATTTCCATCTCCCAAAAATTTCGGTCCATTCTGCAAATGCGTCGGCACGCGAAAAAATACTTGCCGGAGTTCGATCGATTGGAACATTCGCAAAACGCTTCTTATAGATGTCCACAATCGGCCAGAGGCTGACAGTCAATGCGACAATACGAAAGCAATCATAGCGCTGCTGAACGCACAATACAAAAATGTAAAAGACTAAAAAGCTCGAATCGGCCAAATTAGAAAGGCTTAGTTTATTGATGTTTAAATTCATTGTGGTAATTTGTGCTCTTGTTATGCCCTTTAGCGAGTCTATGTTCGCTCAGGAAATGACCCAGGCTTGGGAGGTACACGGCACGAGTCCAGCGGACACAGCAAAGGTGGCGAGTATTATTGAAGCACGGTTCAAAGAAATAAAACCACATTTCTACAACTCGGTGTCAACAACATTGACCAAAAATATTGTTACAGTTCGCTTCTCTGGTTGGCAGCCGACTTCCAAACAAACCGATATCTTGCTTCATACCGTAGGTAAACTAAGGATTACACTAGAGTTGAGGTTTCGAGAACAGGAACTACTACTGACCGAAAATGACATAGAAGATGCTGGATTTCTGAGAAACCCGCCACAACTCGCGCTCCGTTTGAAAGATGCAGCCTCAAAGCGGATAACAGCCCGCACCCAAAATGCAACGGGGCAAACTATCGACGTAATTTGGGATGGGCGACTCGTTAATCGCTTGCGAATTGCTGAACCCTTGAAGAAAGATATATCTCTCACTGCACTGTCAGAGGATGAGGCTCAACTAATGAGTGTTGTTCTTCAAACTGGGGCACTTCCAAATGGCGTGACGCTCACGCCAAGGTAAATAGATTATCGGTTGTACTCTAACCGACCAAGTTACGATTCTTTGTATTGTATTTAGCTACGCGTCGACGATGGTGCATGTTTCGAAACTGTATTGTCACTAATCACCGGCGCTCAAGCGAGCATGGCTGACTGTCTGGTTTGGAGAGATTTGACAGGCAGTTCAGGGGCGTTTCCGGACGAAACCTCGTACAACGAATGTCAGATAAAATTTAATCTAATACAATTTAACGTCGGCAATCCGAATGGCACTGCCGAACGTCCGCATCAATTATCTTTTCACGCGACGCCCAGATTTCGGAGCTGCTTCTCTTTCAACAGCGCCGCGCACCTCAAACCGGACCTGATCCAGCACTGCCTGCTTATCGTCCAACAATTCCAGCACATGCCGCCCCGGCCATGGCATCCAGTCGAATGCGAGCTGCGGGTTTTGCGTATGCGCCCGCCGGCTATTCTTTTTCTTGCCGCCTTTAAACGCCGCTTCCGGCATGGCCAGCTGTTTGCCGTCTAGCCGCCATATGGCATTGGACACACCGCCCGCTTCAAACCGTATGCGCTGCCGCTCCGGCGGGATATCGGGGTCCAGCGCCACCAGCATGCCTGCCGTCGGATAGCGTATCGCAATGCCGATGTCGTCGGATTTCGCGGTCCTGATCAGCGCCTGCTCGGTCCCGGCCAGGAAATATTCCTGGCGCGGCGCTTCTTGCTTGTCTTGGTAGCTGACCTCCTGCGCCACCACACCATCCGGCTTTTGTGGAATGGTCTGGCGCTGCTGGTCGCGTGTGTGCAGGTATTGCATGACTTCCTGCCAGATCGGGGCGGCGCCGGTGACGCCGGAGACGTCCCACATCGGCAGGCCGGAGGCGTTACCGACCCAGACGCCGACGGTATAGCGGTCTGAATAGCCGACCGCCCAGTTGTCGCGCATGTCTTTCGAGGTGCCGGTCTTGACTGCGGTCCAGACCCGCGTCGACAACGCATTCTCAAGGCCGAAGGTGCGGCTGCGGGCGCTGCGGTCGGACAGGATGTCGCCGATGATGAAGGCGGCGCCGGGGTCCATCGCCTTGCTCATTTTTACCGGCGGGTCGCTCAGCGAGGTTCGTATGCCGCTGTAGCGGCCCTGGTTCGACAGCGCGCGGTAGGCATTGGTCAGCGCCAGCAGGCTGACATCGGCGCTGCCCAGCGCCAGGCTGTAGCCGTAGTAGTCGCCGGATTCGCGCAGCTGGAAGCCAAGGTTTTGCAGGCGTTGGAAAAAGGCGGTCGGCGTCACTGTGACCAGGGTACGCACCGCTGGAATATTCAGCGATGAACCGAGCGCGGTGCGCACGCTGACCAGGCCTTTGAACTGTTTGTCGTAGTTTTGCGGGATATACAAGCCGCTGGCGGTCGGCAGGTTGATGGCGGCGTCGTTGAGCAGCGAGGCGGCCGTCATCCATTTCTTTTCGATCGCCATCTCGTACAGGAAGGGCTTCAGGGTCGAGCCGGCTTGGCGCAAGGCCACCACGCCGTCGACCTCGGCGGCATTGGAAAAGGTACTGCTGGAGCCGACCCAGGCCAGCACGTCGCCGCTGGCGTTGTCGATGGCGAGGATGGCGCCGTCCTGGATGTTGCGGTCGGTCAGCGCCGCCAGCTGCCGCTGCAGGGCGTCGGTGGCGATGCGTTGCACGCCGCCATCCAAGGTCGAGCGCAGCGATTGTCCCGGCGTGCGCAGCAGCTTGCGCGCCAAATGCGGCGCCAGCTGCGGCGCGGTGGTGGTGACCACCACTTCGGAATTGGAGCCGGTACGCGCCAGCGCCAGCAAGGTGAAGCTTTCCAGGTCCTTGCACTCCTGGCCGGCCTGCTGTTCCTGCAGGATGCGGCAGGCGCGTTCGGTGACTCGGGCCGGGGTGGCGTTGGGGCCGCGGATCAGGGCTACGGCGATCGCCGCTTCGCGCCGGCTCAGGCCGCCCGGATGCTTGCCGAACAAGACACGCGACAAGGCATGGATGCCGACCAGTTCGCCGCGAAAGCTGACCAGATTCAGATAGGCTTCCAGGATCTGGTCCTTGCGCCAGTTGCGCTCCAACAGCTGCGCGACCATTACCTGCGACAGCTTCTGGCTGAAGGAGCGCGGCGAATTGCGGCGCCGCAGATCGTCGTCCAGCAAACCGGCCAGCTGCATGGTGATGGTCGAGGCGCCGCGGGTGCGGCTGTTCCACAGATTGCCCCAGGCGGCGGCCGCTACCGCATTCCAGTCGACCCCGCTATGCTGGTAGAAGCGTCGGTCTTCCGACGCCACCAGGGCGTTGCGCAAGGCTGGCGAGACATCTTCCAGCGCCACCCAGGATAAGCGCCGCTCATGCGGATTCAGACGGATCTGCTGCAGCAGCTGGCCCTTGCGGTCGTACAGGCTGGCTTCGGAGGAACGGAATTCCCGCTGGACGTCGGCGAATTTTTGCAGCGCATGCGCCGGCGCGGCGCTCAAGGCCAGCAACAGCATGGCCGCAAGCGGCCAGCCTTTCAGAGATGGCAGACAGCCCCGGCTTCCGGACGCCGCAGCGTTTTCGCTGCCTGCGCCGAAAGCCGCGTTTTGCTTCAATTTCACTTCACCGTCCATTTCGGATTAGGGCTTTCGCCAAACATTTCCGGCGCATACATCGCTTCCACCCGGGTCGGCGGCAAGCTGAACTCACCCGGATTGTTGAGGCGGAAGGTATAGGTCATGGTGAATTTACCCTTAGGCACGTATTCATAGTAGCTGCGGAAAGACTCGAAGCTGCGCTCTTCATACGCCAGCCAGGCGCTGCCGCTGGGCCGCTGGCTGCTGGTGGCGATCGCCGAATCGCGGCCCAGGCCGGAGCCCAGCAAGGTGGCGCCGGACGGAATCGGATCGGTCGCCACCACCCAGGTCATGTCTGTCTGGGCATCGATCTCCAGGTCGACCCGATAGATATCGCCGCGGCTGTATTTGCCCTTTTCCTTTTGCTCGACCGGCACGATGTTCTTGGTGATCCGGTAACCGCTGGAGAACGGCTTCTTCAGGACTACTGCCGCCAGGCTTTGCACGGTAACCCATGGCGCGCCGCTGCCGGCGTGGCTCAGCTTGAGCTCCGCCGGTACCGCGGTGACAGGCCATGGCAGTTGCAGCTTGCCGCCTTCCGCCGTCGTGGTCGGCCAGCTGAAGCTTTGGCTGTTCGCCACCGCAGCGCCCTGCTCCAGAGAAGCCTTGGTCACGCCAGCAACTTTTTCCGCCTCGAACTTCTGGCTGAATTTTTGCATGGCCAGGCTGCCCCAGACGTTGGCCGTAGTGGTCGCCCAATGGCCGCGCGACTGCCGCTGGATGGCGCCGTTGATCAGCTTCGGCATGTCTTCCTTCCAGGCCGGATTGTCGAGCATGGTCAGCACCAGCCGGGTGGCGTTGACATCGCCGCCGGCCATCAGCCACCACCAATAGTCATCGGTCTCGGTGGAGAATCCCATGCGCGTGCTTTGGTAGTTCAGGCGGGCGCGGATGATCTGGTCGGCTTCGGCCAGGCGCTTGGCGCGGTCGGGAATGCTGGAGACCCGCTGCAGGACGTTGATCCAGTCCAGCACCGCCGATGTCGGCCACAGGTTGGGCGACAGCTGGATCGAATCCAGCATGGCCGGCCGCACCCGGTCATAGCGCGACAACGCTTCCAGCGCAGCCAGCTTGCGCACGTCCAGATCCTTCTTGGGCGACCAGAAATCGCGCGTGATCTTGCCTTCGACAAAAGCGGCCAGGCCATCCAGCATCTTGTCGCGGCTTTGCTGCGGAATCGCAAAGCCGGACTCTTGCGTGACTGCCAGCAGATAGGCGGTCAGGGTGTCGCTGCCACGCCCGGCATTGCTTGCGCTAGGCGGATAGTAGTAAGCCAGGCCGTCGCTGTCGAGATAGGTCGGCAGGTCGTTGGCCACCTTTTGCCAGGCGACGTCGTCACGCAAACCGATGGCGCGCGAAGTTTTTTGCTCCAGGCAGGAGAAAGGATAGTTGACGAAATAACGCCGCAAGCCTTCGCTATTGCCGGCCAGCGAAGACGCCAGCGATACCGCCAGGCCACCGCGGCCCGGCAAGCCGTCGGCCGGCGGCGCCACCGCCATGCTGAACGGCTTGTCGAGCTGGAACATGGTGGCCTGCTGCACCGTCACCGGCACTGCCGGCACCACGCGCTGGGTGAACTTGATGGCGTCCTTGACCTTGGGTCCGCCCTGCTCCTGGGCATTGATTTCCCACACCAGCTGCTTGGCGTCGGCCGGCACGGTCACCGCCCACACCAGTTCGCGCGATTCGCCAGCCGGAATGCTCACATCCTTGGCGGGCAATGGCGTAGCTAGGCCGGCGGCCTGGGCAGTCGCGTTGACTTGCATGACGCGGGTGGTGGTGTTACGCACCGTCACCATCGCGCTGAAATCATCGCCCTCGCGCACCAGCGGCGGCAAGCCGGAGATCAGCTGCAGGTCCTGGGTCGAGCGGATGCTGACGGCGCCGGTACCGAACAGGCTGTCGCCGCTCTGCGCCACGGCGACGATCTTGAAGCTGGTCAGGGCGTCGTTGAGGGGCACGTCGATCTGGGCGCGGCCATTGGCGTCCAGCACGATGGCCGGTTTCCACAGCAGCAGAGTATCAAACAGTTCGCGGGTCGGCGACTTGCCGCCGCCACCGCCAGCCGGTATCGCCTTGCGGCCGTAGTGGCGCTTGCCCACCACCTGCATCTGCGCAGTCGAGGTTTCCACTCCGTAGCTGCGCCGCTGCAGCATGGCCTGCAGCAGGTCCCAGCTCTTGTTCGGCTCCAGTTCGAGCAAGGCTTCATCCACCGCCGCCAAGGCGATTTCCGCGCCGGCGGCCGGTTTGCCGCTCGGCAGGTTGACCTGGATGTTCACCTTGGCGGTGGTGCGGATGGCGTAGCTAGGCTGGTCGGCCTTGACCGTCACCGCCAGCTGGTTGGCGGCGCTGCCCACTGAGATTTCGGCGATGCCGAACTTGTAGGCCGGCTTGGCCAGGTCGACGGTGGCGCTTGGGGCCTGGTATTCCTTGAACTCATGCCACCAGTTCAAGGGTTCTTTCCAGCCCCAGGTAAAGAAGGAATACCAGGGGACGTCGCGCATGCGGCCGCGCACCGCCAACACCGAGACGAAGATGTTTGGTGCATAGCCGGCCTTGACCGGCAGGCTGAAGGTCGGATCCTGGCCGTTCAGCTGCAGCACCTGGGTTTCGACCACGCCTTCGCGTTCCACCGCCACCAGCACGGTGGCATAGCGGAACGGCATGCGCACCTGGAACTTGGCGGTTTCGCCCGGCTGGTAACTCTTCTTCTCCGGCAGGATATCGATACGGTCCTGGTTTTCGCCATCGAACCACAGCTCGCCCTGCTTGGTCACCCATACCGAGCTGGTGGCGACCGACAACTTGCCGCTGTCGTCCTTGCCCTTGGCCGTCAGTTCGATATTGCCCGGCTCCGACAGTTCGACGGTACAGATCATCAAGCCGCGGGCGTCGGTTTTACCCGAGCACAGCGAACCCAGGTCGGTGCCGGTGCTGGTGTTTTCATAGGCGTAGAAACCGCCGACCATACGCTTGCGATGCGAGTTGGTGACCTTGGACGAACCACTGATCTCAATCGGCACGCCGCTTTGCGGCTGGCCCGCGGCATTCAGGGCGACCGCGGTCAAGGTCAGCTTCTTCTTGACCGAGACCCACTCCCCCGCCTTGAGGCCGACCACTACCGCTGCCGGCCAGACCGGGGTAACGCTCGACACGGTCTGGATTTCACCATTCGGATCGGCGAAAGTCATTTCCGTCAGCAATTCCTTGGGCGCCGTGATCGCCGGCAAATCCTTCACCACAGTCTTGCCGCCGCCGTTCTTGTCCAGCGTCACCGGCAATTTGTCGGCGACGATCTTCTGGTCGTCGGCGCTGCTGTCTCCCTCGTTGCGCGCGGCGGAAAAGGAATAGCCGTCGTAGGCGGAAAAGCTCACGCCCTTGCTGCGCAACAGGCTGGTGACGTGCACCGACTGGCCGGAAGCGCCGCCGCCGTTCAGGTAGTTCAACTGCACGTCCAGCGGCACTTCCTTCGGCGCCACCAGGCTTTTCGGTGGCGTGATCCGCCCTTGCAGCAACGGCAGGCGGAATTCCTCGACCCGGAAGCTGCCTGTGCTGTAACTGCGGCGGCCGTGGCCCTCGTCATCGCCCTCGTCGGCACTCTCGCTGTCGCCATTCGCGCTACCGGCCTCGGCGACGTTCTTCGGCGCGCCGCTGTCGAGCATCACTTCATAGCTGCCGAGCTTGGCTTCTTTCGGGATCTCAAACACGGTTTCGGCATTTTTCTGGCCGCGCCAGGCCAAGGCAAACTGGTACTCCTGGCCGCTGCCCTGATGAATGATGCGCACCCGGGTCGGCAGCTTGTCTTTCGCCAGCAGGCCGAAACCCTGCATGGTCTCGGTGCGAATCACATGCTTCATCGACACCGTTTCGCCGGCGCGGAACAAGGTGCGGTCGAACACGGTGTGGGCCCGCACGGTGGAAGCCTTGTCGGTATCGGTCGGCAGGTTGAAGCGCCAGGATTCGATGCCGTTGTTCCAGGAAGTCAAGGCAAACGCCATGTCGGCGCGGCCTTTTTCATCGGTCTTGCGGGCGCTGACAAAGTATCCGGAGATTTTCCCCGATTCGCCGTCGCCGCCGTTGCGGCACACGTCGTCCGGGAATTCCGGCACCATCACGATCCCGGTCTTGTCGGTCTTGCCGCGCCACAGTTCGGTGCCGGTGCAGTCGGAAATCCGTACATCGGCATCGCTCACCGGCTTGGCATTATCCAGCGTGGTGACCCACACCGCGCCGTTCTGGCGGCCGATCTTGACGTGCACCGACAGATTGGTCACCAGCGCGCTGGTGCGCACGAACATCGGCGCGGCCTTGCCCAGCAGTGCCGCGCCCAGCTTTTGCGATTCCAGTTCCACGATATAGAAGCCGGGATCCTTGAGCGGAATGCCGATCACTTCAAACGGCCGTATGCCGTCCTTGTTTTCCGGCGACTGCGGCAGCACCAGGGTCTTGACACCGGCCTGCTTGGCCAGGATGCCGATGCTGCGCGTTTCCACCGGCTTCTTGTTGATGGTGATGCTGCTCTCGTGATAGCGGTTAAGCTTGGTCAGCCAGGCGATGATGCTTTGGTCGTCCGTGACTTTGAGGTTGCTGACATTGCCCGGATGGATCTTGCCGTCGGCGCTGCGCGCAACCATGCTGGCCTCGACGTTGCGCAGGGTAACCGGCAAGGTGGCGTCGGCGTTGAGTTCGATGATGCCGAACGGCGCCGAGGGGAATTTCGCCAGCGGCGGATAATCCGCCATGCGGGTTTTCATCGGGAAGGCGGCAGCGTTCGACAAGGGACGGCCGTTTTCATCCTGGAAGTCTTTCGGCAGCTCGATGCTGAGTTCCGACTTTTCGGCGAAAGGCGGATTGAAGGTCAGCTGCGTCACCGTATCTGCGGTGTCGGTTTTGTCAAAGAATGGCTTGAGCTTGCCGTTGGCGCCGCTCAGCGTGACATTTTCCGCCAGCTTGCGCGGCACCGGCGAGGTAAACAGCAGGCGTGCAGGCAGAATCGGCGCGCAGGCCGCATTGGCATTTTCGCGCTCGCAGCTGAAACTGGCGGTAAAGCTCGGCCGCACCTTGAACTTGAACACCTGCGGCTGGCGGCTGGCGATGCCGGACGGCGTCATCACGCCCTTGTCCCAGGTCAGGCTGACCGCGCTGTCGTTAGGAAGGCGCTGCTGGCACTGCAGTGTGCTGACGCGCTCGGGATTGATTTTTTCGGCAAAATGCTCGAGCAGGTCCTTGCGCACCGTGCCGGCGATCAGTTTTACCGGGATCCGTTCATGCACGCCTTCCGCTTCGCAATACACATGCTGCAAGATGCTTTCGCTGGTCGCTGCGCCGTTCTGCACCAGGATGAAAATCTGCTCTTCCTCGATGCGCTCTCCCGACGGCATGACATTGATCACGGCGGGACCGCCGGTATTGAATTGAAAGCTGGTTTTACCGGACACCGCGGCGCCGGACAATAACTTGAAGCCCGGCTTGAGCGTGAAGCTGCAGCGCGTACCCGGCCCTATGTCCTTAACGAAATCATAGATCCAGTTGCGCTCATCGGCCCAGCGGCCGCTGCCAGCCTCGGCGCAGCTGATATCGAAGGGCATCGGCGCCTTCGGATCGCCAAATTTGACGGCCGCTTCCGAGAAATTGACGCGCACCTGGCGCACCTGGGTGATGTCGCCCTGCGGAGAAAAGCTATTGATGCCGGCGGCATGCGCCATCTGGCTGAACAGCATGGCTGCAAGCAGCGCAAGGATAAGCCGGCCGCTAGCTCGCGGGAAGCTGCAGGCGAAAAAAAACAGCCCCGGAAAATTCATGGCGCTGTTGCTTGCTGTTTTACGCTCGATTACTTGTCGCATGGACGTCCTCAGACTAGGAAAACATGAAAACGGCAGCTTGCCGTGCGCTGTGCCGTTCTATTTTTAAAACCGACTACTTCAGGACGATCGCCCCACAAGCAGATTGACCAGCATGAACAGGCCGATCGCGCCGGCAATGAACGCCCAGTACTGCATCTTGATGAAGAACAAAGAATGGTCCGGCTTCAAAATCACTTCGGCGCCAGTCTGCTTGTCGAGCAAAACCCGGTTCTTCAGCGGCGAATTGAACTTGTTTCCGGCTTGCCAGATCGCGCCTGCGGAAAGGATCATCCCGAGCGCAGCACCATAGGCTACGGATAAGCCGGCTTTTTCAAAAAGCACCGTCGTCAATACTACTATCAATGTCGTGATGACAATCACCAATAGACCCCATCCTTTCCAGATCACAATCATTTCGTCGTCCTGTATTCATCTTGTATTTAGGCGGATAAAAAGCTCTATCCCGAATAGGCGCAACGCAAAACCAGCCATTTACAGGCTGGTCCCGCAATTTTGCGCCATTAATTTTGTTGCAATTTTTTTGTTGCTATTCTACAACTAATTACATTGGATTGCGACAACTAAATTTAATCGGAATGATGGAGATCGCTCTCAAGAGAATTTGCGGCCGCTATCTCTGCAAACCTGGAGATTGCAGCCGATGAACAAGGCCATGACGAGCAGCAAGGTCGAAGTCAAATGGATGGAAGGAATCGTTTTTTCGAGTACTGCGCTGGCTACAATGGTCACTAGGCCAAAGGCATACACTCTCATGCCGGTAGCGCCGCTGCCGAGATAAACGTTGGCAATCGGAAAGCTCAGTAAACACCAGATCCATGCCGCCACGGCAGGCACAATATAGTGCTCCGGCGTGGCCAGAGTCCCCAGATAAAACACCAGCCCGGCGATTCCAAGCCAGGCTAAGCGAATCTTCCAGAGAGAACTGCCGGAAAAATTCGACAAGCCATAGTAGTACTCGCCGCCCCGCACCAGCATGGTCGCGATAGGCAGCGCGATCAGGCTGCACTCCCAAAATCCGAATCCTGGAAAAATGGAGAGCCCTAGTCCGCCGATTCCTCCTAAGACACTGGCCAGCAGGACAACAATAATGAAGCCGACGATATTGAGAAAGCGCCACGCCGCAAACGAGGAAAGCAGCAGGCATACGAACAAGCCCACATCGATCAGGCCATGCGCCAACTCGCTGCGGAGATCGAACATGGAGGCGGTCGAGCACAGCACGAACAGAGGCATCCAGCCGACCTGCACCCGTTTCGTCAGATGTTTGGCGTACAGCCACTGCATTATGCGTTGCGGGATGCCGCGCTTGACCGCCAGGTAAGCCAGCCAGAGCGCGCCTGCTTCGATCACGGCAAAACTTGCCACCGCGACCGCATCCTGCAGGTTTTCCGGGATCAAGCTGGCGCACAAGGCCCTGAGCAAACCGAACACCAGCGCGCCGCACAGCAAGGCAACGACGCCCGAATGCACGCTCAGTCGCGGCGTATGTACTTGCCGCTCCCACCATGCGAAGACTTCTGCATTGAGGCGATACGCCAGCAGTTCAGAGGAGTGCCAGCGGATTCTTTGCGCCAGCTCCTTCATTTCAGCCACGAATTTGCGCTCGTACAATCGCATAGAACGCTTGGGAACCACGGTCTGTATCAATGCCAGGGCGGCCTTCGAGCCGACGATGGCGGAATTTTCCAGCCATTTGTATCCCTGATCCGCCTGGTAGCGGGCCAGCGCCGTCCGCGCCAGCTCTGGATTGTGCTGGAACAGATGCTGCGCATTGTCGACCCAGCCGAAGTGTTCGACCATGGCGGCACGCGCCGTCTGGTCGGCATTCTGGCTGGCGCAGTATTGCATCGCGTGGAATTCAAAGGCATCGCGGACGTCGAAATTCTCGAAATCCTCGGTCTTCACGAAGTTTGCCAGGATCGCGGAGGTATAGCGCAACTTCCCGGGCGTCATCTGCAGCATCAAGGCCTGCCACAGAGAATCCGCCGCTGCTGCCGCATCAAACGCCGGCTGCACGGCCTCCAGCAAGCTTGCCTGGTCTTGATGCAAGGCGACGGCGCGCTTGTCCGCAGCGGGCCGGGAAAGCGCCGCGGCTTCCACTTCCACTTTCGCTGGCGCTGCCGGCTCTCCTGCCGCAGCCGCATCTTGCGCGACGGCCGGCAATTCCGGTTCTTCATCCTTGCGGGAAAACGAATGCTGGATCAGTGTCAAGGCGCGCTCATACGCCTGCCTCAAGGCCTGGAATTTTTCCGGATCGTCGTCCGGACGCACCACCTTCAGGCGCTTGGCATAGGCGCGCTTGACGGTGCGTTCATCGTCGGAAGGCGGGATATCGAGGGCGCTCCAGATCCACTGGTTCCATTCAGAGTGCATCAGATGTAGCTTTCATTTTCGACGTGATCGAGATGCTTCTTCAACTCTGCGCGCGCATGCCGGATCTCATCCATCTTCTGCGATTCAAGCAGCGCCTGAAACGAAGCGATGCGATGCGAAAGAAAGGTCCTTACATCCCCTAACGACTGCTCGTACAGGCGCTCCGCGCGCGCCATCAAGGCCCGGTTTTCGGCCTGGCTGCGCGGGTGGATCTTGAGGTGCTCCAGCTCCTGGAAACGCTGTTCGATTTGCTCGGGCGACATGACGCCGGGATTTTCCGCAATCACCAGCTTGTGTACCTGATCGGTCCCGGTCACCGTGGCTTCGGCCTCCAGGATGCCGTTCAGGTCGTAGGTGAAGCGCACATCGACCGCGATCTGGCCCGCCTTCTTCGGCGGCACCGGGAACTGGATCGTTCCAAGGTAGACATTGTCTTTCACCAGGCGCGACTCGCCCTGGTAGATCGCCACATGCAGTTCCTTCTGGTTATCCTGGATGGTGGTGATGTTTTCGACGCGCGACACCGGCACCACCATATTGCGCTCGATGATCGGCAGGTAATGGCCAGGGATGTATTGGTTCGGGCCGACCTGGCGCGAAATCGCGATCCCCAGCGAATAAGGCGAAACGTCGGTCATGACGACTTCATCCAGCGCCGAATCGCGCATTTTCAGGCCGGCCTGTACCGCCGCGCCCAGCGCCACCACCTCATCTGGATTGAAATGCACCAGCGGGAAGCGGCCGAACATGCGCGACACCAGCTTGCGCACCATTGGCATGCGCGTGGCGCCGCCGGCCAGTACGATCTTGTCCAGCGTCGCGGCGCGGATGCGGGCATCACGCAAGGCCCGTTCGATCGGGGCTCGCAAGCGCGCCAGCAACGGCTCCGCCAGCTTGGTGAAGGCTTCTTCATCGATGAGCCATTTATATTCCTGCTCGCCGTACTGCATGCGCATGGTGACGCTGGAAGCATCCGAAAGCTGGCGCTTGACCTTCTCGGCCTCGTCGCGCAAGCGCTGGTCCTGCTGGGGCGTGCGCAGCATGCCGTCCATCGATGCCCGCAAGCCGCTTTTTTCCACAAAGGCGTCGCACAGCAAGGTGGCGAAATCTTCACCGCCGAGGAAATTGTCTCCCGCCGATGCCCTGACCTCCATGACGCCTTCGAACATTTCCAGGATCGAGATGTCGAAAGTGCCGCCGCCCAGGTCGAACACCAGGAATTTGCTCTCGGCAGCGACATCCTGCATGCCATATGCCAGCGCCGCTGCGGTAGGTTCGTTCAGCAGCCGCTCCACCTTCAAGCCTGCCAGCTGGCCGGCGACACGGGTAGCCTTGCGCTGGGCGTCGCTAAAATAAGCGGGGACAGTGATGATGGCTTCTTCCACGGCTTCGCCGAGGAAATTCTCGGCATCCGCTTTCAGGGAACGCAGCACCATGGACGACAGTTCTTCGGGACGAAACTCCTTGCCGGCCAGGCGAATTTTCTTTTCGCTGCCCATATAGCGCTTGAACAGGGCCGCGCTGCGGTTGGGATGGGTTTGCAAGCGCTCCTGCGCCGCCCTGCCGACCAGCACGCTGCCATCTTCATCGATGCTAACGCAAGACGGCGTCAGGTTTTCACCTAAGGCGTTGGGAATGATATGGGACTGTCCATCGCGCCAAACTGACACCAGGCTGTTGGTGGTGCCGAGATCTATGCCAATAATCATCATTATTCGTTTCTAGTTTTGTGATTCTAGTTTTGTAATAGCTGCTGCTGTCACGCTCCCTTGGGCCAGACCGATTTCAACTGAAAAAACGGCGCCGGCGATCAACCGTCGATTGTAAATGAAACAAGTTGGCAAATTGCAATATCGCACGATATTCCGATGCAATTCTGGGACTCTGTAGCGTTTTTGTCACTCAGCGCCCTGCCTGCCGCTCAGCGGGCGCTGCCGGTCCGCGCCTGATGCGCGCCGCCGCCGAGATTGCTGCCGGCATTCCGCGCCAGTCCGCGATAACCGAGCACGGTCAACAGCGTCAGCACACCCGCCATCACGAAAGCCCAGTGAAAGTCGGCGAGCACGAAATGGACGTCCGGCGCCGCCGGCATCATCGCGCCAGCGCCGCGAAAATAGGCGGCGACCCGCAACGCCAGCGCGCCAAAGGCGATGCCCATGCCGATCGTCATCTGCTGCGCCACGCTCCACAAGGTGCTGGCGGCGCTTTTTTGCGCTTCGCCGATATCGGCATAGGCCAACGTTGCCAGCGTCGAGAACTGCAGGGAACGCGCCAGGCCGTAGATGAACAAGGTCAGCAATATCCATGGCAGCGGCGTGGCAGGAGTCAGCCGGCTGCAGGTGATCACGAACAGCGCGGCGATCGTGACGTTGGTGACGGCGACCCGGCGGAAGCCGTAGCGCCGGATGATGCGCGTGGTGAACATTTTCATACCCAGGTTGCCGAGCGCGCTGGCCAGCAGCAGCAAGCCGGAACGGAACGCCGACAGGCCGAAGCCGATCTGGAACAGCAGCGGCAGCAGATAAGGCACTGCCTCAATGCCGATGCGGGTGGCCGACCCGGTAAGCACCGTGACCGAAAAGGTCGGCACTTTCAAGGTCGAAAAATCAAGCAAGGGATGGGCGCTGCCCAGCGCATGGCGATAGGCAATCGCGCCCAGGACCAAGCCAGCCAGCACAAAACTCAGGGCCGCCAGCAGATTGGCCTCCATGTGGCTGGCCAGTTCGGTGCCGTACAACAGAGAGGTCAAGGCAGCGCCGCTGAGCACGAAGCCCGGCATGTCGAGCGGCCGCCGGTTGCCGCCGCGCTCATTCGGCACCATGGCGATCACCGCAGTCAAAGCCGCTATGCCGAACGGCACATTCATCAGGAAGATCCAGTGCCAGGAAGCATAGGTAGTGATGAAGCCGCCGATGGAAGGACCGACTACCGGCGCCACGATGGCCGGCCAGGTGATGGTCGAGATCGCCTGCATCAGCCGGTCTTTGCTGGTGTTGCGCACTACGATCAGGCGCCCGACCGGCACCATCATGGCGCCGCCCATTCCTTGCAGGATGCGGGCAGCGGTGAATTCGACGACGCTGCTGGACAAACCGCACAGCACCGAAGCCAGCGTAAACACCACGATCGCGGCGCCGAATACCGTGCGTGAACCTACGCGGTCGGCGACCCAGCCGCTGACCGGAATGAATACCGCCAGGGTCAGCATGTAAGCGGTCATGCCAAGGCTGAGCTCATTCGGTCCGACGTGGAAATCACGCGCCATCTGCGGCAAGGCGGTGGCGATGATGGTGGTGTCCAGGTACTCCATGAAGAAGGTGGCAGCGACAATCAAAGGTAAGCAACCGGTGCGCGATTTGGCAGATTCTGCTGACATGAAGCCCCTCGGGAAAATGGCTGGACCATTGGCCGATCCGCTCAACGCTGGAGTATACAAAGAACCGTGGAAACGCGCTTGCAGCCTGGCGATTCGGCCTGATCGCGTATTTCCGGAAAGCGTTTTAGAGCGCCAAAAACAGGCGCTTAAAAAACAGACAGATCTTTCTGTTTTTAGTTACAACTTGTAACACTAGTTACAAAATAAAGAGCAACATATATTGCCACTCAGAAATAATTCCTTTAGTCTAAATTCCTGAGAAGACTGAAGAAAAATTTAGAAACATTGTGCATAACAGTTGCAGCAGCGATATTTTCCCGCGCGTGTTGCCGGCGCCATGAGGGAGGCCTTAGCTGCCGATGATCCTCAAGAGGAACGCCTTATGCCTTGCCATGGATTCGAATCAGCCATCCTGTTTCTGCCGGAATTGTCGGCCGACGATTCCGCTCGCAGCTCTGGACTCTGCGCCTGCCGCTTGCCGGCATCCGTCGAGGCCATGCTGCCCTCGCCCAGCTGAAGGGCGTAGCACCGCGTCACTGATCCAACCTTGATGTAGCACCAGTTCATGCGCCTGCAGGCAGCGCTGCATGCAGTCTTTCTGTTCGCCGATTTTTTGTCAAGCCAGGCAGCCAGCAAGTCGCCGCCGGGTGTTTGCGCCATGTCCGCTGCTTCCGCGCGGCAGGCAATAAGGCATTTCTCCACAGCGCCTGCTGTCAGGCGTTGCGGGAAATTGCGACTTCCCTTGAGAGCTTTACATTTCACGGGAATGCATCCACTGAGCAGATCCAGTCGACCACCGTCGACGGGATCACTTTATCCCTTAAAAACCGGAGTAAAGTAATGACATTCAGATCCAACTTTAAACTGCTGGCGCTCGCGGGCTTGACCCTTGCCGCGTTTGCCACGACCGCCCAGGCGGAAACTTGGGCGCCAACCGCGACCAAGGCAACCGCTGTCGCAAGCACGGCGCGAACCGCTGTGACGCATATTTCGGCAATGCAGTCTGGCGCACTGACCCACGTGGTGGTGGCGCTGAAACTGCGCAATAAACCTGAACTGGATCAGCTCACTGCCGACCTGATGTCCGGCCGCTCGCACAAAACCTTGTCCAGCGCAGACTTCATGCGCCTGTATGCCCCCACCAAGGAGCAGGTGCAAGCTGTCGTCAGCCATCTGGCTAAAAGCGGCTTCACCAATATCACCGTGTCCGCCAACAACCTGCTGATCAGCGCCAACGGTTCCGCCGGTTCGGTGAAGACCGCTTTCAATACCGAGCTGCATACCTATAGCGTGAACGGCCGCAACGCCTACGCCAACATCAGCGACGCTTCGGTGCCGCAGACACTGGACGGCATCGTGCTGGCCGTGCATGGCCTGCAAACCGTGCACCTGCATCACACCATGCTGAAGAAACAGGATGCGCGCGTGGCCGCAACAACCATGTCGGCAGTCGGCCACAACCCGACCGATTTCCCGACCATCTACAACGCCAGCAGCCTGCCTAGCGCCACCAACGCCACCATCGGCATCATCGCCCAGGGCGACGTGACGCAGACTATCGCGGACCTGAACACTTTCACGTCCAACTCCGGCTATCCGCAAACCAATGTCTCGACCGTGGTGATCAACGGTGCCAGCAGCGATACTGCCGGTGTCGATGAATGGAACATGGATACGCAAAGTTCGCTGGCGGCCGCAGGCGGCACCGTCAAGCAAATGATCCTGTACGTCGCCAACACCCTGAGCGATTCTGACCTGACATCGGCCTACAACCAGGCGGTGACGGACAACAAGGCGCAAGCCATCAACGTCTCGCTGGGCGAATGTGAAAACGACGCGCAATCATCCGGTATCGAAGCCAGTAACGACCAGATCTTCCAGACTGCCGTTGCCCAAGGACAGATGTTTTCGGTATCGTCGGGCGACTCCGGCGCTTATGAATGCAACACCAGCACCACTGCACAGAGCTTTCCGGCGGTTTCGCCGTACGTGATGTCTTTGGGCGGCACACTGGTCAGCACTGGCTCCGGTAATAGCTGGTCCTCGGAATCGGTATGGTCTTGCACTGACTGGCAGAGCTGCCAGCAAAGCGCAAGCGGCGGCGCCGGCGGCGGTCCTAGCCTGACTGAGGCAGCACCCAGCTGGCAAGTCAGTTCCGGCGTTCTCGGTTCCTCGAACAAACGCGGCGTGCCTGACATTTCGCTGGATGCCGATCCATCGAGCGGCGCCCTGGTCCTGATCAACGGTTCCCCTACCCAGATCGGCGGCACCAGCCTGGCTGCGCCGCTGTTCACCGGTTTCTGGGCCCGCGTGCAATCGGCCAACAACAACAGCCTGCCATTCCCTGCAGCAGCGATCTATCAGAAAGCCGCAGCCAACCCAAGCATGTTCCACGACGTCACTTCGGGTAACCAAGGCTACGCCGCCAAGGCCGGCTGGGATTACGCCAGCGGCTACGGCAGCCTGAATGTCGCCAACTTTGCCTCGGTCATCGGTTCCGGCACCACTCCGCCGCCACCGCCGCCAGGCAATGTCCTGAAGAGCGGCGTGCCGGTGACAGGCCTGGGCCTGCCAGCCGGTTCCAGCAAGGTCTACACCATCGTGGTTCCTGCCGGCCGCACCAGCCTGACCTTCAAGACTTCCGGCGGCACAGGCGATGCCGATATCTATGTCAGTTTCGGTTCCGCACCGACCACCAGCTCTTACCAATATGTGTCGGATGGCTATACAACGTCTGAATCCATCACTATCCGCAATCCGAAAGCAGGCACTTATTACCTGCTGCTCAATTCCTACGCAACCTTCAGCGGCGTCACGCTGATTGCCAACGATTGAGCAAGATTCGGCAACATAGCTAGAAATATCCATGCTTGAACGGGCGCGCAGCTGCGCCCGGGCGAGGAAGCGGCTGCAACGCCGTTTCCTCCGCCAGACTACCTTACATCCCCCTTCTTCAGCACGCCCGCCAGAGACCGCCAACGTGGGTCGAAAATATTGCCTGCCGGCGCCGCTTTTCGTATCAGACAGAAACCAGCGCATTGAACCGGACGCTGGCTTTCAAGCCCGGCAAGCGGCCGGCACGTTCCAGGCAGACTTCGGCCTGATGCTGTTCCGTGACTTGCTTGACGATCGCCAGCCCGAGGCCGCTGCCGGCTGCCTGCGGCACCAGGCAGCGGTAGAAACGGTCGAACACGCGCTGCCGCTCTTCCGGCGGAATGCCAGGCCCGCTGTCTTCGATTTCCAGGACGATTTTTTGATTGCCGGCGCGGATGGCGACGTCCACCTGGCCGCCGCTGGGCGTGTAGCGGATCGCATTATCGATCAGATTGCGAACCAGGATAGGGATGTGATATTCCGATCCCATGATGATTCCCGCATCCAGCTGCTCCACCCCGAGATTGATTTTTCGGCTGTTGGCGTAGGGGATGAAATCGATGGTCACCTGGCGCACGATTTCATGCAGCCGCAGCGGAACGTGCGGATCGTGCATGCCGCCGAACTCCAGGCGCGAAGCCATCAGCAGCTGTTCGACCAGGTGGCTGCTGCGTTTCACCCCTGCTTTCAGGTCGGCCAGCGCGCTGGCTTCGCGGCCGCTGCCCAGCGATTGCTCCACCAGCTGGACCTGGATTTGCAGGGTCGCCAGTGGCGTGCGCAGCTCATGCGAGGCATCCGCGATGAATTTTTTCTGGCTTTCGAGCGCCACGCCGAGCCGCTGCAGCAAGGTATCGATGGCTTGCGTCACGGGCTGGATTTCCAGCGGCTGGTCCTGAGATGTCAGCCTTTCCAGCTTGTCTGGCGTGCGCTTGGCCAGCTCTTGCGACAGGCGGGTCAAGGATTGCAGGCCGGTGCCGACGCTCCAGTGAATCAGCAAGCCCATGATCAGCAAGAAAATCAGCAGCGGCACCAGCGAGCGCAGCGCATGGTCGAGTGCGATATTGCGCCGGCCGTCCAGCGACTGCGCCACCTGGATCAGATTCTGGCCGGTCTTGCGCACGAACAGCTTCCACTCGTTGCCATGCCATCGCACTTCACTGTAGCCGGGCGTAGGAAATGGCGGCAGGGCGATGTCCGGATGCGAACGGTAAGTCTGCCTGCCGTTTTTATCCCAGATCTGCAGGATGCTGTCGTCGCCATCGTATTTCAGCGCCGGCGTGTTCTTTTCCAGGTCGCCGCCGCTGAAATTGGCGGGGATGGCGAAGGCGATCTGGTTCATCTGATCGTCATAGATATCCGCCAGCAAGGCGCGATCGATCAGATAGTCGGCGACCATGAAGCACACGCCGAGGATGGCGAGGCCGGACAGCAGCCAGAACAGCAGGCGATTCCTGATCGACACTGTCAATAGCCCCTAACCGCCGCACAAGCTATCGGCGCTGGACAGCATATAGCCCAGGCCGCGGATGTTGCGGATCACACCGGGCGCAAGCTTTTTGCGCAATGCATGGATATGCACTTCGATGGTGTTGCTTTCCACTTCATCGTTCCAGCCATACACCTTGTCGACCAGCTGTGCGCGCGACAGCACCGCGCCCGGTTTCTCGATCAGCGCCGCCAGCACCATCAGCTCGCGGCTGCTGAGGCCGATATGCTTGCCCTTGTAGGCAACGGTATTGCTGGCAGGGTCGAACTGGATGTCGCCGTGCACCAGCTGCGGGTTGGTGCGGCCGCCGCTACGGCGCAGCAAGGCGCGCACCCGCGCCGCCAGTTCATCCAGGTCGAAAGGCTTGTTCAGGTAGTCGTCGGCGCCGGCGTCCAGTCCTTCGATACGGTTCAGCACGCGGTCGCTGGCGGACAGGATGATCACCGGCGTGCTGTTGCTGTCGGCGCGCATTTTCTTCAGCACTTCCAGTCCCGACTTGCGCGGCAATCCGAGATCTAGCAAGACTGCCGAATACGACTCCGCGGCCAGCGCCGCTTCGGCGGCGATGCCGTCCTGGGTCCAGTCGACCGTGAAGCCATAGGGATAGAACCCTTTGCGGATGCTGTTGCCCAGCATGTAGTCGTCTTCAATCAACAGTATGCGCATCGCGGCGGAAGCCCGGTTTAATCGACCTTACAAAATAGCAGCCGATTATGACGAGCGCGTGAAATCAAGCCGCGATTGGCGTAAATCAGACAGATTGCGCACAGCTCATTTTCGCTTAATTTTCAAAGCTTATGCTTCGCCCCGAACTCGCGCCAAGCACAGCACAACCCAGCAGGCGAGCGGCCGGAGCAGGGCTGCCGGATATTTATCACCGATTTTTCATAAACACGATTCGAAAAAAGGAAAACCAGCAATGAAGCGCCCAAGTTTGAAACCCGCCACCCTGCATGTCCTGCACGCCCTGGCCGTGATGTGCGTAGCAGCGCCGCAGCTCAGCCACGCCCAGCAAGCCGCCGAACTGGCCGCCGCCGGCGACGCCACCAACACGATTGAAGTGGTCGGCAGCGCCGTCAGCGCCAGCCGCAGCGCACCGGCGCAGAGCTCGTTGTCGGCCCGTTCCGCGCAGTCTATCGTCAGCGACGAATTCATCCGCAACCTGACTTCGCCGGTGGCCGATTTCAGCCAGGTGCTGCAAATGACGCCGGGCATGTACAGCTACAGCCCGAACGGCGTCGGCCTGGGCGACACCAAGACCTATTTCCGCGGTTTCGCCGACGGCGACTACACGGTCAGCTTTGACGGCATCCCGTTCCAGGACACCAACAGCCCCTCGCATCACACCTGGGCCTTTTTCCCCAGCCAGTTCCTGGGCGGCGCGGTGGTCGACCGCAGCCCGGGATCGGCGGCAACCATCGGCCCGGCCAATTTCGGCGGTTCGGTCAACCTGCTGTCGCGCATTCTGGAAAACGAACAGCGCACCAGCGTCTTCGACTCGTACGGCTCGTTCAACACCAAGATCTACGGCGCCGAATTCGAGAGCGGCCAGTTCGGCGCCAACGGCGCCCAGAACCTGTTGCTGAATGCGCACCAGATGACTTCGAACGGCTACCAGAGCTACAACAAGCAGACGCGCGATGCGGTGTCGCTCAAATACCAGTTCAACCTCACCGACAGCACCGCCCTGACCTTGTTCGGTTCGTATATCGACCTGAAAGCCAATACCCCGAACACCAAGGGAGCTACCCGGGCTCAGATCGCCCAGTTCGGCGACGACTATTTACTGAGCAATAATCCCAAGCAAGCCAACTACTATGGCTACAATTTCTACCACGTCACCTCGGATTTCGAATACGCCGGCCTGACATCCAAGCTCGGCAACGGCTGGCAACTGGACGACAAGCTCTACACCTACGCCTACCACAACCAGCAGAACTACAACGGCAGCGCCATCACCGCCACCAGCGCCACCGACAAGCTCAACAGCTACCGCACCTACGGCAACCTGCTGCGCCTGAGCCAGGAATCCAGCTTCGGCATCCTGCGCACCGGCCTGTGGGCGGAAAACGCCGACACCAACCGCTATCAGATTCCGTCCGATCCGCGCACCTGGGTTGATGCCGTCCTGCCGAATTTCCACGAACGCTTCAAGACCACCACCCTGCAACCGTTCGTTGAGTATGAATTCCAGGTTGCCAGCGACCTGAAGATCACGCCGGGCGTGAAGTATTCCTCATATCGCCAGTCGCTGACGCAGTATGCGGATAACGGCAAGACCGTCGGCAACCTGGGTGGCCTGCCTAGCATCGAGCATGCCGTCACCTACAACAGCGTGCTGCCGTCGTTCGACGTGCATTACATGCTGCAGCCTAACTGGTCGGTATACGGCCAGTACGCCACCGGCGACGAAATTCCGCCGACCAGCGTGTTCGACGTCAAGAACGCCAACGTCACTGCCCTGCCGTCGTCGATCAAGAGCAAGACCTTCCAGATCGGCTCGGTGTGGAAGTCGGACCGCTTCACCTTCGATATCGATGCTTACCACATCAAGTTCGACAACGCCTATTCTTCGTTCACCGACAATGCCGGTAACACTACCTTCTTCTCGAACGGCAGTTCCACTACCCAGGGTATCGAAGCGGAAGGCAACCTGGTGCTGGGCGCCGGCTTCAGCCTGTACGCCAACGCTACCTACGGCACCGCCAAATACGGCAACGGCCAGTGGGTCGCCAGCGCCCCCAGCGATACCGAAACGCTGGGCTTGAACTACAACCGCGGCGGCTGGGACATCGGCTGGCTGAACAAACGCGTCGGCACCATGTACAACGACAACGGCAGCGTCCACCAGGCGGTCAAGATCGCGCCGTTCACGATTTCCAACCTGTTCGTCAACTACACCATCCGCCATCCTCTGCAATTTGTGAAGAAGGCCAAGATCCAGTTTGGCGTCAACAACCTGTTCGACAAGCACAGCATCGTCGGCGTCAATCCGGCCAGCACAGCTACTTCGGCGCCGGCGCCCGGCGATGTGCTGACGCTGTTGCCGGCACGCGCCTTGTCGCTGACCGTCAGCCTGGATTTCTAAGGTCGGCCACAACCATTATCTTGATCAGCCCAATATGAAAGTGATACCCATGCGCAAATTCATCGTTCCTTTAATCGTCATGTCCTTCCTGGCCGCAGGCGCATCCGTGCAGGCGCGCGAAGAACATCCCTTCATCACCTCCAAGGAAATCGACCTGGTCAAGCTGCTGCCGCCGCCACCGGCCAACGATTCGCTGCAGACCAAGGCGGAGCTGAGCGAAATCCTGGCGCTGCAGGCGGCGCGCACGCCAGAAATGGTGGCGCGCTCGCAAGCCGACGCCAGCGAAGAAATCTGGCGCTTCGCCGACGTCATGGGAGTGAAATTCAAGCGCGAACAGCTGCCGGTCTTCGCCAAGTTTTTCCAGCGCGTGGTGGATTCCGAGGGTGCGGTGGTCGACACCTACAAGGACGTCTGGAAACGTCCGCGTCCATTCATGGCAAGCGACATGGTCAAGCCGGTGGTGAAACTGTCGCGCTCCGGCGCCTATCCGTCCGGTCACGCGACCGCGGGCACGCTGATGGGCATCGTGCTGTCCAACATGGTGCCGGAAAAACGGGCAGAAATCATGGCGCGCGCCACCGAGTACGCCAACAATCGCATCATAGGCGGCGTCCACTACCGCTCTGACATCGAAACCGGCCGCATCACCGGCACCGTGATCGCCGCCAGGCTGCAGACCCGCGACGACTTCAACACTGGCTTCATCGCAGCCCGCGATGAGCTGCGCAGCGTGCTGGAGCTCGGCCCGGAGCCGGTTGCAGAAAAATAAGGTTCTTCACGGATTATCGGGAAGTAATCTAGAAATGGGAAAGCGGTGAAGTAAGTTTAAACTTGTTGTGCGACCAACAGTTTCTACCCAACCCCACCGCTTTCAATGACGGATAATAATCTTGACCTCCCATTCTGGGAAGGCTTTCGCGTCTGGAATTTTGACCGACGCGACGACGGCACTTGGATCAGCCTTGTGCCCACTGACGGCGCGCCAATGATTTGCTCCGGCTGTGAGCAATCTTGTTCCCAAGTTCACGAGACCTACTGGCGCACCATACGTGACATGCCGATGCTCGGCGATTCTGTGTGGCTGCAGGTGAATCTTCGGCGGCTGCGCTGCGATTCCTGTGGCACACGCACCGAGCGTGTGAAGTGGCTGGATCGGCACGCACGCATTACTCAGCGTCTGGCCCAATTCGTTGGTCTATGGTGCGAGAAGCTACCTGCGGCTCACGTCTGCAAGCTGTCCGGGCTGCACTGGGAAACGGTGCGCAAGATCGACCGACAACGCCTGGAGGGTAAATTGGCTGAGCTGCCTGACGCCCAGCCAACCAGGCTAGTGATGGATGAATTCGCGCTGTTCAAAGGACATCGCTATGCCACGGTTGTCCTCGATGCCGACACGCGCCGCGTTCTCTGGGTTGGCGAGGGTCGTAGCAGAGAGGCAATTCGCGTGTTCTTTGAATGGCTAGGGCCGGCGCGTTGCGCCGATATAAAGGCAGTGGCCATGGACATGAATACGGCTTTCGACCTCGAAGTCCAGCTGCATTGCCCGCAAGCCAGAGTGGTCTACGACCTGTTTCATGTGATTGCCAAATACGGTCGGGAGGTGATCGACAGGGTGCGCGTGGACGAGGCCAATCGCCTTAAAGGCGATCTCCCTATGAGGCGTGTCGTCAAGCGCGCCCGATGGCTGTTGTTGCGCAATCGCAGCAACGTGCCGTCCGAGCAGCAGCCGAAATTGGACGAACTGCTAGCTGCAAACAAAGCATTGATGACGGTCTATATCATGAAGGCCAGTCTGAAGGAACTATGGCAGGCCACTAGCGCTTGGCATTGGCGCAACGCCTGGCGCGCCTGGCTAAAGATGGCCCATGACAGTAGCATCGAGCCGCTACAGAAATTTGCCAAAAAGCTCAAAATCTACTGGCGTGGAATCATAGCCAGGGTACGCTGGCCGATGCACACAGGGCAGCTCGAAGGAATTAACAATCGCATCAAAGTGATGAAGCGCATGGCATACGGATACCGGGATAGCGCCTTCTTCTTCCTGAAGATTAAAGCCGCCTATCCCGGTAATCCGTGAAGAACCAAAAATAAGCGCCGCTAAGCGATACCCGCTGCATCCCGTCCCTGCAACGCCCTGACGCCCGTCAGGGCGTTTTCATTGGACGATCGGAATAGCGCTCAGTGACAGCTAAGTTTGCCTGGGTAAGCTTCCCCCTGACCCAAGGATAGCGTTGCGCATTCCTGCTCTTTTCTCCCTTTGGACAGGGGTTCTCCATCAAATTCACGCATAGGAGTTCTTATGACTATTGCAACTGTCAGAGCCGGCCACGGCTGGATCAACAAGGTGCCTGAGGCCACGCTCCTGTTCTGGATCATCAAGATGATGTCCACCACGGTGGGCGAAACCGGCGCCGATTACCTGGCGACCGACCTGCATTTCGGCCTGGTCGGCACTTCGCTCACGACCGGGCTGCTGCTGGCGTGCGCGTTGCTGTTCCAGCTGCGCGCCAAGCGCTACCTACCGGCGCTGTATTGGATCTGCGTGGTGCTGGTCAGCGTATTCGGCACCCTGGTCACCGACATGCTGAGCGACCTGGCAGGCGTGCCGCTGGCATTCTCGACCACAGCCTTCAGCATTGCCATGATTGCCACATTCGCCGCCTGGCATGCCCGTGAAAAGACTTTATCGATCACTGCCATCGACAGCCCCAGGCGCGAACTGTTCTACTGGACCGTGATCCTGTTCACCTTTGCGCTCGGCACCGCCGCCGGCGACTGGGTCGCGGAAGGCCTGAGCCTGGGCTACGCCAATTCGGCCCTGCTGTTCGGCGGCCTGATCGGGCTGGTAGCCCTGGCCCGCTATGCATTCAAGATCAACGCCACCGCCTGTTTCTGGGTTGCCTACGTATTGACGCGCCCTTTCGGCGCTTCCTGC
The DNA here is from genome assembly GCF_002564105.1 of Collimonas sp. PA-H2. NCBI lineage: Bacteria > Pseudomonadati > Pseudomonadota > Betaproteobacteria > Burkholderiales > Oxalobacteraceae > Collimonas > Collimonas sp. PA-H2. The sequence goes on from NZ_PDBX01000002.1 coordinate 174,358, forward strand.
GGCGACCTGCTTTCCCAGCCGGCCGGCAACGGCGGCCTCGGTTTTGGTACGATAGCGACCAGCGCTTTATTCCTGGCGGTTATCGTGAGCCTGGTCAGTTATCTCTCCTTTACTCAAAAACGTTTGACGGCGCAAGGCGCCTGATGAAAAAGGAAACAATGATGAATAAAACAATGCAGCTGGCGGTAAGCAAGGTGCCTGAAGTCACCCTGATGTTCTGGATCATCAAGATCGCCGCCACCACCCTTGGCGAAACCGGCGGCGATGCGGTTTCGATGTCGATGAACCTGGGCTACCTGGTCGGCAGCGTCATCTTCGGCGCGATCTTCCTGGTCGCGGTGGCCGCCCAGATCCGCGCCACGCGCTTCAAGCCTTTCCTTTACTGGACCACCGTGATCGCCACCACCACCATCGGCACCACGCTGGCCGACTTTGCCGACCGCTCGCTCGGCATCGGCTACCCGGGCGGTGCGTCGCTGCTGTTTGCGCTGTTGCTGATTTCCTTGTTTGCCTGGTACCGGACCATGGGATCGGTAGCCGTCGACAGCGTCCATTCACCGGCAGCGGAAATATTCTACTGGGTCACGATCATGTTTTCGCAAACGCTGGGCACCGCGCTGGGCGACTGGGCGGCCGATACCGCCGGCCTCGGCTATGGCGGTGCGGCTATCCTGTTCGGCGCCCTGCTGGCACTGGTGGCGCTGGCCTACTACCGCACCAAGACTTCGCGAACGCTGCTGTTCTGGGCCGCATTCATCCTGACTCGCCCGCTGGGCGCCGTGGTCGGCGACTTTCTCGACAAGCCGCTCAACGCGGGCGGCCTGGCGTTGAGCCGCTATTCGGCGTCGGCAGCGCTGCTGTTCTTTATCGTTGCCTGCATCCTGCTGTTCCGCCAGCAAGCGGCGCAAGCCCTGAAGCGTGAGAGTATACGGGTGGAGCGTACAGCCGAAACCATAAATCAATAGCGTAATAACGGAGGATGCATGCGGGTATTGCTGGCTGAAGACGATCCGATGATCGGAGAGGCCATCCAGGCGGCGTTGAAAGACGCCTCCTACGCCGTCGACTGGGTAAGGAACGGCAAGACAGCGTTGGATACGCTGTCCTGCCAGCACTATGACTTGCTGCTGCTCGATCTCGGCTTGCCCGGGAAAGACGGCTTCGAGGTGATGGATGCCATCCGGCGCCAGGACAATCCCCTGCCCTTGCTGATCATCACGGCACGCGACGGCCTGGAACACCGCCTGCGCGGACTGGATGGCGGCGCCGACGACTATATCCTGAAACCGTTCGACATGGCCGAGCTGCTGGCGCGCGCGCGCGCCGTGCTGCGCCGCAAAGGCGGCAGCGCCACGCCATTGCTGAGCAACGGCGTCCTCTCTCTTGACCCGTCCACACGCCTCGCCAGCAGCCAAGACCAGCCGCCGCAGCAACTGTCGAACCGCGAATTCGCCTTGCTGCAGGCGCTGATGCTGAGGCCAGGAGCGATCTTGTCGCGCAGCGAGCTGGAGGAGCGGATCTATGGCTGGGGCGAGGAAGTGGAAAGCAACGCCGTCGAATTCCTGATCCATGCCTTGCGCAAGAAACTGGGCAGCGCAGCCATCAAAAATGTCAGGGGTGTGGGATGGATGGTTTCCAAAGGAAGTTGAAGAATTCGATCCAGTTCCGCCTGTCGCTCTGGCTGTCGCTGGCGATCCTGGCGGTGGCGCTGCTGGCCGGGGTATTCGCCTTTATCTCCGGTTTCGACGAGGCGCATGAATTCCAGGACGACATGTTGCGCCAGGTGGCCGCTCTGTTCGACCAGGAGCATATTCCGGTTCCGCCGCGGCAGGATGCCGCCAAGGTCGCCATCGGCGACGAGGAAGCGCGCGTCATCGTACAGTATCTGGGCGACGACGACAGCGGCGCGAGCTCATCCCGGGCGAAAGGACTGAAGCTGCCGACGACCCTGCCGGACGGCATGCAGACTTTGCACTCAGGCCATCATCGCTATCGGGTGCTGGTAAAAACCCTGGCGTCGCAGCAGCGCATCGCCGTCGCCCAGGAAACCGCGGTGCGCGATGAAATCGCCCGCGACAGCGGTTTGCGTACGCTGATGCCCTTCCTGATCCTGATTCCGCTGCTGCTGGTGCTGGTGGCCCACCTGGTGCGCAAGATGTTCCAGCCTATCGCCAGGTTGTCAGCCGAGATCGACAGCCGCAACGAACAAGAACTGCATGCGCTGGCAGCGGAGCCGCTGCCGGTCGAAGTGCGGCCATTCGTGATCGCCATCAACCGCCTGCTGGAGCGCGTGGCGCAAGCCATGGAAGCACAGCGCCGCTTCGTCGCCGATGCCGCCCACGAATTGCGTTCGCCGCTCACGGCGCTGTCGCTGCAAGCCGAGCGGCTGGCCGATGCCGAGATGCCGGACACCGCGCGTCAGCGGCTGGCGACGCTGCGGCAAGGGATTGAACGCGGACGGCGCTTGCTGGATCAGCTGCTGGCGCTGGCGCGGGCGCAGTCCGCGCCGCTGGCGCCCAGCGACACGGTAGCCGTCATGCAGGTCTACCGGCGCGTGCTGGAAGACCTGATGCCGCTGGCTGACGCCAAACAGATCGACATCGGTGTCGAAGGCGAAGCCGACCTGCGGGTGCCGGTGGCCGAAGTCGACCTCATTACCATCGTGAGGAACCTGGTCGACAACGCCATCCGCTATACCCCGCCAGGCGGACGCATCAACCTGTCCATGCACAGCAGCGCCGGCGGCGTCAGCTTGCAAGTGGACGATACAGGACCCGGCATCGCGCCGGAAGAACAAGCGCGCGTGTTCGATCCCTTCTACCGGGTACTCGGCAACGACTCCACCGGATCGGGACTGGGCCTGTCCATCGTCCAGACTATCGCCAGCCGCATCGGCGCCCGCGTCACACTGGCGCATGCCGACCGGAAAACACAGACAGGATTGTGCGTCACCGTATTTATTCCCCTGGTGCCGGCTAAAATAGGCGTCTGATTTGCAGCTCTTCAATTGAAGTCACAATTTCCGGGCCCTTGCACGCAACGGAATATCTGCGGGTGTCGCTGCGTGAGGTAAGCACTGGAATAGAGGAAGCCATATGAAAATCCGCGCCGCCGTACTGCGCCAGACCGGCTTGCCGCATCCCTATCGGCAATCCAAGCCGCTGGCGATCGAAGAACTCGAACTGGCGCCGCCCGGACGCGACGAAGTACTGGTGCGCATCCGCGCCGCCGGCCTGTGCCACTCCGACCTGTCGGTCATCAATGGCGACCGCCCGCGGCCGATGGCGCTCGGCCACGAAGCCGCAGGCGAAGTCGCGGCGCTGGGAGACGGCGTTACCGACCTGCAGCTCGGCGATCACGTGGCGCTGGTGTTCGTCCCCAGCTGCGGCCATTGCCCGCCCTGCTGCGAAGGGCGCCCCGCCCTGTGCGAGCCCGGCGCCCAGGCCAACGGCAACGGCACCCTGCTGTCCGGCGCACGCCTGCTTGAAAGCGCGCGTGGCGAAGCGGTCAATCATCATCTGGGCTGCTCGGCGTTCGCCGAATACGCCGTCGTTTCACGTCATTCACTCGTCAAAATCGACCCTGCTCTTCCATTTGACGAAGCCGCGCTGTTCGGCTGCGCGGTCCTGACCGGCGTCGGCGCGGTAGTCAACACAGCCCAGGTACGAGCCGGCCAGTCGGTCGCGGTAGTCGGCCTGGGAGGCGTCGGCCCGGCTGCGGTGATAGGCGCGCTGGCCGCCGGCGCACGCGAAGTGATCGCCATCGACCTCGCCGCAAGCAAGCGCGAACTCGCCACCCGGTTAGGCGCAACCATGAGCTTTGACGGCGGCGACCCGAACTGCGTGGCAGCGGTCAGGGATGCCACCAACGGCGGCGCCGATCATGTATTTGAATTCGCCGGTTCCGTCCGAGCCTTCGAGACCGCCTACTGCATCACCCGCCGTGGCGGCACCACCACCACCGCCGGACTGCCGCTGGTCAACCTGGTGGCGGAGGAGCGCACAGTCAAGGGCAGCTATATCGGCAGCTGCGTACCGGTACGGGATCTGCCGCGATACATCAGCCTGTATCGCGGCGGACGGCTGCCGGTCAACCTGCTGCTGTCGCACCGTTTGCGGCTGGAAGATATCAATGAGGGTTTTGACCGCTTGCATACTGGTGAAGCGGTGCGGCAGGTGGTTGTTTTTGATTGAAGACTGTTATCGACGGCGGATTCAACTGGTTGATTTCGACCCGGAGCGGGAGTTGGGCGCAGGAAGAGCGGCCGTTCAAACTAGACTCCAAGTGCAGCAAAGGAGCCGCATCGACAGGAAAACCAAGGTGCCGCGCCGCCTGCAAGGTTATGAAGCACCGCGAAAAATCCAACCGTTCGAAGTTCCAGTCGCCTCAGGACGCGCTTGTGGGCTATTTCGGAGGCGCAGTTATTTTGTGCAAGCGTTTCTTGTAATCGAAGTAACATTCAGGGTAGAAGAAATTGTCGAGACTGGCGTAGAGGTCAAAACTCGACAAAGGCAGCAGTCTTGTCGAGGGAAATCGAATCTCCCCAGTCACTGCGTTTTTTGGGCGAACACCCCGTTCGAATTGGTCTTGTGCTACCTCCTGTTGCATCAGGCTTGCAGTGGAATCGCCCGCATCGGACATCGTCAGCCAGCATTCACCCCGTGAAGCGATAAGATTCGTGCTGGCCCCTGACCACATCTCTTGGCTCTTATAACCTGGCGCGTCTAGCTCCTCCTCGGAAACGCCGTAATCGCTCAGCGACATATCCTGCGATTCGATACCAATCATCTTGAATTCGTCGCCGACGCGCTTGAACTGGTATTGGATGAATCGGATGCCGTGATGAGCGTAGTCCTGACGAATGTAGATCGAATTGTTCTTAATTTTGACTTTCGACACGACCCCATCCCCAACATCGATCTCAGTAAGTAATTTGTGCAGCCCATCTCGGCTTTCGAATATTACGATAGCTGGGAGGCGGTCTTCCTTAGGGTTTCCTCGATTTGCCACGACGGCCGTATAGGCTTCTCCGTCGATCTTGCCTTGCGAATACTGCACGATGACTTCAGAGTTATTGAGATTTTGGTAGAGCCAGGCCGGGTCGCTGGCCGCTTGGACAGTAACGACAAAGCTAATCAGAAATAAGGCGACTATTCTCTTCGTGTGGATCGTCATGGCTTAATATTCATGAAATTTGGGAGCATCGATTCGATACGACGCACTACACACGCGATCGCATGAGGTTTGCTAGCTCAGCTCCTCCGCGATCGGCGGGTAGTACGGACAAGATTAAGGTTAAAATGCTACCTACACAGCTGTAGAACGTAAAAGGCCGCTTTGAGCACGAATCTCGGCCGGCCGCTCTTGGCCGTTTTGAGCCAGTCGCGATAGACTCAAATTCGACCCAAGCCTGTCATAGCGATTTCAAGAAAGCTTACGGTCAACATCCCGGTTTAGGTGTGTATTGGCGAAGCACGCGCACTACCTACAACAGATTATTGGACGACCTTTCCCGCGTCAATTAGCTCAAATTCACTGGAAGAGCACATTACACTGACACACACTTCTACTAAGAAAAAACGCTTCTCAAATAAAAACTATGAATTGAATTCAAAAACCATCTCAATGTAACTAAGCCTGAATAATCGTTCCATCCCCATACTCCCCCACAACGGGGTCTAAATTTTCTGGCGAGTGAAGAATCGTGGGGCCTCGGGAGCAAGCCTGCCGCGTCAGGTACTCCGTCAATCCTTCCGCTTGAACTGCGGGAGGAATTTCCGCATGCATTTCCGTCAGTAATTCTACGGTTGCTCTCACAATCCACTCTACCGTGCGATATTTTGGAGATACTATCTGAATGTTCTGCGAGTCAGTCTGGTCAAAGAAACCGTGTTGCAATTTGTGCCTGACATAAGAAAGTGCAGTGATGCCAGGAATGGTGCGCTTTTCCAAATAAGCTTGATTCGCGCCTTCATCATAACGGACGACGTGGTCCGGAAACTCGTATCCCTCATCTTCCAGAAGTGCCTCCTTGACGATATTCGGCAACAGAGGTCTCGCGTCTTCGTGACTGACTTCAAACAAGAGAATTTTCTTGAGCTTCTTCATTTCTTTCTGTTGTTCCGTGTCTGTTTTTCGGATGGCGATACTCGGAAAGTACTCGCGAATGAATTTATTTGATTCATTCATGAGATCATCCCTGCTCAACTTTGGTTGTATTTGCAAAAACCTGTCGTCCATGTCCATCATCTTCCAAGCATGGTTAAGATCGTGAATGAGGAATTCGAGTGGGGACTGCCAGAATTCATCAACATACACAGGTTCCGTTGATACCCCTATAAAATATATTGGAGTACCTCGGATTTTCATGAGATCGGTGGCAGAAATGTTATCAAAAGTCGGAATGATGATTACTTTGGGAATTCGACGCATCAGCTCCTCGTATCGGTACCAGTACTTCTTTTGAAAATGAGTGCTCAAATCCTTCTCAATTCGGCACGCCACATCAAAGAAGCCTGCAGCTTCAAACAAGATACGCAGCGTCGGAGCATAGGGACACATCGGGCCGTTCTGGATCGTAACGTGGTGAAGTTTATGTAGCAACTGGTCGCGCATCGACGCAAATGCCGCATTGCCGCGGCACTTCTCTTCTATCGCGGATAGCATCATCTGGCTACGAACGTACTCAACCACTGGCAACAACTCCAGAACTGCCGTATCCAAGTTGTCGTTATTCGATTCAAACCGTGTCCGTAATCCACGGTACACATCCAATGGGCTGTTTACCGTTTCGCGTATCCATTCGTGATGAGAAGCCCCCAGCGTTTTAGTAAAGTTTTTCGCAATGAGCGCAGCGGCAATCTGTTTGTGGTGACCGAAGGCAAAGGAGCCTTCTTTCGCGTTCGGCGTAGTAATCACGCTCTCCGGAAGCCACCGGCCCTCAACCCCTTCCGTTTCGGAAATTTCTACGAGAAATCCAACCGTGTCAACTATATGACGCGGATCTGAGGGGAGAGCGATGTCTTTAAGGTGATCGCGATATCCATGAGAAATGGTTCTATCCATATAGATTCGCGCTTCTTTTCCTGCTTCGTTCCGGACGAAATAGTATTTACGTCCGTCTAATTCCGCAATTCCATATTCTGGTGTTACTGATCCGAACACTTTGCTGCCCGTTACCCTTAGCGCTGCAAATATGTTGCCGGGAATTCCGATCTCGTTTTGCTCATCTTCATCCCGAAGTAAGCCGCCAGGCAGCGACATACCCTCAGGAAAAAAAGTCCGGTCCAATGTCAGGAATTCCCGCCCATGTTCTCCGTCTCGCATCACAAGTACGTCGACAGTCTTGCGAACCATGACTCCCTGATCAATTCGCTGCTTTGCTTGAATTTTGAGTTTCTGATCGGACAATAACGCGTTCACTACTGCGGATTGATGATCCACGTTTAGATATTTTCCGATGCAATTTTCGATACCATTCTTGCGGACGGGGTCACGTAGGCGATGGAACCAATAAATCATGTACAAGAGTGATTCGGCATAGAGGCTCGCCGGATAACTTTGCGTATCGAGAGCTATCGCGTATTTATCGAGTATTTCCAAAACGATGCCCGCGACGGTATCGCCTTGTGTGGCTGAGAACAAAGCTGAAAGATCATCGATAACTTCTGGGAATTCACTGGTATCTGACAATCCGAGGAGAGGCGCAGGCGCGTTAAATTCCATAATGTTTTCCTTGCCGGTTTCTCTCATGTTAAACACTTAAATTGCGTTCAAAATTGACGATGTCAGCGCCTGGCTTCAGTGCATAGAGCTGCGCCAATCGCCCTCCTGAAGATATTTTTTCATTGGAAATTTCAAACATTTCTGATGCCTCAATTCGTCGCATTAAACTTTTTCTTTGAATTGGCTTTTCGATGATTGCTTCAATCACCTTGATCAATTGGCCGATGCTAAATTTTTCAGGCAAACAAAATACTGGGATCATTGAGTACAGTGTTTTCTGTTGTAGTCGCTGCTGCGCCATATCAATGATGTGTCGATGATCGAAAGCGATCAACAGCTTGGACAATTCACTCACATTCAACCAACAGGTACTCTCAACGGACGCGATTTTAGACTCAACGTTTTGATGTGCTACCAACGCATAATAGGCAAGCGTAACGCTATATCCACGCGGGTCACGCTTAGGTCCAGAGATCACCTGCAGTTGTTCTAAATAGCTCGGTACCAGCCCCGTTTTGTCCAACAACTTTCGACGTGCAGTCATATCGGTGTTTTCATCCACATTGATATCAATAAATCCACCGGGCAGCCCCCAATAACCGACAAACGGCGATTCAGCACGTTTGGCCATGAGCACTTTCAAAACGCCATCGTGAACAGTGAAAAGCACACTGTCCACAGTGAACAAAGGTTTGTCTATTTGCAATATGGCATTCATTTTTCTCATCTTTTTATGTCTTTGGGACACTTTCCTTATAGCATAAATGGCAGCTTGCTAAAAGTTGCTAAATTCCACTTTACTTTGTGTCTCAAAGACATTAATATCTATTCATGTTTTATTCATCCCCCGATAAAACTAAAGAAAGCATAGTCAAACGAGCAAGAGTTGACTGCGCTCTGATTACTTCAAAACAGGGTTAGCAAATGGGCAGCCACGCTACAACCAACAATCGTTATTTTTTACCAAATCCTCAACAAGCTGAAGATTCGTTTAAACATTTTCAATTTAAGAGCGGTGAAAATCACCTCCAAATTTTGGCGCCCAGTAGTTCCCATGTCGAAATTATGTTTCGCTACAGCGGAGATCAATCGCTAATTCAGCTCCTACTGCTGACCGATGCACTTCGCCGCCAGGGCGCAAATGTGATCGATTTATGTATCCCCTATTTTCCAGGTGCAAGGCAAGACCGCGTTTGCAATTCAGGCGAACCACTGTCGGTTAAGGTCTACGCCGATTTGATCAATCAACAGCATTATCAAAAGGTTTGTGTTTTTGATCCCCACAGTGACGTGGTTATTGCCCTTTTGAATAACGTCCATGTAGTCAAAAACCATCAATTTATCAAAGACGTCGTGAATGACATTCGATCAGATTTTATTTTGGTGTCGCCAGATGCCGGTTCGAATAAAAAAATCTTTGAATTATCTAGTCAACTGGGTGGGGTGCCGGTAGTACGGGCAGATAAAATACGCGATGTAAGGAATGGGGCAATTATTGACACCGAGGTTTTTTGTGAAAATTTAAGCGGAAAAACAGCGGTGATTGTCGATGATATTTGTGCAGGCGGCCGAACTTTTATCGAATTGGCGAAAAAACTCAAAGCCAAAAACTGCGAAAAAATTATCTTAGCTGTATCGCATTATGAAGGCACTGCCAATGAAGAAAGATTAGCGGAAAGTGGCATTGATGCGGTGTACACCACCGATAGTTTGCAAAACTTGGTCGCATCGAAATTATTAAATGTAAAAAATATTTGGCGCTTTATGCCAACACAAGGAGAAAAACAATGAACTTGAATCCTGCTACCGCAATTGATGGTTACAAAGTCGATCATCGTCGTCAATACCCGGACAATACTGAAGTGGTGTTTAGTAATTTAACCGCTAGAGCAACACGTCGCGACTACACCGATGATCTAGTTTTTTTTGGTTTGCAGTATTTCATAAAAAACTTCTTAATAAAAAGCTGGCAAGAAGATTTTTTCCAACAGCCAAAAGACGAAGTGATTCGCCGCTTTGCCCGCCGCATTAACAATTATTTAGGCCCAAACAATGTCGGCACTCAGCACATTTCAGATCTTCACGATCTAGGCTATTTGCCCATCAAAATCATGGCTTTGCCGGAGGGATCAGTTTATCCGCTAAGAGTCCCATGTCTCGTGATTTTTAATACAGATGACCGCTTTTTCTGGCTCACCAATTATTTGGAAACTATTTTATCAACTAATGTATGGGGCATGTGCACCAGCGCGACGACTGCACATGAGTACAAAAAAATACTCAACGCTTATGCTCTAGAAACTGATGGCAGCACCGATTTTGTGAATTGGCAAGGACACGACTTTAGTTTCCGAGGCATGTTTGGTGCTGAAGCCGCTGCAATGAGCGGTGCAGCGCATTTATTGAGCTTTACTGGAACCGACACCATTCCTGCCATTGATTTTCTGGAAGATTATTACGGTGCCAATAGTGACCTTGAGCTGGTTGGGGGCAGCGTTGCCGCAACTGAGCATTCGGTGATGTGTGCAGGCGGCATGGATAATGAGCTCAAAACCTTTCTCCGTTTGATCCAGGACATCTATCCAGCTGGCATCGTGAGTATCGTGTCGGATTCTTGGGATTTCTGGCAAGTGATGACCGACTTTACGGTCAAACTGAAAAAACAAATTTTAGCGCGCGATGGCAAAGTTGTGTTTCGCCCTGACACCGGTTGCCCAGTCAAAATGATTTGTGGCGATGCTGATGCCGAAATCGGCTCATCAGAATACAAAGGCGCGATTGAATGCTTGTGGGAAGTGTTTGGCGGTAGCGAAACTAAGCAAGGCTACAAAATTCTGGATCCCCATGTTGGATTGATTTATGGCGATTCCATCACTATTGAGCGTGCCACGGCAATTTGTGCAGGACTCAAAGCCAAAGGATTTGCCTCAACCAATGTGGTTTTTGGAATTGGCAGTTACACCTATCAATACGTAACTCGCGATACCGATGGTTTCGCCGTTAAAGCGACTTTCGCCAAAATTTCCGGTGAAAATCGTGAAATCTTCAAAGCACCAAAAACGGGAGATGGAACCAAGAATTCAGCCAAAGGCCTAGTAGCAGTGTACAAAAATGATCAAGGTGAATTTTATTTGAAGGACCAAGTGAGTTGGAATGAAGTCAATAACTGCGAATTTGTTCCTGTGTTTGAAAATGGAAAATTACTCAACGAGGTAACCTTAACTGAGGTTAGGGAGCGTTTGGCCGCCACGATTTAATATAGGTAGTCAATTAGATATGTTTTTCAGTTTGGAATTTTTTATGTTCCTCGATCCTGTTTTTTGTTTTAAACGATAGATTTTCATGTCGAAGAGCTGCATATAAAAAAAGCAATTTATCATTCAATAAAAGAGCAGGTTCAGTTAGCTGGAACTCGTGGGCGAGAGAAGACAGAGAGGCGAAGTGTAGACGTCCGCGCTGAACCGGATGTTTGCATAATCTAATTGGCAATATGTCTTTCTTCTCGCAACTCTTTGAATTCCGGCTGCTGCTGGCCGAAAGTTTGCAGTCATTATTGCCACATCAATTGCAGCGAGATAGCAATTTTACCGTTGTTGGGCCGCTTCAAGCTGGAGCATCTGACCCATCATTTCGTGAATTTTGTTGACCGCTTTTAGCGGGCGGATCATTACCTTAAAATGTGTAATCAGGCCCTCGTCGTTCCACGTGATCATGTCCACGCCGTTGATCAGGATGCCGTCGTAGCTTGATTGGAACTCCAACACTGCGGAATGCGGTCCGAGCCATTCATTCAAATATTGGAAGGTGTCGTTATTCAAGACATGCAAGGCCGCGGCAAGATATTTGAATGTGATTGCCTTGCCGCTTTGGGCCGTGTGAACAACCGGTGATTCGAAGACCACATCATCGGCCAGCAACGCTTTCAAGGACGCGATGCCGCGCGATTTGACAATCTCGTGCCAGCGTTCAATTGCGGAATTTTCCAAGGCTACTCCCCCTTATTTTAGACGACGGTTTGTGCTTAAAAGCTCAGGACATGCCGTCGATTGGCGCTTCATGGAAATGAACTCAACACCCGCAGCGCCGGTAAATTTTCAGAATATCATCGAATTGATGGCAAGCCAGAACATCCGAATCTGGCCGACTTCAGACATTGATAAATGACTGCCTACGACCCAAGCATCAATATTGAAGCGAAATTTCCCGTTGAAAATGATCAAGGCGGAGGATTGTTGTAATATCTGGCCGGCAGCTCTCTCCCTTCCCTTCTGTCTTGGCGCACGGCCCGACGCAGTTCTTCAAGCCTGCGCGCCTTTTCTTGTACATCGGGCCATTCAGTAGCTTTTGCCAGCTTCTTCAATGCCTGATCGTGCTGCGCTTTGTCCTCCGCCGCTTTCTCTGCAGCTTGCTGACCAGCTCGCCGCTTTTGAAACTCTGCGTCCTGCAACTGCCAATCCTTCGGAGTATCGGATTCCTGATTCATGGCTGCAGGCACAGCTGTGTTTACATGAATTTCCGTGGCTTTCTTCGTAGCAGTGGAGCAAGGCGCGTCGGAATAGCTTACCTTGCCGTCGGCAGCGATGCATCGATTGATATTATCCGCATGCGCGTTTATCCCAAATGAGGCGATAACGGCGAACAAGCAAAGAATTTTAGAATTCATATTTATCCCTTTTTATCAATCACTGAATTCTGTTACTTGTCAAATCAAGTTTCACTGCCGGGTTAGTCAGGCGCCAGCCGCAACAACGTCCCATTCCTGTCCTCTGTAATCACCAAGCTCCCATCGTCCAGCGTAGCCAGCGCCACCGGTGCGCCCATCGGATAGCCGCCGTGCCGATAGTTCCATCCCGCCACCAGATCGCGCGGCTCGCCCACCGGCTGGTAGGCGGCATCCAGAGCCAGGCTGACCAGCCGGTGGCCGGCGGCGCGGTAGCCGTGATAGCCGATGATCAGGTGGCCGTTCAGCGCCGGCAGGCTTTTGCCGTTGTAGATCAGCATGCCCAGCGGCGCTGCATGCGGTGGCAGAAGGCGGCCGGGCGGCGTCTTGGCGCGGCAATCGAATCCCGGATATTCCGGACTGGCCCTAAGTTTGTCGAAACAATAGGGCCAGCCGTAATCGGCGCCAGCGCTGAGCCAGCTGAGGGTGTCGTGCGGCAGCTCGGCGTCGGACAGCTTGGGATCGGCGACGGTGATGTTGTCGCGCGAATTGGTGGCGGCAACCAGCGTGCCGTTGGCGGTGAGCGCCAGCGCCATGCTGTTGCGCAAGCCGCGCGCGTGCACCGGCAGCGCGCGCGCATCAAGCGGCAGGTGGGCGTTTGTCAGGCTGGCGCGCAGCACGCTGGCGCGCGGCGGCGTCTCCTTGATCTCGGGGCAAGGCGAATCCGACTTGCCGGGCTGGTCGGGCCGGCTTTCGCAATTGTCGGTGGCGGAGCCGACATTGATGTACAGTGCGCCGTCGGCGCCGAGCACCATCGCCGTCAGCGGATGGCGGCCAGTGGTCGGCAGGTTGACGACGATATCCTGGGCGCTGCCCAGCAGATCCTTGGCGGCCGGATCGATGCGGACGATGCGGCCGTGCATGCCGATCAGCAGCTTCTTGTCCGGGGTAGCGACGATCCCATTCGGCATGTCAAGCTGGCTCAGCAGCACTTCCGGCTGGCCCTTCTGCTTCTGTTTCAGGTTCAGGTGCAGCAGGCGGCCGCGCTTGCTGACCCAGCCGCCCATGTCCAGCATATAGATATCCTGACCGATCGCGGCCACTCCGCGCACGAAGCCGAGGTGATCGGCGACCAGCCCCATGCACATGCCCTTGGCCACTTTCAGGTCGACACGCGGAAAGCCGTCGCAGCTGCCGGCGGTGCGGTAAGTGCTTTGCGCCGACGCTGCCGCGCAAGCAAGCAGGAACAGCGTGCCAAGGACATTGCGGAGAAAAGATGCTGGTCGCATGAAAGAAACCTTCTGTTCTGTAAAACGATGGGCTCAGCCCTGCCGCGTAAACGAGCCGATTGAGGAATATGTCGGCAGGGAAATATCCGGCATATTGCCACACTCCGTCATTGACGGATTGTTTTCCTGATTGGCATCACCTGCCCGACAAGAATCCACTGCAGAAGCACTAAGACCACATGCAAAAAAATGGAAAAGTGGTATTACGCCTGTCTATCACATGACAGACGCTCGCCCTCTCCGGCAGCGCCAAATTCCGTCGAAAAAATTATCAAGAAGATATTTTTACGAAAAACCTATTCATTGCTACTCGGAAATAATTTCACTTCGCCTAGCGTTCTATTTGTGACTTAAACAGACACCCGCCACGAATGAAAGTCAATACCGCTTCGCAACTGGTATGGTCGCTGCAAAAAACCGTGCAAACCACTTGACGCTCAATTTCGCTTCCCTCATCCTCGGCCCGGATTAGTTGGCGTGCGGAAACTATCTGGTTTCACGCACTTCCCCATTCGACACAGGAGATATGCATGAAAACAAGAATAGTCAGCACCGTGCTGTGCAGCGCGATCGGCAGCATGCTGGCAGGTTGCGGCGACGGCGGTTCGAGCGATGCCGGCAGCGCCAGCCAGAAGCAGATTGCCGCCACCGGCAAGGCCAGCGCGCCGGCCTGCGCTCCCGCCTGGAACGCCAGCACCATTTATGTCGGCGGCAACAGCGCCAGCGCCAACAGCACCAACTACACCGCCAACTGGTGGACCCAGGGCAACGATCCGGTTACCGACAGCGGCGCCAGCGGCAGCGGCAAACCGTGGACGTCCGCCGGCGTATGCGGCAGCGGCACGCCCACCCCGCCGCCGGTCACGCCGCCGCCGGTGAATCCGCCGCCAACCACCCCTGGCAGCACCACCGGCGCCATCAACTATCACCTGCTGCTGGGCGCCGGCAGCGCCCAGGACCAGCTGGTGCTGGATGGCGGCAACTACAATGACCTGATCATGTCGAACATCATCGCCGGCGTCATGTACGGCCACCTGGTGCAGCAATACTATCCGGGCATGCAGTTCCAGAAGGACTACATGTACGGCTCGATCATGGGCCAGCTGCTGCAGGAAAATATCGAGACTGGGCTGTACGCCAGCAGCGGCAGCCTGATCGATCCATCGCCGGACCAGCAAGCCGTGATGGGCGCCGGCCAGGGCGGACCCTACCAGATCAACAACTACGCCGCCGACATGGTTTCCGGCTCCTATGCGCCGGCCGGCCATTCGCTGATCAACTACGTCGCCATCCAGAAGAACATCGGCTACACCATGGCCACCGCGGCCCAGCAGTACACCAAGGTGACGCCGCCTTCGTTCAACAATAAATACTACGGGCCGATGCTGACCGCGTATTTCCATTACAACGACTTTGTCGCCCTGATCCTCACCGGCAAGGGCACCGGCGGCTGGACGACGCCGTGGCAGCCTTACTATGACAATACGCTGGCCAACTTCACCAAGCTGCCTGGCAATTTCCTGGATGTCTTGCTGAATGTCGCCTACAACCAGGGTTACTACGGCACCCTGATGACCAGCTACAGCAAACTGGGAGCGACGGCGACCGCAGCGACGGTCAGCAGCGTCAACGCCTACAGCTCAGTGTGGGGCGCGACCGACACTTATCAGCAATATCCGTATCAGGTGCGCTATTACCTCGACCAGCTGTACGGCAACCCGATCCCGACCACCAGCGCCACTACCTTCACGATGCCGGCCAACCATGTCGCCTTCAACATGCCGGCGCTGGAAACCGTGTTCTCGAACGTGTTCCAGACGCTGGCGTATGTCAACAGCTCAGGGACCTCGGTCTACATTTCAGCGGCGCAGGCGCAAACCGCGTTCAACAGCGCCCTGGCCAGCGTCGGCGTGACCACCAGCGCCACGCTGGACTTGAGCAACGCCGCCAACCGGGCGCAAATCTTCAGCATCCTGGAAAAGGCAATCGGCAACCTGGAAACCAATCTGAACACCAAGTTCAGCGCCACCACAAATTCCCAACTGTAATCGTTGGGAAGCCCAGCAAACGGGCAGAGTCATCTGGGGTCGGAGAAAGAAGAAGCGCATTCATGGTTCTGTTTTCTAGCAACGAGGCGTGCACTCCGTAGCCCGCTAAGTGGGGTCAGAGTGAAGTTTCTGCAAAAAGCGCAGAAAGTTCACTCTGACCCCAGTTAGCTGCGTGTGTTAAGCGCGACGAAAACCAGGTTACGATTTTGTCGCGTTTTATGAAATTCTCAACAATCAAACTTCTTCGACTTATCTCAGAACAAGGAATTGGAGCGCAGATGCTCCAGCCCGGTGAGCTGCATCTGCGTGCCTTGCGGCGCGCCTATCGCGTAAGGCAAGGAGGTACGCAGTGAATTGGCGAAGTCGCCCGTGTACAGCTTGGAACCCTGGTGGCTCAGGTTGGAATTGGCATCGATATAGATGGACTCGCCCAGCCCAGACCATAGCCGGCAAAACCCATAGTCTTCCGACAGATAGCGGCGCGTATCCGGATCGACCATGACGTCGAAGAAGCGGTAATGCAGTCCCTGGTCCGGCACGCCTATGCTGTCGGGCACATAGTTGAGCTCAGGGTAGCTGGCGATCAGCCGCTCAAACACGCTGCGCTTGATCACCATGAAGCCGGTCGGCGCTTCTTCCATGCGCATGAAACCGTCGGCCTGCACCTCCAGGTTGACCTGCTTGCTGCCGTCGGCAACCTTGGCGTTGACGGTATAACGCGCATAGGTCGCTTCGAACTGCTGCTGGGTGGTACCCTGCGGCAGGCCTCCCTGAGGCCAGGTTTCGTGCTTGAGCGGATAGACGCCGGCGGCGATGTCGTAGCCAGAACGCAGCAGTCGGAACGCTGCCTCGGCGGAAAAGCCGATATCGGCGTCGATCCAGAACAGATGCGTCCATTGCGGATTGGCGAGAAAGTCGGCGACGCAGTTGTTGCGCGCCCGCGTCACCAGGCTTTCCCCTTGATGCATGACCACTTGCATCGGCATTCCGCAGCGTTCTGCCTCCACTGTAAAATTCAATAGAGACATCACGTAGTTGCGGAAAAATTTTCCGTCATGGCTAGGCGTCATGATCACCGGACAGATACGGGTAAGGTCGACTGCTTCAGGCATTTTGCTTTCCTTCTTGATAGGTGTGTGGTGCAAACCGGCAGACGCGAGATTGTAGCAAGACGGTGCGGCGCAGGCGCTACCAGGCCGCAATGCAGCCGTCGGTGCGCGGCTCCGTGCCGCCGCACAGCACGCCGTGGCGGTCGCGCCAGATGATCTGGCCGCGGCCGAAACCGAGCTGGTTGGCCGACCACGACGCCTCGTGTCCGAGGCCGCGCAAGCCGCGCAACAGATGCTCAGCGGTCGTATGTTCGATGCTGACGTTATTGCCGCCCTCCCATTCCCAGCGCGGCGCATCCAGCGACGATTGCGGATTGAGGTCGAAGTCTACCGTGTTCATGATCATCTGCATGTGCCCTTGCGGCTGCATGAAGCCGCCCATCACGCCAAACGGACCGACCGCCTCGCCATCCTTGGTCAGGAAGCCCGGAATGATCGTGTGATACGGCCGCTTGCCCGGCGCCAGGCAGTTGGGATGGGATGCATCCAGCGTGAAATTGTTGCCGCGGTTATGCAGCGCAATGCCGGTTCCCGGCACCACCAGGCCCGAGCCGAAACCCATGTAGTTGCTCTGGATGAAGGACACCATATTGCCCTGATCGTCGGCAGTGCTGAGGTAGACGGTGCCGCCGCGCGACGGCTGCCCGGCCTGCGGCAATGCCGCTCGCGCGCCGATCAGCTTGCGGCGTTCGTCGGCATAGGCTGCCGACAGCAAATCCTGCACCGACACCCGCATGTGGCCGCTGTCGGCGATATGCGCCAGGCCATCGGCATAAGCCAGCTTGATCGCTTCGATCTGGCGGTGGTAAGTCAGCAAGCTGTCGCGCTGGCTGAAGTCGAAGCCTTGCAGGATATTCAATGCCAGCAGGGCCACCAGGCCATGGCCATTAGGCGGAATTTCCCAGACATCGTAGCCGCGATAGTTGCAGCTGATGGGATCGACCCACTGCGGCTGGTAGGCTGCCAGGTCTGCTGCATCGAGATAACCGCCGGCGGCGCGCACGAAAGCAGCGGTCTTTTCTGCCAGGGCGCCGCGGTAAAAGCTGGCGGCGCCGTCAGCCGCGATAGCACGCAGCGTATCGGCATGCCCCGGCGAGCGCCAGATTTCGCCGGCGCGCGGCGCCCGCCCGCCGACGCTGAATGTATCGAACCAGGATTGGAAATGCGCTTGCTTGAACTCGCCCTGGAACAGGCTGTGAGCCTGTTGCCAGGCATAGGCAATCATCGGCGACAGCGGATAGCCGTCCTGCGCCAGCGCGATCGCGCCGGCCATGGACACCGGCAAAGGCAAGCTGCCGAAGCGCTCGGCCATGCTGGCCCATGCGCCCGGCGCGCCGGGCACGGTGACCGGCAGCGGGCCGTACTTCGGCATGCTTTGATGGCCGGCGGCGCTGAGCTTGGCGATCGAGATCGCCTGCGGTGCGGCGCCGCTGGCGTTCAAGCCGTGCAGCTTGCCTTGGCGCCAGATCAGCGCAAAAGCGTCGCCGCCGATGCCGTTGGCGGTCGGCTCGACCACGGTCAGAGCAGCTGCAGTGGCGATCGCCGCATCGATGGCGTTGCCGCCGGCCTGCAGCACCGCCAGCCCGGCTTGCGCCGCCAGCGGCTGCGAGGTCGCCACCATCCCGCGCCTGGCGTAGACCGCGCTGCGGCGGGAAGCATAGGGATAATGATCGGGATCGAAATTGAACATGTTTTTTCCTGGCGCATCGGCTACAGCGAAAACAATAACTTTTCGCGCCGCGCCTGCCATGCGGCGTGAGGAATATGATGTCGCAAGTCCAACCCCATGTATACAAGAAAGTAGGCAAGGATCAGATACGTTTGATGCCTGCCATGCAAGGCATTGCGGATCGCGCCAGCCGGCGCCATGAAAAAAGCCGGCTCTTGCGAGCCGGCTTGATGACAAGGCAATCAGCAGCGGATCAGAGACCGAGATCCGAGATGAAGCGGTTGGTGTAAGTCATGCCGGTGTCGCGGTCGAACGACCAGTGATGCAAGCCGGCGATGCCGTTGGCCTTGGACCAGGCCGACAAGGTGTCGGTATCGGCCAGGGTGAAGGTTTCACCGGCAGTGTCGTTGGCGCCTATCATCGGCGTCAGCTCGATCTGGCTATACGGCACCTTGTAGAAGCCGCGGAAGTCCATCGCCGCCTGGATCGCCGACTGCCCCATCTGGCAAACGCCGCCGCTGATCACGCAGTTGACCGCGGTAGCCGAGCCATAGTCCATCACCATCAGGTTGACGTAGTAGTTCTTGAGGCCGGCGGACTGGATCGCCTGCATCACCGCTATCCCCATCGAACCCAGCGGATTAGGCGAAGCCGAGCCCATGTCCACCGCCACCGAGGAACCGCTCTGGCTGGTCGCCAGCGTGGCGATGGTGAAGCTGAAGCGCAGGTTCGGATACTTGACCTGGGCGGCCTGGACCCGCGCCACCAGGTTGTTGATGTCGGACTGGCTCTGGCCGTCTTCGATATCGAAATCGATGCCGACCAGATTGGCTGAGCTATACGTGTTGATGAAAGCATCGAAACCGGCATCCGAGGTACAGGTGAACGACCCTGCCGCTCCGCCGGTTGACACGATGTATTTCTTGCCGGCGGCCACGAAAGACTGGACGTTGGTGGCAATCATCGCCGGTGTGATGCCGGCCCAGGTCTCGGAACCGCAGCCGCCTGTGGCGAAGGCCCAGGTCAGCACGCCGTTATGCGCCGGCATGGCGGTAGTGACCGGCAAGGATGTGCCGGTTGCCGTGCTCTGCATGGCGCCGGTGTTCCAGTTGGCGTCGGCTGTGACGTCCTTGTATGCGCTGAACACAAAACCTGGTGTCGGCGTTGGCGTTGGCGTCGGTGTGGGGGTAGGCGTCGGAGTTGGCGTCGGGGTCGGAGTTGGTGTGGGAGTCGGGGTTGGCGTAGGAGTCGGCGTTGTGCTGCAGGCGCCGTTCGACGTCCACGGCTGTCCGCTGCCGCTGCCGCCATTGTTGGTGGATGGATTATTCCCTTGGGTCCACCAGTTGGCCGTGTAGTTCACGCTGCTGTAGCTGGCCTGGTTGCCGCCGGTGTAGACGGCGGAAGCGCTCCAGGCGGGGGCGCAGACCGGCACGCTGGATTTCACGGTGGCTGAAACCTGCTTCAGGCTGGCCGCCGTCGCTGCTCCCGACGAACCGCCATCGCTACAGCCTGCCAGCAGGCCGCCTATCAATCCCATCAACAAGGTATTGCATACAGTTGTTCTCATGCGCCACTCCTCCTCTATCAAATGACAATGTGCGAGAAGCAGGTCGATGCGACCAGCGCCTGCGCACTCCCTAAGCTGAATCCGTTATATGTCTAACTGGCAGCTGGGCTGAGAATGGAGGTCTGAAAAATCAACGTCAAGTGGTTTAAAAATATTACGGTATAAACCATACCACTTGCAAACAACCTGGGATTTTGAATCGAGAAATTCTATATTTTTCCGCAATCGAAAAGAAAATTTCATCCGCAATACGATGCCACACAGCAATAAAAAACTTCTAAAGATCTCTGTTTTTCTCATATAGAGAACGTGCAATCCACTGCTGCCGGAAAATCAGCCGGAAAAAGTGTGACAATCGGTGCGATACCACTTTTGCAGATGTATGCATGTGGTCTTAGAGATGTGAACGCCATCTTTACGGTTTTGCTGCGCCAACCTGAAAAATCGAGCCAGGAAACAGCCTGAGCCAAGCCGCCGAAAACGCCAGGATCAAGGCTGGATGCGACGCATTTGCAGGAATTCGCGCGAGTTTGCAATATCAGCCGGCGCCTGGCTACAGTTCGTCGTAGGTCGAGTAGAAAGCGCCGAAATTGTTATCCGGCTGGAAGTTAATCAGCGACACGGTAATGCTCGCCTCCAGCCCTTCCACGTAGTGCCAGCAGCCGACCGGCAGGAACAGCAGTTCGCCCGCGGCCAGTTCGCATTCGAGCAGCTGCGCGTTGCGCATCAGCGGGAAGCGCTCGTAGTCGATGGCGGCGCCGTCGACCGGCGAATAGCAATGATGGTGGTTGTAGACGTAGGCCAGTTCGCAGGCTGGGATCAGCTTGACGCGCTTGCGGCCGGCCACCTGCGCCATGAAGTTATTGGTCAGGTCGTGGTGAAACGGCGTTCGCGTGCCTTTTGGCCCCAGCCAGAGAAAGCCGTCGTCCACCGAATCCGGGTTCAGGTATTCCGGCAGACGGCCGATGTCTTGCCACAACTCCGCCAGTGCTTGCCGATTGGACGAGGAATTATTCGCCGTCATGTAGAAATCGTTGCTCTCCTGCGCGCCCTCGATCATATCCAGATAGCTTGCCAGCGGCATCTTGCGCTTGTGCTGGCTGGAATTGATTTCATAGTTGGCGTCCTGTGAACGCCCCATCTGCACTTCGACCTCGCGTTCTCCGAAATGTGCGCGCAAGAAATCGAAATTCCATTTCGTCAGCGCCGGCCAGTCATCCAGCATGCCGGTGATGATCACCGGTTTGTTCAACAGATAATACTGGCGATAGAACTCCTCGCGCGACAGGCGGTGGCGGCGCTCAATCACGCTGCTGCCGGCAGTCTGCCGGTTCAGGGTGCGGTAGATGTCGAGCACCCAGTCATGCTTCTTCAGGCGGTTCTTGAGGCGCTGGCCGGCCTGGCGCGCGCCCAGCAAGTAAGGACTGGCCAGCGCGGCCTGTACTTCGCGCTGCGCCTCGTCTGCAGCCACGCCTTGCGCGACCAGGACGTTGAACAGGTCTTGCGGAGTGGCGTCGAGCGCCAGGTTTTCGCCGATCCAGCGGCGCCAGTCGTCGTTGATGATGATGCTTGCACTATGCTTCGCTTGCGCCATGACTCGTCTCCATATACCGCGCGCCGGTTGGTATTTTCAATCACGCTGTTGCCGCTCCCACTGTCGGGCGGCAGAGAGCAACATTGGGATAATACGGATCAAATTGCAAGTGGTTTTGAATTTGGAGGCACCACGCCGCGGCCGTGCTGGCGCGGTCCCGGAGTGGTATTGATACCGGATGCGGCCGGCGCGCCTTGGATAGCGGATGCGCCTAGTGTCGTGTCATGCCTCCGCTGTCGGCATCTCGCTTGCCTTGACCCGTATCGCGTCGTTGCGCCTCGGACCAAGGCCGGCGCGATATACCGACAGCGGAGGCATGACACGACACTAGCGCGCCTGGCCGCAAATCAGCTGGATGCCGGCGGCGGCGGTCGCCTCCAGCGAGGCGCGGCTGTCGCCCGCGCGCGAACGCAGCGCCACGGTATGCAGGACCGCCGACGCAATCTTTGCCAGCAGCGCCGGCTCCATTGCGGCAACCGGTTCGCCCTGCTCTAGCGCACGCTGGAAACGCGCTTCGAAAACCTGGTCGAAACAGCGCAAGCCGTCGCTCAGGCGCTCGCGCACCTCGGCATCCACTACCGCCTGGGTGGCCGCGGTGCCGATCAGCAGGCAGCCGCGCGCAGCGCTGCCGGACGGCAGATACATGCCCAGCGCCAGCTGGTACACCCGCAGCAGCGCCTGCGCCAGCGGCAGATCGCCGGCCATCGCCTCGATCATCCCGCGGCGGCCGAGCTCGATGTAGCGCTCCAGCGTTTGCAGGTAGAGCGCATGCTTGTCGCCGAACGCTGCGTACAAACTGGGCCGGTTCATGCCGGTGGCCGCGCTGAGGTCGTCGAGCGAGCTGCCGCCATAGCCCAGCAGCCAGAATACGTCGCGCGCATTGTCCAGCGCCTGCTCCGGATCGTAGGCGCGCGGACGTCCGCGGGCACGCTTGTTTTCTTTTTGTTCCATACAGTATAAAAATGTTGACCAAGGTATTTTTGTACATTATAGTACAAAAACAAACCACCCATGGAGATTCCAGATGAAACTGTATTTTTCCCCGCTCGCCTGTTCGCTCGCCACCCGCATCGCCCTGTATGAAGCCGGCGCCAAGGCTGACTATATCCAGGTCGATACCAAGTCGAAAAAATTGCAGGATGGCGCCGATTTCTACCCTGTCAGCGCGCTGGGACAAGTGCCGGTATTGCATACCGACGATGGTTATCTGCTTACCGAAAACACCGCCATCCTGCCCTATGTTGCAGATCAGTTCCCGCAAGCTCAGTTGGCGCCAACCGACCGGCTGCAGCGCGCCAAGATGCAGCAATGGCTGGGCTTCGTCAGCACGGAACTGCACAAGGCCTTGTTCGTGCCGCTGCTCGATGCGCACGCTGCCGACGCGGTAAAAGCCTATGCACGCGACAAGGCGGCCTCGCGCCTCGGCCTTCTGGAAAAGCATTTCGCCAGCCACGAATTCCTGCTAGACCGCTTCAGCGTGGCCGATGCTTATCTGGCTACCGTGCTCAACTGGGCTGCGCACGGCGGCATCGATCTGGCGCAATGGCCGCGGGTCAAGGAATACTATGGCCGGCAGCTGCAGCGCCCGAGCATGGCGAAAGCATTGGCCGAAGAACTGGCGCTGTATCGGGCGCAATCCTGACAACAACGAAAAAAAAGCTGCCGCCGGCGAACCGGTTGCAGCTTTTTTTGGATGGGTCCGCTGCCGCAACCAGGCGGCAGGCCTCGATCCCTTATTTGCCAGCGATGTCCCTGGCCACTTCCTTGGCATCGCCGAGGGTTTTCTCAATCTTGCCCTCGACCTGTTTTTGCAAGCCCTTGGCCTGCTGTTCCTTGCTGCCGACCAGCTTGCCGGCTTCTTCCTGGATTTTACCGGCGATGTCTTTGCTTACGCCCTTGACTTGATCTTTGTTCATGCTTGATTCTCCAATTGGTTGAAATGATGATTCCTGGCGCAGGTACAAGCTCTCTTGCCATGAACCGATATTAATTAATGCCGCCGCGGTCCAATATCAGCGGAACGCCGATATCCGTGTAGGAGACAAGGAAGCCGCGGAGGACGCCGGCGCCGCGTTACGCGCCGGTGCATGAATTGGCTTTTCCCCTATGTGGTTCAACGCACAGAAGGATCCGCTGCTGTTTGCTAGAGTAGCTGCGCCTTCCCTGCCGGGCTCCGAAAACAGGCAGTTTGAGCTTAGCGATAAGTACGCTGTGCGCTTTGAAGATGACATCGTTTTACCGGCTGTTTATCGTAAAACGCGAGTGTAAATATCGAACTACCGGAGCTGGCGGTCGGGAAACATACCAGCACCACTCTGCCCATCCGGCGCCGCTTCCCTCAGTCAAATACGGCACGCAGGGTAAGCGCCTGCAAAGGGTGCTATCTTGCTTTGATCATCCGCCACGCTGGTCTCTTTCAACCGAGCCGATCCAGCGACTTCAAGGAGCTGCAGAATGAGTTCAATCCCCTCGATTCCAATTCCGGCACGCGACAATCTGTGCGTCAACACTTTGCGCTTTCTCTCGGCAGATGCCGTACAACAGGCCAACAGCGGCCATCCCGGCCTACCCTTGGGCGCCGCGCCCATGGCCTACGTATTGTGGACACGCTTTCTCAAGCATCATCCCGCCAACCCGCAATGGTTCGATCGTGACCGCTTCATCCTGTCGGCGGGACACGGCTCGGCGCTGCTGTACAGCCTGCTGCACCTTAGCGGCTACGACTTGCCGCTGGCGCAGCTGCAGCAGTTCCGGCAATGGGGCAGCAGCACGCCAGGCCATCCTGAGCGCGGCCTGACGCCCGGCGTCGAAGTGACGACCGGCCCGCTCGGCCAGGGTTTCGCCAATGGCGTCGGCATGGCGATGGCGGAGGCCAACCTGGCGGCACGCTACAACCGCCCCGGCCTGGATGTCGTCAATCATTTCACCTATGCCCTGGTCAGCGACGGCGACCTGATGGAAGGCATCGCCTCGGAAGCGGCCTCGCTGGCGGGCCATCTGCAGCTGGGCAAGCTGATCTATCTGTATGACGACAACCAGGTCACCCTGTCGGCCGGCACCGACATCACCTTTACTGAAGAGCGGCAACGCCGCTTCGATGCCTACGGCTGGCATACGCAGCTGGTAGCAGACGGCAACGACCTGGCGGCGATCGCCGTGGCGCTGGAGGTAGCACGCGGCGAAACCGGCCGTCCTTCCCTGATCCTGGTGCGCACTCATCTCGGCTACGGCTCTCCCAACAAACAGGACAGCTTCGAAGCGCACGGTTCGCCGCTGGGCGTGGAAGAACTGCGCCTGACCAAGCAGAAACTAGGCTGGCCGGAGCAACCCTCTTTTTACATCCCGGAAGAAGCGCGCGCGCATTTCCTTGAGAGCGCAGCGTCAGGCAACGGGGCAGAAGCCGCATGGCAAGAAAAATTCGCGGCCTATCAAAAACAGTTTCCCGAACTAGGACGCGAACTGCAGCAACTCATAGGCCAGGGCAGCAGCGCCCTGCCCGCCGGCTGGGATGCCGACATTCCCATCTTTCCGGCAGACGCCAAGGGCATCTCGACCCGGGTTGCCGGCGGCAAGGTGATGAATGCCATCGCCGCGCATCTGCCGGCCCTGATCGGCGGCTCGGCCGACCTCGATCCCTCGACGTTTACCGCTTTGAAAGGCTTCGGCGATTTCGAGCCTGCCGGCATCGTCGGCGGCGACCGCCAGGGCTCCGACGCCGGCGGCTGGAGCAGCGCCGGCCGCAACCTGCACTTCGGCGTGCGCGAACATGCCATGGGCGCCATCATCAACGGTATGGCGGCGCACGGCGGCACGCTGCCTTACGGCGCCACCTTCCTAGTGTTCTCCGACTATATGCGGCCGGCGATCAGGCTGGCGGCGCTGATGGGGCTGCACGTCATCTATGTGTTTACCCACGACAGCATCGCCCTCGGCGAGGATGGCGGCACCCACCAGCCGGTGGAACAGCTGGCCAGCTTGCGCGCCCTGCCCAAGCTGGTGGTGCTGCGCCCGGCCGACGCCAATGAAACCGCGGTCGCCTGGCGCATCGCGGTGCAGGCCACCGGCCGGCCGCTGGCGCTGGTGCTGAGCCGGCAAAACCTGCCGACGCTGGATCGCAGCCAGTTCGCCGCCGCCGAAGGCGTGCGGCGCGGCGCCTACATCCTGGCCGATGCGCCCAGCGGCAAACCGGACCTGATCCTGATCGCCAGCGGCTCGGAAGTAACGCTGATCATCGCCGCCCGCCAGCAGCTGTTGGCGCGCAATATTTCAGTACGGATCGTCTCGATGCCGAGCTGGGAATTGTTCGATGAACAGGATCAGGACTACCGCGACCAGGTATTGCCGCCTGCAGTCGGCGCCCGCCTGGCGGTAGAAGCCGGCGTCTCGCAGGGCTGGCATCGCTATGCCGGCGATCGCGGCGCGGTGCTGGCGCTGGATCATTTCGGCGCCTCGGCGCCGGGCGATGTGGTGATGCGCGAATTCGGCTTCACGGTGGACAACGTCTGCCAGCGCGCGCTGGCGCTGCTGAGCCGTTAAGTTGCCAGCGGCTAAGCAGACGGCAGCCAGCCGCCCGTAAAACCTGCGCACTTCAGGCCGCTGACGATATACGGACAATTGCGCATCAAGCGCCACAGCATTTCGCTGCGATAATTCTCGATCATTAAAATGATCGGTCCCTGGTCGATGCCAAAATGCCAGGGCGAGACCCAGCCGTATAGGTTATCGCAGTTGCAGGGGAAACTCGGATTGAAGGTGGACTTGAAGCCATACGGATTGCCTGCCTTCAGCCCGACCTGATGGATAAAGAAATCGATGGTCGGCAATACGATTTCCGGCGCAAACGGCAGCGACGACACCACCACCCACGGCGCGATGGTGCCGTCGTCGGGGCCAAGCGGCACGCCGCGCGCCACATAGTCGTAGAACTCACGCTGGCTGCCGTTGACCTCAAGCACGGCGGGTCCCGGTCCGTCGCTGGCGGTGATGCCCCAGCACAGTTCGCTGTAGCCGGCGAAACCGCGGGGATTGTCTATCGCATATCGCTGCTGCACCAGGGTGGCGCGGCGGCTGTTCTCGAAATAGTCGATGCCCTTGGCGCGCATGGCGTTGTCCTGGATGCCGCGGAAATCGACCCAGATATGCGACAGCTGGTGGGTGAACAGCGAGCCGGCGTAGACGTATTCGATGCCGTAGCTCTGCTGCCACTTGTAGGCCGCGGCCCAGTCGCCATAGCTATCCTGCGCCAGCGGATGGGAAGGCGAACCCAGTCCCAGCACATACAGCAGCAAGGCCTCGTCGTAACCATTCCAGCGATTCGTCAAGAAGCCGGATTCCGGCTTCCAACCCATGGAAACCGCGCCGCCGCCATCCTGCGCCCAGGCCCAGTCGACGCGCAGGTACAAGGCGTCGGCCAGCCGGCGGCACTCGGCCTCGTCTGCCCCCGGTCCATCGAAATAGCAGCCGGCAGTCAGCGCGCCGGCCAGGAAAAACGTGGTGTCGATGGTGGAAAGTTCGCACTGCCAGGCGCGGCGCCCGCTTTGCATGTCGAGGAAATGATAGTAGAAACCCTGATAGCCGCTGGCATCCGCTTCCGGCCCTTGCGGGCTGTTCCAGAAAAAACGCAAGGTGGCCAGCACCCGCTTGAGCGCCGCAGCGCGTGTGATGAAGCCGCGCTCTATCGCCACCGGATAGGCTGCCAGCGCCAACCCCACGGCGGCGATGCTGGCCGGCCAGTCGGGCGCGGTCTTATCGATCACCAAGCCGTTGTGCGGATTGGTTTCATGCATGAAGTAGCTGAACGACTCGCGTTGCAGCAGGTCCAGTTCAGCCGTTTCGCTCAGCGCTCCGTGACTCATTTTGCGGCTGCGGCAGGCGATTGCGGTGTAGCTGCCAGGGCGGCGTCGACAATCGCCTGCGCCTCTTGCACGATGCGCTGCAAGTGTTCGGCGCCCTGAAAACTCTCGGCGTATATCTTGTAGATGTCTTCCGTGCCGGAGGGCCGCGTCGCAAACCAGCCTTTGTCCGTCGCCACCCGTACGCCGCCGATGGGTGCATCGTTGCCGGGCGCCTTGCTGATGATGCTGCGGATTTTTTCGCCGGCCAGCTCGGTGCTTTGGATCTGCTGCGGCGACAAGGCGGCCAGCAGCTTCTTTTGCGCCGGGGTGGCGCTGGCTTCCACCCGGGTCGTCAGCGGATCGCCTAGCTCGCTGGCCAGCTGGCGATACACTTCGCCGGGATCGCGGCCGCTGCGGGCGGTGATCTCGGCCGCCAGCAAAGCCGGCGCCAGGCCATCCTTGTCGGTAGTCCAGACCGCGCCGTCCAGGCGCAGGAAGGCAGCGCCGGCGCTCTCCTCGCCGCCGAAACCGAGTGAACCGTCGCTCAGGCCGGGCGCGAACCATTTGAAGCCGGCCGGCACCTCGTACAGTGTGCGTTTAAGCCTGGCGCTGATGCGGTCGATGATCTGGCTGCTGACCACGGTCTTGCCGACGCCCGCCGCCTGCGGCCACTGGCTGCGGTGCTGGAACAGATAATCGATGGCTACCGCCAGGTAGTGATTGGCCGGCAGCAGACCGACGCTGCGCGTAACGATGCCGTGGCGGTCGTGATCGGTGTCGCAGGCAAAGGCGATGTCGTAACGATCCTTCATTCCGAGCAGGCGCTGCATGGCGTAGGACGATGAGGGATCCATGCGGATGCGGCCATCCCAGTCGGCCGTCATGAAGCGGAAGGTCGGATCGACCTCTGCGCTGACCACGCTCAGGTTCAACTGGTAGCGCTCGCCGATGCGCTGCCAGTAGTGCACCCCGGCGCCGCCCAGCGGATCGACGCCGAGGTGGATGCCGGCGTCGCGGATCAGCGCCATGTCGATCACCTGGTCGAGTTCGTCGACGTAGGTATTCAGATAGTCATAACGGTGCGTGCTGTCCAGCCGTAAGGCCTTCTGCAACGGCATTCTCTTGACGTCCTTGAGGCTGCCGCGCAGCAGCGCGTTGGCAGCGGCCTCGATCCAGCCGGTGACATCGGTATCCGCCGCGCCGCCATTGGGCGGATTGTACTTGAAGCCGCCGTCTTCCGGCGGATTGTGCGAGGGCGTGATGACGATGCCGTCCGCCAGGCCGCTCTTGCGGCCGCGGTTGTATTTGATGATGGCGTGCGACACGGCCGGCGTTGGCGTGTATTCGTCGCCTTCGGCCAGCATGATGTCGACGCCGTTGGCCGCCAGCACTTCAACCGCGCTGGCGCAGGCAGGCACCGACAAGGCATGGGTATCGATGCCGATGAACAACGGCCCGCTGATGCCCTGCTTGCTGCGGTAGGCGCAAATCGCCTGGCTGATGGCCAGCACATGCGCTTCGTTAAAACTGCAATCGAAGGATGAACCGCGATGACCCGAGGTGCCGAACGCCACGCGCTGCTCGGCCACCGCCGGATCGGGGATATTGCTGTAGTAGGCTGATACCAGCTTCGGCACATCCACCAGTAATGCCGATGGCGCCGGCTGGCCGGCCAGAGGACTGATTTTCATGATAGAGCTCCTGGCGGGTCGGACCGCGCAGCGCAACCTGAGGTGCCGCGCGCTGTAGTTAATCGCCCTGCGGCTCGACCGGCTTTTCTACATGGCCGCCGAATCCTTGCCGCATGGCCGACAGCACTTTGTTGGAAAAATCGTCCTCGCCGCGTGAACTGAAGCGCGCAAACAAGGCGGCGCTCAGGATGGGCACCGGCACCGCTTCGTCGACCGCTGCATTGATGGTCCACCGACCCTCGCCCGAATCGGCGACATGGCCTGCGTAGTTTTCCAGCGTTGGATCTTTCTGCAGCGCGCCGGCGGTCAGATCCAGCAGCCACGAACCGATCACGCTGCCGCGCCGCCACAGTTCGGTAATTTCCGGCAGATCGAGGTCGTACTGATAGTGTTCAGGATGGCGCAGCGGCGTGGTTTCGGCGTCAGCCACGCTGCCCTGCTTGCCGACGTTGGCGTGGCGCAGGATATTCAAGCCTTCGGCGTAAGCGCCCATGAGGCCGTA
This sequence comes from Collimonas sp. PA-H2, assembly GCF_002564105.1. Taxonomy (NCBI): domain Bacteria; kingdom Pseudomonadati; phylum Pseudomonadota; class Betaproteobacteria; order Burkholderiales; family Oxalobacteraceae; genus Collimonas; species Collimonas sp. PA-H2. The sequence goes on from NZ_PDBX01000002.1 coordinate 204,046, forward strand.
CTCGATGCCGTTGTGAACCATCTTGACGAAATGCCCGGCGCCATGCGGACCACAATGCAGATAGCCTTGCTCGGCGCTGCTGCCGCTCGCGGTGCGGCCGGGAGTCGGCGCTGCCGCGCCGGCGCCGGGAGCCAGCGTAGCGAAAATCGGCGCCAGATGGCCTACCACTTCCTTTTCCCCGCCTATCATCAGGCAATAGCCGCGGTCAAAGCCGGCGACGCCGCCGCTGGTGCCGACATCGACGTAATGCAGCTGGCGCGCTTTCAGTTCGGCGCCGCGGCGGATGTCATCGTGGTAATAGGAGTTGCCGCCATCGATCACGATATCGCCGGCTTCCAGCAAAGGCAGCAGCAGCGCCAGGTTTTCATCCACCACCGCAGCCGGCAGCATCAGCCACAGCACGCGCGGCGCGCGCAGCTGGCTGACCAGGTCCCGCAAGGATGAAGCGCCGGTCGCGCCCGGATGCACGGCGGCCTTGACGGCATCCGGATGCAAATCATAGACCACGCACTGGTGATCACCTTTGGTCAGACGCCTGACCATATTGGCGCCCATGCGCCCCAATCCAATCATGCCAAGTTGCATCCTGCTCTCCTCGCTGAATAAATATGACAACGACAGCCATGTTACCCGCTGCCGTTTTTTATGTCTTTTATTATGTCTTTTATTCGCTCGATTGTTACGCTTCCCTTGCTTAGTGGACTTCCTTCTTGCGGCCTTTTTCTATCAGCGCGATGGCGCAGGCGCGGGCCTCGGCTTCCGCCTCCTGCTCGCTGGCGAAGACGGTGTCGACCGCCACCCGCTGCGACGGGAAGATATCGTTTCTATGCATGGGATTGCAGGAAGGCGCGTAGATCACCAGGTTGGCGACCCAGCCTTCGCTGTCAGGCAATGGCAGCCCGGAACATTCTATTTCGTACTCACCAATTGTTTCTGAATGCATGGCAGTCTCCAGACGGTAGCGGGGAAAATTCGGGCGGCATCTGCCGCATCTTGCATGCGGCAGACAAGCAATAAAGTGCTTCCGATCAGATCACGTTTTTCCAGTCTTCACCACTGTAAACAGTTGCAGCGCAATCGTGTGTCCGACAACACCGCATTCGAAAGCAGGAAAAGCGAACCCGCTCGCCAATCTTCCATAAAATTCCTTTGCTCTTCGGCCAGTGTATATGAAGTCGGCGCCGGTGTGTGCGGCCTGCGGTTTGCTGCACCGGGCAGCCGCTGCCGCAGCTGTGACCATGGCCCGAGCGGCATCTCCTGCCTGATGCCGGCAGCAATGAAAACGTGGCGCCGCATATGACAGGCGCCACGCTTTTTTACACCCGATTATTTGATCATTTCCTGGTCATTATCACGCCGACCAGAAATCCCACGCCAGCCGCCGCGGCCAATGCCTGCCATGGATTTTCCTTGACATACTGTTCCGCCGAATCCGCCATTTCCTTGCTGGCGCCGACGGCAACGGTTTGCGCTTCCTGCGCGGCGACCAGAGCACTGTCCAGCAAGCGCATGGCGCGTGCGCGCAGTTCCTCGGCCTTATCGCCGGTCAATGCCGCGGCCGCCTGAAACAAGGCTTGCGCATCCTGGACCAGCACCTTTACATCGCGATTGACCGCTTTCAGATTTTTCTCTAACAAGATGAACTCCTTGAAATTGATGATGAACAGGGTCGCCTACATTTCAACCCAGCAGGTCACGCATATCGTCAGCGTGTTCTTCTTCCTTGGCCATGATGTCCGTTGAGGTGTCGTACTCCACATGGCTGCGCTCGGCCAGCGCAACCGGATTGAAATCCGGTTCGCCGTTGAGCTGCACGATACGTTCGGCGATTCTGGATGGGAGTACGAAGCTCTACACTAGATTTATATTACTTATGCGCGGCAAGATCGGTGCGCTGACGCACATAGCACTGGTTTTAACCCTGACTCAGGGTGACGGCCCGGCATCGGCAAGCTGTGTGTGCTGACGCACAGACCGCTGGCGGTGCTGACGATGTTCATGACACTTGCACAACAACGCGACTCCCCTACGCAGCGGCGGCATAAAGCAAAATCCCCCGCGCTCAAATGAGCGCAGGGGATTTCTTCAGGCCTGCTGCTGAAAAGCGCTTTGCTGTATTTGTCAGTTACCCAACAACATCTGCAGGATGATGCCGGTGGATATCGCCACCAGCACATAGTCGCCGCCGGTCTGCACCCAATGATAGCCGCGCGGCGGCGCATTCAGGTGGTGAGCCCGCCAGTCATCGACCACGTACTGGCGGCCGCGGTATTCCGGCGGCAGCCGCTGGCCCCGATAGAACGCGTGGTCGGGACCAGCCCCGCGCTCGTCGCGGCGCTGCTCACCGTAATCGCGGCGATCCGGCTGACGACGCTGATCGTTGTAATTGCCACGATCCGGCTGACGACGTTGATCGTTGTAATTGCCACGATCCGGCTGGCGGCGCTGATCATTGTAATCGCGGCGATCCGGCTGCCGGCCCTGATCGTTACGCTGCTGGTCATCGTAGCGCTGCTGGTCATCGTTGCGCTGCTGCTGATCGTAGCGCTGGGCGGGCCTGTCACGTTCCTGGCCGAACGCCAGGCCACCCGTGAGCAGCGACATCGCCATAATGGCGGAGACAACTGTTTTCGTTTTCATGCTGGGCTCCAGTGTGTGCGACGGTTCAATATTCTTGCGCCTGCTGCCGATTCATTGTCGGCTATATGCAGAATAGCCCCGCAAATGCCCGCATTCCGTACGGCAGCGCACACAAGCATCTGCTCGCCCGCAAATAGGCTTGCTGTTCCCGCAAAACATCATACTGCTACGCTATGTGTCCCAGCGCACCAAACCGCCAGGACAACCGCCGTAGCCTGAGCGGCAGGTCCTGCCAGTCCACCGGGCGCAACCAACAGCAAATGAGTTCGAGGCGGCACCGGCGCCAGGGGCAAGGTGGTGCTGCTGGCCCGCTGAGCGTTCCCGGGCGAGTTCCAGGCGCTTGCTTGGAGCTTCGTCCGAGAATCTGCTAATCTGTAAAACGTAGGACGGTCCGCAGGTCAGCAATCCGCGCTGCCGGCGCCAGTACTTTCACGCATCTTCTACGGGCCGCATTTCTACCGCCCCCTGTCGAACGTCTTCTCCTGACGCGGCGCCCTTCCGCTTGCCAGAAGCGATATCCAGCAGGGCCAGAATCTGATCACTGCAAACTCTTCCGCGCCCTGCGATCCGGTTCTCTTTCGTTATAAAAATAGAAATATCAAAATTGAAAACAGACCACAAATCCGTATTCGATTACCTGCTCAGCATTAAAACCGCGCTGCGCTCGGATAATGGCGGCGGCCGGGACGATGACGAGCTTCCCTTGCGCGCCGAATTGTTCAGCGCCTTGCAAATGGAGCAGCACGGCCGGATCCTGGCCAATGCGCACAAGCTCAGCCCTGAACGCGGCCGCGACCAGTTGCTGGCGCGCCTGGCCGAGAACGAAACAGTCATCATCGATGCCTGCAGCCAGCTGACCGAGGCCATCAAGACCAGCCGCCAGGTGACGCCGGCGGCGGAATGGCTGCTCGACAATTTCTATCTGATCGAAGAACAGATCCGCACCGCCAAACGGCACCTGCCGAAAAACTACAGCCGCGAGTTGCCACGCCTGCTGCGCGGCAACTCCGCCGGCCGCCCGCGCGTATACGATATCGCGCTGGAAACCATTTCGCACGGCGACGGCCGCGTCGATCCGGAAAACCTGAGCCGCTTCGTCGCTGCCTACCAGCAGGTGACGCCGCTGACGCTGGGCGAGCTATGGGCGATTCCCATCATGCTGCGCCTGGCCTTGATCGAGAACCTGCGGCGGGTCGCCACCCACCTGGCGCAGACCCGCCTCAACCGCAACCTGGCAGAATCCTGGGCCGACGCGATGGCGGAAAGCGCCGAGAACGATCCCGGCAACCTGATCCTGCTGGTGGCTGACATGGCGCGCTCCAATCCGCCGCTCGACAGCTCTTTCGTAGCCGAGCTGGTGCGGCGCCTGCAAGGGCAAAGCCCGGCGCTGACGCTGCCCATGACCTGGCTGTCGCAGCGCCTGAACGAATCCGGCCACACCATTGAACAGCTGGTCCAATCCGAAACCCAGCATCAGGCCGCCGACCAGGTCTCGATCAGCAACAGCATCGGCAGCCTGCGCTTCCTGAGCGCCATGGACTGGCGCGAATTCGTCGAAACCATGAGCGTGGTCGACCATATCTTGCGCAAGGACCCGGGCGATATTTATGCACGCATGGATTTCGCCACGCGCGACTGCTACCGCCATGTGGTTGAAAAGCTCGCCAGGCACAGCCGCATGTCCGAAATCGAAGTAGCGCAGCAGGCGCTGCAACTGGCGGCAGCCAGTATGCAACCGGTCGACAACGAAACGCGCAGCAGCCATGTCGGCTATTACCTGATTGACAAAGGCTTGCCGCAGCTTGAGGCGGCAGCCGCTTACCGGCCGCCGTTGCCGGAACGGCTGCGCAGCGCCGCCCGCGATTCACCGCTGACGGCGTACCTCGCCAGCATCCTGCTACTGAGCCTGCTGGTGGCTGGGCTGGTGCTTGCCAAGGCTTATGCCGACGGCGCCGGCGACTGGCTGCTGGCGGGGCTGGCGATAATCTCGCTGCTCGCCGCCAGCCAGCTGGCGCTGGCCATGGTCAACTGGCTCGCCACGCTGATCACGGTGCCGCGGCCGCTGCCGCGCATGGATTTCTCGGAAGGCATACCGCGTGAGTCGCGTACGCTGGTAGTGGTACCCACCATGCTGTTCACCCGGCAAAACATCGACGAGCTGACCGAAACGCTGGAAGTGCGCTACCTCGCCAATCGCGATGACAACCTGCGCTTTTGCCTGCTCACCGATTTCGCCGATGCCGGCAGCGAAAACCTGACGGGCGAAGACAGCCTGCTGGAACATATCAATAACAATATTACCGAGCTGAACCAGAAATACCGCCAGGAATATAGCAAAGCCCATGACGACCGTTTCCTGCTGCTGCATCGTCCGCGGCGCTGGAACCCGCAGGAAAAAACATGGATGGGCTACGAACGCAAGCGCGGCAAGCTGGCCGACCTGAACGCCTTCCTGCGCGGTGGCGAAGCGGATACCTATTCGCTGATTACCGGCGATACCGACGGCCTCAGCAACGTCCGCTACGTCATCACGCTGGATACCGACACGGAATTGCCGCGCGATGCCGCCAGGCAGTTCGTCGCCACTATGGCCCATCCGCTGAACCGGCCGCTGTATGACGCCAGCCGCGAACGCGTGGTCGACGGCTACGGCATCCTGCAGCCGCGGGTAGCGGTCAGCCTGCCGAGCGCCTCGGCATCGCGCTATGAATTGCTGTGCGGCGGCGAGATCGGCATCGATCCCTACACCCGCACCGTATCGGATGTATACCAGGATGTGTTCGGCGAAGGTTCTTTCGTCGGCAAGGGGATCTACGACATCGACGCCTTCGAGCAGGTGCTGGGCAACCGCATGCCGGAAAACCGCGTGCTCAGCCACGATCTGCTGGAAGGCTGCTATGCCCGCGCCGGCCTGCTGAGCGACGTCCAGCTGTATGAGCAGTATCCGTCCCGCTACAGCGCCGACGTCCGCCGCCGCCATCGCTGGATACGCGGCGACTGGCAGATCGCCTCCTGGCTGCTGCCCAGCGTGCCGGGCGCGCGCGATGCGGCGAGCGGCAGGATCCTGCGCCACCGCAATCCGCTGTCCGCCTTGTCGCGCTGGAAGCTGTTCGACAATCTGCGCCGCAGCATGGTGCCGTTTGCGCTGACAGCCTTACTGCTGGCCGGCTGGCTGCTGCTGCCCTCGGCCTGGTTCTGGAGCTGCGCGGTGCTGGCGATCATCCTGATTCCATCAATCTGCGCCAGCATCGTCAGCCTGCTGCGCAAACCTGCCGACGTCTTGTTGCGCCAGCATTTTTCAGCCACCCTGAAAGCCGCCGGCCAGCATTTCAGCCATGCGGCGCTGACGCTGATTTTTCTGCCCTATGAAGCCGCCGTCAATCTCGACGCCGTGATCCGCACCCAGTGGCGGATACTGGTCTCGCACAGGAAACTGCTGGAATGGCAACCGTCCAGCGCAACCAGCCGCCAGTCAGGCGACGGCCTGCTGTCCTATTATCGCGACATGTGGATCGCCCCCGCCATCGCCGCGGCGGCAGTCGTCTACCTGAGCGTCGCCCGACCGCTGGCGCTGCAAGCCGCCGCTCCTATCCTGCTGTTATGGCTGACGTCACCCTTCATCGCCTGGTGGATCAGCCAGCCTGTCAGCCGCCGCCAGGCACAGCTGACTAGCGAGCAAACGCAATTCCTGCGCGCGCTGTCACGCAAGATATGGCTTTTCTTTGAAACCTATGTCGGTCCGGAAGACAACTGGCTGCCGCTGGACAATGTCCAGGAACACCCGGTCGCGGTGGTGGCGCGGCGCACCTCGCCGACCAATATCGGCCTGTCGCTGCTGGCCAATCTGGCAGCCTACGACTTTGGCTACATCCCGGCGGGACAGCTGATCATACGCACCCAGAACACCTTTCAGACCCTCGCCGCCCTGGAGCGCTACCAAGGCCATTTCTACAACTGGTATGACACCCAGTACCTGAGACCGCTGCATCCCATCTATGTCTCGAGCGTGGACAGCGGCAACCTAGCCGGGCATCTGCTGACGCTGCGTCCCGGCCTGGAAGGTTTGCTGGACAGCGCGATCATCGGCGCGCGCGTCTTTCCGGGCTTGCGCGACACTTATGAAATCCTGCGCGACACCGCCGGCGGCGGCCCGCTGGCCAAGCTGGTCCAGTTCGAAAAGGATCTCGATTCGGCCTGCCAGTCCACTCCTGCCACCCTGACCGTGGCCCACGATTTCTTGCAACGCCTGAGCCATTGTGCGACCAGTTTTGTTGCCGGGCTCGACACCGTGCCCGACACCCAGCTCAACGTCTGGGGGCGCGCACTCGCCAGCCAGTGCAGGGAAGCGCAGGAAGAACTCGATCGGCTGACGCCATGGAACCAGATGCTGGCGCCGGCGGACTGGCTGGATGACTTTCCCGAGCTCGACCAGATCCCGACCTTGCGCCAGCTGGCGCGCATGCATACGGAGCTGACCGAGAAATTTGAAAGAAAGCTGGCCGAGCACAGCAATGCGCTGCAGATCGAACGCCTGTCCACGCTGCAGCGCCTGCTGGCTGAAGGCAGCCGGCGCGCCAGTGAAAACATCCTGCTGATCGAGCAGCTGGCGACCCAGGCCGAAGAGTTCGCCAGGATGGAGTACGGTTTCCTGTACGACCCTGCCACCCATCTGCTGGCGATCGGCTACAACGTCAGCGAACGCCGGCGCGACCTCAGCTTCTACGACCTGCTGGCCTCGGAAGCCCGCATGACGACCTTCATCGCCATCGCCCAGGGCCAGCTGCCGCAGGAAAGCTGGTTCGCCCTCGGCCGCCAGCTGACCATCGCCGGCGGTGAGCCGATCCTGCTGTCGTGGAGCGGTTCGATGTTCGAATACCTGATGCCGCTGCTGGTGATGCCGACTTTCGCCAATACCCTGCTGGACCAGACTTACGACTCCGCCATCAAGCGCCAGATCGAATACGGCGCCCAGCGCAACGTGCCGTGGGGTATTTCAGAATCGGGCTACCACACCTTCGATGCCAGCCTCAATTATCAATACCGCGCGTTCGGCGTGCCGGGCCTGGGCTTCAAGCGTGGCCTGGGCGACGATCTGGTAATCGCTCCCTACGCCTCGATGATGGCGCTGATGGTGGCGCCGGAACAGGCCTGCAGCAACCTGCAACAACTGGCGGCGGAAGGGTTCGAAGGCGAGTACGGCTTCTTTGAAGCCATCGACTACACGCCATCGCGCCTGCCGCGCGGACAGAGCAATGCCGTGATCCGCTCCTTCATGGCGCATCACCAGGGCATGGGATTCCTGGCGCTGGCCTACCTGCTGCTCGACCGCCCCATGCAAAAGCGCTTCGAATCCGATCCTCTGTTCCAGGCCACCATGTCCCTGCTGCACGAACGCGTGCCCAAAGCCAGCGCGACTTATTCCAACACCTCCGACCTGGCCGATATCCGCACCGCGGCCGGCGACCAGGGCATACAGATGCGCATCTTGCAGCGTCCCGATCCGCGCACGCCGGAAATCCAGCTGCTGTCGAACGGCCGCTACCATGTGATGGTCACCAGCGCCGGCGGCAGCCGCAGCCGCTGGAACGACCTGGCGGTCACCCGCTGGCGCGAAGACAGCACGCGCGACAACTGGGGCGCCTTCTGCTACGTACGCGACGTCGATGAAAGCAGCAACGAAGACAGCGCCTACTTCTGGTCGACCGCTTACCAGCCGACGCTGGCGCCGCCCAGGAATTACGAGGTGATCTTTTCCGAAGGGCGAGCGGAATTCCGCCGGCGCGACAACAATCTCGACATGCACACCGAGATCGTGGTGTCGCAGGAGGACGATATCGAATTGCGCCGGACCCGCATCATCAACCGCTCGCGCACACAGAGAACCATCGACATCACCAGTTATGCCGAGGTGGTGCTGGCGCCAGCGCCTGCCGACGCCACCCACCCGGCCTTCAGCAACCTGTTCGTGCAGACCGAGATCCTCGGTCCGCAACGCGCCATCCTGTGCACCCGCCGGCCGCGTTCGATGAACGAGAAAATGCCCTGGATGTTCCACCTGATGGCGATCCACGGCGCGGAACTGGATGCGGTATCGTACGAGACCGACCGCATGGAATTCATAGGCCGCGGCAACACCGTCACGGCGCCGCAAGCCATGCGTAAGCCCGGCCCCCTAAGTGGCAGCGCCGGGCCGGTGCTCGATCCGATCGTGGCGATCCGCTGCCAGATCACGCTGGAGCCGGAACAGGTGGTCACCATCGACATGGTGACCGGCATCGGCGACTCGCGCGATATCTGCCTCGGACTGATCGAAAAATACCAGGACCGTCATCTGGCCGACCGCGTGGTCGAACTGTCCTGGCCGCATAGCCAGGTGGTGCTGCGTCAGCTTAACGCCAGCGAGGCCGACGCCCAGCTGTATGGCCGCCTGGCGAATTCGGTGATCTTTGTCAATCCGCTGCTGCGCGCCGACGCCAGCGTGCTGATCCGCAACCATCGCGGCCAGTCCGGCCTGTGGGGTTACGCCATTTCCGGCGACCTGCCGATCGTGCTGGTGCAGATCAAGAGCCAGGAGAATATCGAACTGGTGCGGCAACTGGTGCAAGCCCATGCCTACTGGCGCTCGAAAGGACTGGCGGTCGACCTGGTGATCTGGAACGAAGACCATGCCGGCTACCGCCAGCTGCTGCAGGAACAGATCATGGGCTTGATTTCCTCGGTCACCGGTGCCAATGCGATCGACCGCCCGGGCGGCATTTTCCTGCGGCTGGTGGACCAGATCTCCGACGAAGACCGGATCCTGTTCCAGGCCGTGGCGCGGGTGATCCTGACCGACAGCCGCGGCACGTTGGCCGAACAGATCAACCGCCGCGACCTGATGGAAATTCGGGTGCCGCGCCTGACGCCGATGCTCAGGCCGCAAGCGCTCAGCGTGCCCGACGGGCTGACCCTGGCCAGCCGCCAGTTGCTGATGGCAAATGGCCTCGGTGGCTTCAGCGCCGACGGCCGCGAATATGTCATCGCCACCTCAGCTACGCAAACCACGCCGGCGCCATGGAGCAACGTGATCGCCAATCCGCAATTCGGCACGGTCGTTTCCGAAAGCGGACAAGCCTACACCTGGGGCGAGAACGCCCACGAATTCCGCTTGACTCCCTGGGCTAACGATCCGGTCAGCGATAGCGGCGGCGAAGCCTTCTACCTGCGCGACGAAGAAAGCGGCCACTATTGGTCGCCGGCGCCGCTACCGCGCCGCGGCGCCGGCGAGTATGTGACGCGCCACGGCTTCGGCTACAGCGTCTTCGAACATATCGAGGAAGGCATCGTCTCTGAACTGACGGTCTATGTCGCTATCGACGCCCCGGTCAAATACTCCGTGCTGCGCGTGCGCAACGAATCGGATGGGGTGCGCAAACTGTCCGCTACCGGCTATGCCGAGTGGGTGCTGGGCGAATTACGCCCCAAGTCGGTGATGCACATCGTCACGGAAATCGATCCTGCCAGCGGCGCCCTGCTGGCGCGCAATCCCTACAATACCGAATTCCCCGACCGCATCGCCTTCTTCGATGTTGACGCTACCGTCCGCAGCGTCAGTGGCGACCGCTACGAATTCATCGGCCGCAACGGTTCCCTGCAAAGCCCGGCGGCGATGGAGCGGATACGCTTGTCGGGCAAGGTCGGCGCCGGACTCGATCCGTGCGCCGCAATCCAGCAGCAGTTCGAGCTCAGTCCCGGCCAGCAGCGCGAAATCGTGTTCATGCTCGGCGTCGCCGATAGCCGCCACAGCAACCTGGGCGAACTATTGCAACGTCACCGCGGTGCAACTGCGGCGCAGACGGCATTGCAGGCAGTCCATGCGTTCTGGGAACGCACCCTGGGTGCAATACAGATAGAAACGCCGGACCCGGCGCTGAACCTGCTGGCCAACGGCTGGCTGATGTATCAGGTCGTCTCCTGCCGCATGTGGGCGCGCAGCGGCTACTACCAGTCGGGCGGCGCGTTCGGCTTCCGCGACCAGCTGCAGGATGCCATGGCCCTGGTGCACAACCAGCCGCAGCTGCTGCGCGAACATCTCCTGCTGTGCGCCGCCCACCAGTTCATCGAAGGCGATGCTCAGCACTGGTGGCATCCGCCCACCGACCGCGGCGTCCGCACCCATTGTTCCGACGATTTCCTGTGGCTGCCGCTGGCAGTGCATCGCTATGTCAGCAGCACCGGCGACACTACCGTGCTGGACGAAGCCGCGCACTTCCTTGAAGGACGGGCAGTGAACCCGGATGAAGATTCCTACTACGACCTTCCGGGCCGCTCCAGCGAGGTGGCGACGCTGTACGTCCATTGCGTGCGCGCCATCGAACACGGTCTGCGCTTCGGCGTGCATGGGCTATCGCTGATGGGTTCGTGCGACTGGAACGACGGCATGGACAAGGTTGGTGAAAAGGGCAAAGGCGAAAGCGTCTGGCTCAGCTTCTTCCTGTACGAGGTCCTGACCAGCTTTAGCGAAATCGCCGCCGGCCGCCAGGACCAGGCCTTTGCCGAGCGCTGCTGGACTGAAGCCGTGAAGCTGAAGAAAAACATCGCCGCCAACGGCTGGGACGGCGCCTGGTACCGGCGCGCCTATTTCGATGACGGCACGCCGCTCGGCTCGGCCAAGAATGTCGAATGCCAGATCGATTCGATTTCGCAAAGCTGGTCGGTGCTGTCCGGCGGCGGCGATCCGCAGCGCAGCCTGATGGCGATGCAGGCGGTAGACCAGCGCCTGGTGCGGCGCAAGGACGGCATCATCCAGCTGCTCGATCCGCCGTTCGACAAATCCGACCAGAATCCCGGCTACATCCGCGGCTACGTCCCCGGCGTGCGCGAAAATGGCGGCCAGTACACCCACGCGGCAATCTGGACCGTGATGGCTTTTGCCAAGCTGGGCGACCAGAAACGCGCCTGGGAACTGATGCGGCTGATCAATCCGCTCGGCCACGGCAAGACTGCAAGCAAGATCGCCAGGTACAAGGTCGAACCCTACGTGGTCGCCGCCGACGTCTATGCCGGCGTACCACACGTCGGCCGCGGCGGCTGGACCTGGTATACCGGATCGGCCGGATGGATGTATCGCCTGATCGTCGAATCACTGCTCGGCCTGCGCCTGGCCGGCGACAAGCTGCACATAGCGCCCTGCCTGCCGGACAACTGGACATCCTGCCGCCTGGCCTACCGCTATCGCGACACCACCTATCAGATTGTGCTGCACCAGGGTGTCGCCGATGGCCTCGCCAGCTACATCAAGGTCGACGGCGCGATACAGACGGACGCCGCAATTGCGCTGGTGGACGACAAGCGCGAGCATGCGGTGGAGATATTGCTGCCGGCGCGGCCGGCAGCGGCTGCGTAGTCTCGATGCAGCGGGTGGACAGTTCAGGCAGCGGGACGCACGGCTGCGACAATCGGCTGGTAATATCCGGTCGCAGCCGGCGGCAGGATTTGCACCTGCTTAAAGCCGGCCTTGCTCGCATGAGCAGCCACTTCCTGCGGCGTAATCGCGCGATAGCGGCCGGCAAAGTGGCTGGTCTTCCATGCCATGTCCGGCATCTGGCGCGTGATATACAGATGGAGCATGTAACGGCGCTCATCCAGCCAGTCCCACACCTGATGCACGATACGGCGGCGGCCGTCGTCCATGAACATGGCCGGCGGCATGATGCCCGGCCGCTGCTCCATCAACGGCCCGTAGTCACGCAGGCTGAGCATGAGCCTGCCGCCGGGCCGCAGCCTCTGGTACATCGCCACCAGCGCCTGGTCGATATCTTCTTCGCTATCGAGATGCGGCAAGGCGTTATCGAAAGCCAGCACCACGCCGTATTCACCAGAGGCCGAGGTGTGCAGCAGGCGCATGTCATCCGTGCGGAATGGAATAGACAAACCACGCTTGCCTGCTTCCAGCCTAGCGCGCTCGATCTCGGCCGCGGAAAGATCGCTGCCTTCGACCTGATAACCGTGGCCTGCCAGTCCCAGCGCCTGGGTGCCGATGCCGCAGGCGCAATCCAGCACCTTGCCGGCCGCGGCCGGCGCTGGCAGCAGTGCGGACAAAATCATTCCCTGCTGTTCTATGGTTGCAGCCCAGTCGGCGAAAATCAGATGATAGGCGGAGGCCATGTCATCGTAGAAGGTATCGGCAATCTGCATCAAGGACCCGCCTTCTTGGCGGGCAAGGTAGGCAACAACGGGCGCATCGGCATTCCCCTTTTGGTCCGGTGACGTCGGGTTAATTTAACACGGATAAACGGCATGGATGACAGTTTGCCATCCATGCCGTCGGCGTGATTTTGCCGCCGCAGTGCTTCGTCAAAACCTAGAAGTTCGCCCCGTTGGCGCGCATATAGGTCTTGACGTTGTCGAAAGTGACCCTGCCAGCGTGATTGACATCGATCTGCTCGAAATTATTGGCGACAAAGCCGAAGCCCGCCTGCTGCGCCTGGGTCTTGGTGACGGAACCGCTGTTGCTGCTGTCGGCTTCGCTGAACTTCGCTTGCAGTTTCTGCAAGGCCCGTTCTTGCAGCGAAGCGCCGGCCGCGGCTGGCTTGGCGGCGACGCGGGCGGCGGCTTTGACGTGCGCCGGCACGTAAGGATCGCCCAGTTGCGCCATGCCCTGGCGTGCCGGTGTAGTGGTGGCGTTGACCGTGCTTTGCGCCAGCGCCGCAGCAGGCAGGATGATGGCGAGAGACGAAACTGCCACGAGTGTCAGGAATGATTTCATATCAGCTCCAGTACCTATCAGATTGAATGGTCAGCAGGATGTGCGAAATATCCGCGCGCATCATGAGCGGCTGTCGTAATACCGCACCAGATCGCTTTTCATCATCAGGCGCGACGGATCGAACAGGTAAATCATGTGGCCGCCGCGATAGTGCGTGATCTGCAAGCCGGAAATCGGACCGAGACGGCCCAGGTCGAGCTCCGTATTGTAGAAAGGCGTGGCGAGGTCATGGTAGCCATTCGCCGACAATACCTTGAGCTTGGGATTCTGGTAGATGGCTGCCGCCAGGTCGGGAATCGTATCCGGCAGAGGCAGGCCATCGTGGGTCCAGACCCAGTTCTGGATGGTGTCGCCGTTTTCTATATTGTAGGTCGAGACCGCGGTGTATTTCAAACCGTGCGGCAGATAGTCATTCATGCGATCGGTGAACGGCTGTGTGATCAGGGTGCTGGAAGGATCGCCATCGGCCGCCAGCGGGCTGCCATTGACCGCCACCACCCGGCCGTCATAGCGGCCGATCACGGAACCGGGAATCAGGTTGGCGCGGAAAGTGGTTTCATCCAGGTTGAAATCGGCCTTCCATTGCGGCACCGTATAGCCGCTGTTGAAGAACAGCTGGTTCAGCAGGTCGGCCGAGGGCTGCGTATTCGAAGCCAGGAAGGCATCCACTGCAGGCTCATAGCCGCCGGCCACGAAGGTGCGCATCTGTTTGGCGAATTTGGTGAGATTGGTCGGCGGCGGCGTCACCAGGTTGAAATAGGCTCCCACTGCGGCATAGCCTGGGAAGTACGGTCCATACGAGCCGCCGTTAAAGTCGGCGTTCGAGTTGTAGTTCAGGATCGCCGATTGCAGCACCACGCCGGTCAGCTTGGTGCCGGCCATTTCCAGCAGGTTGGCGAGGACGTCGGTGCGCGGCGTGCCATACGATTCGCCAAACAGGTACTTGGGCGATTCCAGCCGGTGATTGGCATTAAGGTAGCGCGTGACGAAATCCCGGAACACCGCCGCATCGCTGTCCACACCCCAGAAAGTCTGGTTGGTGTTGGGGCTGATGGCTTCGGAGAAACCGGTGCCGACCGCATCGATGAACACCATGTCGGTAGTATCGATCAGGCTTTGCTTGTTGTCGACAAACGGGAAAGGCAGCGGCTCCGTAGTGGCCGGATCGCCGGTCACGATGCGCTTGGGGCTGAAGGAGCCGAGGTGCAGCCATACCGACGATGAGCCCGGGCCGCCATTATAGAAAAAAGTGACCGGCCGCTTGCCGGCATTCTGTTTGTCAGCGGTATAGGCAACGTAGAAAATCGAGGCTTCCGGCTTGCCGGTTTTCGGATCGGCGGCAGTCAGATGGCCTGCGGTCGCCGTGTAGTGGATGGTCCTGCCGTTGATCGAAATGCTGTTGTGGGTGACCGCGGCGTTTTCCGTCACCTGCGCGGCAGCGAGCGCATCGCCGGCGCCGAAGCCATATAGCGTCTTGTCGTTATAAGGCTGGTCGGCCGGCGGCCGCACCGCTGCCACCTCGCTTTGCGGGGCCTCCTGCGCCAGCGCCTGATGGGCGGCAAATGCCAACGCACATAATTGTAGGGAAACGGCCAGGCCAAACAGTAGTTTTCGTTTAATCGACATGTAGTCCTCGCAAGTTGTATTCACCGATGCTGCCGGCGGCAAACAATAAAAATCCCACCTGTGACAAGCGGCTGACGCTGGTCACGGGAATTCGACATCGACACAGGACCGGGGCCTGAGTCAGTCATGCATATGCAAGTTGTATTTTTACGGACTGAAAGGAAGTGGTGAAACGGGTAAAAATTTGTTGTCGTATGACAATATATGCAAAGAACGCGAGGTATTCAAGGTGGCGGCCAGCAAGTTCGTGAAATTTATTTCCTGCCGCTGCACAGCCATATACAGACCTGTATGTACTGATACCCTATGCGCAAATATTACCAGTTGCGCAGGCAGGCTTGCATGCGATTTGCGGTGCCGTCGCTGAAGGCATGCCGGCGTCAGCAGCAAGCGCTTTGACGACGATCAAGGCTCGCGCCGCTTCGATCCGTCCGTTGCTGTCGGGACCTCGGTAGAGTCGCTCCGCCGCGCAAATGCCAAATTGGCGAAAATGCTGATCGCGACGCCGCTCGTGCCAATCACAATGAGTAAAATTTCGGACATAGATTCCCCTTATCGTCCTGGTGAAAGCACCAGCGATTTTTATGTTGACCACCTCGAAAAGCCAAGGTAAAACAGCTTGGCGGCAATGCGCCGAACACGATATCGGCAAGCGTCGCATGCCTTCACTGTAGCGTTACAGGCAAGGCCAGCGCCAATACCGAATATGGCGGCCATCTATCTCGAAACGGCATAGCAATGATTTCACTCAGACAGCTCAAGTATTTCGTCGAAATTGTCGACGCCGGCAGCTATACCCGCGCCGCCGAGCACTTGTTCATCGCGCAGTCGGCCTTGAGCCGGCAGATGAAGGAACTGGAAACCGACATGCAGGTCAGCCTGCTGCAGCGCGATTCGCGCCATATCGAGCTGACCGAGGCGGGACAGCTGTTCTATGAAAGAAGCAAACGGATCCTGGAAGATATCGAAGACGCCATTGTCCAGGCGCATCAGGTCGGCAAGGGCGAACAGGGCCGCATCCGCGTACTGCATTCGAGTTCGGTCACCTTATCCGCCGCCATGGGCAATATTTTCAATACGCTGCTAATGCAGTTTCCCGGCGTATCGCTGGATTTTTCCCGCGCGCCATCCGAACACCAGGCGCTGGACATCGACGAAGGCCGCGCCGATTTCGGTCTGGTGCGGCTGCCGATTTTGCGCCAGCTGCCGAATATCCAGGTCAAGAAAGTGTTTTCTGAAAAGCTGGTGGTGGCGCTCTCCAAGGACCATCGCTTTGCGCACAAAGGCACAATCGGCATCGCCGAGCTGCGCGACGAACACTTTGTGTCGGTACCGCACAAGGATCGCGGCGGTCTCAGCTACCTGGTAGCGGCGCTGTGCATGCGGCATGATTTTTTCCCCAAGGCTTCGCGCGCCACCTCGCGCAAGGCTTCGCTGCTGAATCTGATTGAAGCCAACCTGGGGATTGCAATCGTGCCGGAAAGCATGCAAGAGATCGCGCCGACGGGGATCCGTTTCCTGCAACTGCCGCCACAGGATGCGCAGTCCGACGTTGCCGTGATTTACCGGCGCGATGCCGCACCCATGGTGGCCGCCTTTATCGCCGCATTCCTGCAGCTGATGCCGCATGCGGAGCAAGCCTGAGCGGCTTGGCCATCACAAGCGCTGCAGCCAGTTGACGATACCCTGCAACGAACGGAATTCACTCACCGAGCGGCATGCAATATGCGGATGGCGCGCCGCCAGCATGCGCGACAGCGCTGCCCCCGGTCCCAGTTCCAGCGCCGCCGTAATGCCGCGCTCGGCGCAGGCATCCATGCAAGCGCTCCAGCGGATGGTGTGCGCCATCTGTCGCGACAGAGTCTCTATCGCTTGTTCTTTTCTTGTCAGGATACGGGCATCAAGGCCGGACAGCAGCGGCAGCGAGGGGTCGCGCGACAATTGCAGCTTGAGCTGCTGCGCAAACGGCGCCACTGCGGCTGCCATCAAGGGAGTATGCGAAGCCACCGTCACCGGTAGCAGCGTTATTTTTCCGCCCTGCCTTTCGATTTCGGCGGCAGCGCCCGGCAAATCCTGCTGCAGGCCGCCCACGATGCAGCTGTCGGCATCGGTTTCAATCGCCACGTACATGTGCTGCGACGCCAGCAAGGCTGCCAGCGGCCGCAAGGCGATGCCGCTGACGGCAAACAAGACTTGCGGCGACCCTGGCTGCGGACATGCGTCCATCAGCTGCGCCCGCGCCTGCGCCAGGGCGATCGCCTGCGGCGCGGACATGGCGCCTGCGACGTGCCAGGCCGCCAGCTCTCCTATACTGTATCCGGCCACCAGTTCAGGGGCCGGCAATTGCGCCTGCAATGCAGACCAGATGGTGGCCGTCGCAGCCACGATCAGCGGTTGGGCCAGGCGGTTGGAGAACAGCAGATCCTGGTCCGACAGGACCTCTGGCAGCGACCGGCCGGGTATTACCGCCGCCAGCCACGGATCCAATAATTGCGCCAGCAACCGGGCGCTTGCGGGATCGCTGCACGCCAACTCGAACATCGCCGCATGCTGGCCGCCCTGTCCTGAGCACAGCAGCGCCAGCCGCGGCGTCATGGCTGACTCTCCGCGGTTTGCTTTGGTTGCGGCTTAACGCAGTACGTAGCCATCCTTGCCGATCACGGTCAATTCAATGAAATTCAGGCCGTCGCGGCTGTTCGGGCCATATTTGAGGGCCATGCCGCCGATATCGTAACCGCCCATGCTTTCCAGGCCGCTGACCAGGCTGTCGCGGGTCGGCTTGTTGCCGGCGCGGCGCAAGCCTTCCACCAGCACCTTGGCCGAGATGAACCCTTCCAGCGTCGGGTAGGAATCGGACAATTCGCTGCGGGTCTTCAGCGCGGTCATGAATTCCTTGGAAATCTGCGTGCTGGAGCTTCTTGGATTCGGAAACACTTGCGTCATGCCCAGGCCGCGCGCGTCTTTCCCCAGGCCTTGCAGAAACACCTGCGAGCTGACGTTGGACAAGGTGATCAGCTGCTGCTGGCCGCCGGCTTCGCGATACTGCTTGATGAAGGCGCCGCACGGCTTGGCGGTGCAAATCATCAGGACTGCCTGCGGCTTGGCATCGAAAATCTTCTTGACCGCGCCTTCCACCGCCACGGTGTTGCGTTCATAGTTGGCGACTACCGGCTCCGGCAATTTATTCTTCTTGATCGCCTGCTTCAAGCCTTCCAGCGCGTCATTGCCGAAGGAATCGTTGGAGACCAGCACCGCATAGCGCTGCAGGCCCATGCCCGACAGCTGCTCGATCGCGGTGCCGACTTCGTCGCGGTACTTGGAACGCACATTGAACAGATAGTGCTGCATAGGCTCGTGCAGCGAAGTCGCGCCGCTGACCGGCGCAATCAGCGGCACCTTGGCGTCGTTGATGGCGCCCAGGATGGATTCGGTGGTCGGTGTGCCGCGATACAAGAACAGCGCGAACGCATTCTTTTCATTCAGCAGCTTGCGGGTATTCTCGACAGTGCGCTTCGGCTCGAAACCGTCGTCCAGCGATTCCAGCACGATCTTGCGGCCGAACACGCCGCCTTGCTTGTTGACGATATCGAAATACAGCTGGGCGCCGGCAGTGGCTTGCTTCACTTCTTCCGCCGTGGTGCCGGTAAAACCGGCAGACTGGCCGATCACGATGGTGTTGCTGGTGATGCCCGGTTCCGCGATAGCGCTACCAGCCGCAAGCAAGCCAAACAGGCCCAATGCGCTGATGCTGACAGCCAAAGACAACTTCTGATGCACTTTCATTTGTTCTCCAGAGATATTCGTCGACGCAGTATCTGCATGGGAGGCCGCCCGCTCAACGCAAGTAGCTCAATCCATGCAGCAAATAAGTGGCTGCCAATAAATCGGCAGCGCCACCGGGCGACAGCTTATCCTGAATAAATACTTTATGGCAACTAATTGCGTGTTCACGCCAATCTTTTGTCGCACTGCCTCCCATTTCCAGGAAAGCCCGCGCACATGTTTTTACCTTGTCGACCGCCGCCGGGCCGCCCCGATGGTAGAGATTGGTGTCGCTGATGCTGGCCATGAGGACGAACAAGGCATCCACCGCGGCGGCGTCGTAGCCGCGGCCGGCTCCCAGCGTCGACAGGAAGCGCGGCAAAGCCGCCTCGAACAGCGAGGGAAATCCCAGCGCCGCTTCTTCGCTGGCGCCGCTGACTGCATATTTTTCCGCCGCCAGCCGTCCATGGGAGGGTTCGACGCAATGCGGGATCGCTGCCCTTTCCTGCATATGCCGGGTCAAGGCATCACCCCACTGTATCAGCAATGTGGCGCGGATGGCCGGCGCCGACAAGGACATGCTGCGGCCATGGCAATAGCCGGCCGCGGCGCACAGCATGCCGAGGCAAAAAATCGCGCCGCGATGGGTATTGACGCCGGCGGTCGCCTTCAGCATGGTCTGTTCGGCGCTAATGCCGAGTTGCCGCAATACGGCGAATTCCTTGCCTGCCATGCCAGCCTGCGTGATGCGAACAAAATAATGGCGCAGCGAAAACAGGCTGCGCATGAATGTGCCGGCATCCATGTCGCTGTGGCTGCCGTTGTCTACCAGGGACACCAGGCCGGGCTTCGGATACAACTGCAATTCGCGATACAGGCTGCGCAAGGCGAGCCGCGCGACTTGCTGGCAGAAGGCTTGCTGCTGGCGCGCGCTTTGTTGCGGCAGGCCATGCCGGCGCAACTGCGGCGAGGCTGGCGGGCGCAGAGCGGGATGGCGGGCCGCGCTTGTCACGTCGATTTTCATGCCGGTTCCAGGCTGGCGATCAGGCTGGCCAGCGTGCTCAGCTGTACCGAGACTGCCGTCTTCACCAGCACGCGCGCTACAATGCCGCCTTCAGCGCCGGCCTGCATGGCTTGCCAGCACTCCTTCCAGGCCACGGCCCGGCCGTCCGGAAAGATCACTTCGCCATCCAGCGGCAAGCGTGCCGCATGCTGCGCCAGCAAGGCCATCCCGCGCGAAAATTCCAGCGTGCTCCTAGGCGCAAACAACAGGTCGATATCCGAAGCGGCGGTGACATAGTTTTGCCGGGTCAGGACTTGCCAGGCCCAGGAACCGTACAGCCGCAGCGCGATGCCGCTATGCAGGCAATCGCCGGCAAACGCGCGCAACGGACCGCTCCAGCCAGCTGGCATGTGCGCCAGCGCCTGACGCAGCGTCAGCGGCTCTTCAATCCGTTCGACATCTGCCAGTTGCGCCCGCAGCGGAATCCTCAGCTTATCGCCGTTGCCGTCCGGCGGCAGCGCCAGTCCCAGGCACAACTCATGTTCCGGTGTATCCGCTTCGCGCCGCCGCAGCACCAGCGGCCAATCCTCCTGCCGCCAGCGTTCCAGCGTCGCGCGGCAATCCGCCGCCACTGTCTGCGCCGCCCGCTGCCAGCCGTCGGCGCTGAGCCAGACCAGGTTATGGCGCGTTAGCACTCAACACCGCCTGCGCTACTGGAAAAGCCTGGCTGCGGCCGCCGCGCTGCAAACCTGCGGCGCTGCGCCGGTCCTGCGGGTTGACGTCGCGCAAGGCCTGGGCCATCTGCAGGGCGAGATCGCCATCCCAGATCGCATCGATGCCGCCCATATGCAAGTAATTCACCGGTCCCGGCGCAAACACCGGATTGCTCTTGGCCAGTTCCGTCAGGCGCTCCAGCGGCACCTTGGTGATGCGCGCCATGGCTGGCAAGCCCATCACCCGGATGGTCGCCTGCGGCAAGGCAAAACAGGCGTCGGCCATCAGGCCGCTGGTGATGAAGCCGCCCGACAGCGCCTGGTCGTACACCAGGCCGATGATCTTGTGTCCCTGGCTGCGCGCCAGCGCGATGCATTTCCCCAGATGCGCCATATAGCTGTTAATGCCCAGCATTTCATCGCGATGGCGCAGGCGCTGGCCTTGGGTATCGACCAGGATGACGATAGGCCGCTGCGGGAAATTGCGCACCGTGGCCAGCACCGCCTGCGCCTGCAGCAAGGCGATTTCGACGCCGATCGGCGCGTGGCCGCTGCTGCCGATCACGTTCACCGCAGCACCGTCGACTTGCGCGGTGCCGGTCAGGAAATTATCCTGCTCGACGATGGTGTGGCCTTGCGGGAAAAGCTGCGCGGCTAAGGACATCCAATCCATTCACGGCCTCCGTCGCAGTTGTGCTGTGGCGGCGACAAAGGCGTCGGCTTCCAGCATGGGAAGATTGACCGCATCCACGACGCCGATTTTTTGCCAGATGTCGAGCGGGTCGACGGCGGCGCCGAAGGCATCGACGCGGTCCTGTAAAAACTGCTGTTCGGCTTCCAGCGCCTCCAGCGTCAAGGCGATCGCGCCAGCCGCGGCATGGCATTCCTGCATCAAGGCAAAGGCCGCCTGCCGGAACGCGGCGCTGTCGTCGGCCACCAGCATCTGGCAATCGCCCAGCAGATAGCGGTGCTTGCCGCCGGTGGTGCGCCAGACCAGCGCGCGGTCGCGTGCATCGAACTCTTCGACGCCGTTGGCGGTTTCTATCACTTCCGGTCCGGACATCGCCAGCCGCCCTTCTTCCGACATCACAATCGCATTGGCGCAGCAGGCGACGATGCCCATGCCGCCGAAACAGCCGTTGGAACCGCCGACCAGCACGATCACCGGGATGCCGGCGGCGCGCACCTCAAGCAAGGCGCGCATCACTTCGGATACCGCAATCAGGCCGGCATTGGCTTCGTGCAAGCGCACGCCGCCGCTTTCCAGCAGCAGCAATACCGCATACGGACGCTCCAGCAGTGCGCGCTGCAGCAGGCCGGTCAGTTTGGCGCCGTGCACCTCGCCCACCGCGCCGCCCATGAAACCGCCCTCTTGCGTCGCCACCAGTATCGGCTCGCCGAACAGCCGCCCGGCGCCGATGGCGACGCCGTCGTCGAACGACACCGGCGCATCCAGCTGGCCCAGGTGCGGGCTGACGATGCGCAGCGATGGCGGCAGGAATTCGCTGAAACTGCCGGCATCCAGTACCGCATCCAGGCGCTCGCGCGCATGCGCTTCCAGATAACTGTTCATGGTTGCGCTCCCAGCGCCGCTTCCACCGCCTGGTCCAGGCGCAGGCTGACCACTGCCGGCGTCGCTCCCATGTCGTTGATGGCGATGCGCGTATCGGCCAGTTGCCAGCGCTGCTGGAAATCCGCCAGCACTGCTTGCCAGATCTTGCCGAAGCCGCGCGCGGCAGTCCTGATTTCAATCGTGCAGGCGCCGTTCAGTGACGCCGATTCGATCAGTACTTCCAGATTGCCCGAGCTGACAACGCCCGACAGCTGCGCCGTGGCGGGTAGCTGACGCTGGCCGTGTTCAAAACGAAAATTCAAGGTTTCCATCGCAACGCCCTATCACCTTTACCGGTTAGTTTCACCAGTTCCTGAAACGCTTCGGCGGCTGGTACAAGCCGCCCGAGGCACGCACCAGGTCTTTCATGTTCTTGGCCGCCAGCAGGTCGCGCGTGGCCAGCCGCTTGTCGATGCCCAGATCTTCCGGGCGCCGGATGATGCCGCGGTCGCGCAGGTTTTCGACCATGCGCTTGTCGCGTCCCAGGCCGATGGCGGTATAGCCGGCGACGCCGCGCACGGCCTGCTCGCGCTCTTCATCGCTGCGGCACAGCAGCAAGTTGGCCAGCCCTTCTTCGGTCAGGATGTGGCTGACGTCTTCACCGTAGATCATCACCGGTGGAATCGCCATGCCGGCCTGCTCGGCCAGTTCCCAGGCATCCAGCTTTTCGACGAAGGCCGGCTGCATGTGTTCGCGAAAGGTCTCGGCCATCTGCACCACCAGCTTTTGCCCGCGCGGGATCAGATTCCTGCCGTCGCGCGCCTGCTGGCCGGCTTTCAGCCAGGCCGGGCTGGCGTGACGCCGCCCGCGCGCATCGGCGCCCATGTTGGGCGCGCCGCCGAAGCCGGCAATGCGGCCAGCGGTGGCGGTAGACGAATTGCCCTGCAAATCGATCTGCAAAGTGGAGCCGATGAACATGTCGCAGGCGTAGTGGCCGGCCATCTGGCTGAAGGCGCGGTTGCTGCGCATCGAACCGTCGGCGCCGACGAAAAATACGTCGGAGCGGGCCCGGATGTAGTCTTCCATGCCGAGTTCGGAACCGAAAGAATGAACAGACTCGACAAAGCCGGCCTCGATCGCCGGGATCAGCGCCGGGTGCGGATTGAGCGCCCAGTGCTGGCAGATCTTGCCCTTCAGTCCCAGCGATGCAGCGTAGGTCGGCAGCAGCAGCTCGATGGCGGCTGTGTCGAAACCGATGCCGTGGTTGAGGCGCTGGATTTCATACTCGGCATAGATGCCCTTGATGGCCATCATCGCCATCAATACCTGGATGTCGGAGATCTGCGCCGGGTCGCGCGTGAACAGCGGTTCGATATAGTGCGGCGTCGGCGCCTGCACCACGAAGCCGACCCAGTCTGCCGGGATATCCACCCGCGGCAGGACATCGACGATTTCATTGACCTGGGCGATCACGATGCCGCCGCTGAAGGCCGTGGCTTCGACGATCGCCGGCGTGTCTTCGGTATTCGGCCCGGTGTACAGGTTGCCGTGGCGGTCCGCCGCCTGCGCCGCCACCAGCGCCACGCGCGGCGTCAAGTCGACGAAGTAACGGCCGAACAATTCAAGATAGGTATGGATGGCGCCGATGTTCAGTTTGCCGGCCGCGACCAGCCCTGCCAGGCGCCCCGCCTGCGGCCCAGAGAAAGAAAAATCCAGGCGCGCGGCGACGCCGCTTTCAAAGATGTCCAGGTGCTCCGGCAAGGCCAGCACCGACAGCAGCATGTGCAGACCGTTGACGCGCGCCGGATCGAGTTTGGCCAGCGCCTTGGCGAGGAAGTCGGCCTGCTTCTGGTTATTCCCTTCCAGGCAGACCTTGTCGCCGGTTTCCAGCACGCTGTACAGCAGGTCCTGGATGCGGCCGGTTTCCACTACCTTGCCCTGGCAGCCGCTGCCGAGTGTCTCGGCGGCGCGCCGCAGGCGCTGCTCGCGATTGGCGTTGCGCAGGTCCCAGCGGCGGCCGTCCATATTATCTGGCTCCCATCAAGATATCCGGCAAGCCGGTGACGATGCCCGGAAACAGGCACAGCAGGATGATCGCCGCGAACATCAGCAGCAGGAACGGCAGCGTGCCCTTGATCACGTCGGACAGCGGAATGTCGGGCGCGATGTTCTTGATCACGAACAGGTTGAGGCCGACCGGCGGATGGATCAGGCCCATTTCCATCACCACCGTCATCACCACGCCGAACCAGATCAGGTCGAAACCGGCTTCGCGCAGCGGCGGCAGGATGATCGGCGCGGTCATCAGGATGATGGACACCGGCGGCAGGAAGAAACCGAGCACGATCACCATCAGCAGGATCACCGCCAGCAACAGCCATTTCGAAAGGTGCAGGGCGACCACCCATTGCGCCGCCGACTGGCTGATGTGCAGGTAGCTCATCACATACGAGTACAGCAAGGACATGCCGATGATCAGCAGCAGCATGCAGGATTCCTTGATGGTCGAGTTCAGGAACGGCATCAGGTCGCGCGGCCGCCACATGCGGTAGACCACGGCGATCAGCACGATCGCCAGCAAGGCGCCGAGGCCGGCAGTCTCGGACGGCGTGGCGAAGCCGCCGTACAACGCAATCATGACGCCGATCAGCAAGATCAGGAACGGCAGCACGCGCGGCAGCATCTCAACCTTCTGGGCAAGCGTGAAATGTTCATCATCCAGATAGGCCGACTTGACGCCGCCCTGGCGATAGATCTCGTGCGCCAGCCGGTATTCCTTGCGGGCACGGTAGACCGCGTAGCCGGCGAACATGACTACCAGCAGGACGCCGGGGCCGATGCCGGCCAGGAACAAACGTCCCAGCGATTGTTCCGACGCCACCGCGTACAGGATCATGGTGATCGATGGCGGCAGCAGGATTCCCAGGGTGCCGCCGGCGGCGATGATGCCGGCCGCGAATCCCGGCGAGTAGCCGCGCCGGCGCATCTCCGGGATGCCGGCGGAACCGATCGCCGAACAGGTCGCCGGGGAGGAACCGGCCATTGCCGCAAACAAGGCGCAGGCAAAGACGTTGGCGATGCCGAGGCCGCCCGGAACCCGGCTCAGCCAGGCGTGGATCGCCGAGTACAGGTCGCGCCCGGCCGGCGATTTGCCGATAGCCGCACCCTTCAAGATGAACAGAGGGATGGAGAGCAAGGTGACGGAGGCGATTTCCTCGTAGACGTTTTGGGTGACGGTATCCAGCGAAGAAGCCGGCATGAAGAAATACATGAAGCTGGTCGCAACCACGCCGAGCGCAAAGGCAATCGGCATGCCGGAACACATCACGACAATCGTGACGATGCCATACAGGGCACCAAGGGCAAGCGGACTCATTACACTCCCGTGACGGTTGGTTGGTTGGCGCCGCGATCGGTCAGGCGCGTCAGCACCTGCGCCAGGATCTGCAAGGTCAGCACGGTCATGCCGAGCGCCATCAAGGAATAAGGAATCCACAGCGGCGGTGCAAACGTGGACGAGGTAGTCTGGCCTTCGGACCAGGCTTCATGGAACAAGGTCCATGACTTCCACGAAAAGAAACCGCAGAACAGAAAAGACACCACATCGACCAGCAGCAGGCGCACTGCGTTGACCGCGGCCGGCAGGATCGAAGACAAGGCTTCGATGCCGATATGGCCGCGATACGATTGCGCATAGCCGGCGCACAGGAAGATCACGCCGACCAGCATGAAGACGGTGGCGTCGTCCTGCCAGTCGGTCGGCACGTGGAAGAAATAGCGCGCCACCACGGAATACGTCATGATCAGCGCCGTCAGCATTAGCGCTACCATCGACAGGTACAAGGCAAGTTTATTGAAGCGTGCCAGTGTGCCGGCTAGCACTGCCACTACCGGATTATCCGGCATGGCAGGCAGGTCGGCAGCGGTCGGCTTCGCGTCGAAGCCGTGGCTCATAGGAGTTTCTCAGCCAGTTTCAGCAGCTTGGCGCAATTTTCGTTTTTGGCCGCATAGTCTTTCCAGGCGGTGTTGCGCGCAATGTCCTGCCATTTCTTGACAGTAGCGGCATTCAAGTCGACCACCTTGGCGCCGGCCTTCTGATAGACCGCCGCGACGCCGGAATCGTCCAGCCGCGCCGCGCTTTCAGCGAATTTTTCCATGTCGGCGCCGACCGCCATCACCGCCGCCTGCTGCTCCTTGGTCAGGCGGTCGAAGGTGGCTTTCGAGATCATCAGCGGTTCCAGCATGTACCAGTAAGCCTTGTCGCGGCCGCTGGTCAGGCTCTTCGATACTTCTTCCAGGCGGAAGGAAATCAGCGAGGTCGAGGATGTCATGGCGGCGTCCATCGCGCCAGTCTGCATCGCTGCATAGATTTCATTGGACGGCAGCGTCACCACCGCGGCGCCGGCTTCCTTCAGGATCAGGTCCATCTCGCGCGAACCGCCGCGTATCTTCAAACCCTTGGCGTCGGCAGGGTCGACGATCGGCTTGGTGCGGGAAGCAACGCCGCCAGCCTGCCAGATCCAGCTGACGATGATCACGCCCTTTTCCAGCAGGATGCGCGACAGTTCCTTGCCGACTTCCGCATTCTTCCAGGCCGCGCCTTGCTCGTACGAGGTGACCAGGCCAGGCATCAGGCCGATGTTCACTTCCGGCACTTCGCCGCCGGCGTAGTTGAGCGGCACCAGCGAGAAATCCAGCGCGCCCTTGCGCAGCGCGGAGAACTGGGAGTTGGTTTTCATCAGGGAGGAGCCCGGATAAATCTCGAATTTCAGACTGCCGTTGGTGCGCTTGCCTACTTCCGCGGCAAACATGCGAGTCAGGCGGTCGCGGAAATCGCCTTCACTGATGCTGCCGCCGGGAAACTGATGGGATATCTTAAGAGCGCTGGATTGCGCCCAGACTGACGACATGGACCAGAACGGCGTGCTCGCGAGTGCGCCCAGCACGGTTCTTCTGCTGACTAAAGACATATCCCCTCTCCTCGGTGGAAAAACTATCGATACAATTTTAGCTACTTTTCATGCGGTTATTGCTGAAGATAGATGCTATGTATTCTTATTGCACTTCCTTGTATACACAATATTCCATAAAACATTTTTATGTCAACGAATAAATACGCCTTACAATCAAATCTGGAATACACATAATCCCAGAAACGGCCAAATTATGCTCACGACAAAAAATCGCTCGGAATCGCTACGCGAAACCATCGAAGAGATGATCGCGGTTGGTGAGTTTCGCCCAGGCCAGCATCTTGATGAAACCGACCTGGCTATCAAGTTCGGCGTGTCCCGCACGCCGGTGCGCGAAGCCTTGATCCAGCTGGCTTCCATGGGCATCGTAGTGACGCGGCCGCGACGCGGCACCGTGGTCGCCGAAATCGGTCCGCGCCAGCTGGTGGAAATGTTTGAGGTGATGGCAGAGCTGGAAGCGATGTGCGGACGCCTGGCGGCGCGCAGGATGTCCGGCGAGGAACATGCGCACCTGCTGGCGGCGCACCAGGCATGCATGGAAGCGCGCGATGCGCACGATCCGGACAGCTATTTCTACAAAAATGAAGCCTTCCACGACGCCATCTATGAAGGCAGCCACAATGCCTTCCTGGCGACCCAGGCGCGCTCGCTGCAGCGCCGCCTGCGGCCCTACCGGCGGCTGCAGCTGCGGGTGCGCGACCGCCTGAATGTCTCGTACCAGGAGCACGACGGCGTGGTGCAAGCCATCATCGCCGGCAACAGCGAGCAAACCGCCGACCTGCTGCGCCAGCACGTCACCGTGCAGGGGCAGCGCTTCGCCGATCTGATTGCCTCGCTGCAACAACTGACTGCGATGCCGGAGCCACAGTACACCTATAACTAAACTGCGGACAGCTGTATCAGCGCGGCCGTGGCGATTCAGGCCACAAGGCGGAACAGTGCGGCTTGCTCCGCCCCGCTAACTGCTTTCTGATTACTGCGCAGCGGGAACCAGGCTCACGCTCAAGGTCCCCTGGTCATTGCCGGAAACCCAGCCCACGCGGCCGGCGTTGGGGCCGCCCGTGAAGCGCAGCAGCGGCAGATCGGCGATGAACTCGATGCCTGACACCGGATTCGAAAGCACCAGCGGATTCAGGCTTGCATCCAGCTGGACGAAATGCCACTCGATCGCGCGGTTGGTGCGGTTGCTCGAATTCCACAGGCCGTAGGACACTACAAAGCCGCTGCCGTAGGCTTCCAGCTTAGGCATGATGGCTTGCGTGTTGGCGACGTTGCTGGTCAGCCAGGTGCTCGAACGCACGCTGCCATCCGTGCCGCTAACCAGGCTGATGCGCACATCGCGGGCGGCGCGACCTTGCGAAGTCGCGTGCACAATCGCAAAATCGCCGCTGCTCAGCTTGATGAACTGACCGGTCTCGGCGTTGGTGGTGTTGTCGCCCTCGGCGCCATCGATGACCTGGTATGGCTTATCGAAAACGGTGCCGTCGCTGCCGAGATATGTGGCCAAGGTACGTGCCGACAGGCCCAGTTGACGCGGGTAGGCGTCACCATGCGCCAGCGTATAGGTGATGCCGTTGTCGACCAGCAGGCGCTGGTTGAAATTGTGCGAATAGAACCAGGCCGAGCCCATGTTCATCGAATTGCCGGCAGGCGCAACGACGCTTCCGGTAGCGGCATCGAAATAGCGGAAATAACCGGCCTGGTGACGCGTGCCGTTATCGCCCCAAGCCATCTGGTGCGCCACATACAGCACCAGCTTCTGGTTCACCGCGTCGTAGCTCAAGACGCCGCCCCCTGCCGTGCCGGGGTTGCCCTTGCTCTTGTCCTTGCTGTTGTCCTGGTTGCCGAACACCAGTGTATCCCACGCCTTCGCCGTGAAGCCGGCGCTGGAAGCCTTGGCGATATGCAGCTCGTTGCCGTTGACGTTGTTGACGTCGCCCGCGACCGCATTCCGGTACGGATGGTCGACGTTATAGGCCACATAGAAGGCGCCGCTGGCATCCTTGGTGAAGCCCAGCAGCTTGTACGAACGCAGGCTGGTCGCAGTTGTGGCGCCAGTACTGAGATCAGGGTTAACGTGGGTGATGCTGATCGTGGCAGGCGTTCCCAAGCCGGAAACCGAAGACTGGGTCGCGCCGGAGTAATCCAGCCACGCCACATCCAGGCTGCCATCCACGTTGACCACCGGGATGACCGGATTGGGAAAGCCGTAGTTCGACATCGGGCTCGGCGGCACCAGGCCGTCATTGAAAAAATTGGCTTTCAGGCCAAAGACCTTGCCCGTTGCGCCGGTCGCGATCACCTGTGTCGTAACCTTGAAATCCGCGACGGGCGCCGATACTGGAGTCGTGGTCGGTGGAGTTACCGGTGTTGCGGTCGTTGGCGGCGTCGTCGCCGGCGTGGCTGGAGCCGCAGTCGATGGCGAGACCTGGCTGGCAGACGAATCGGACGAGCCACCGCCGCAGGCTGCAAGCAGCAAAGGCAAGGAAAGCAGCAACGGCAATACGAACGGATGGCTCCGATCAGATGATTTCGGAGAATAGCTAAATGAAGACATTGTTTTAATCTTTGCTGTAGATGCGCGAACCCATTGTTCACGCCGTATCACAGGCTCCGGAATGAAGCGTGCCCACGGATCTGGCGATGTATCGCAAACATCGTGCCACCGCATTACAGCAAGACAGGCAGGCATTTGCGGCTAGCGCTTGCCCCAATGCTGACCAAGAGGGTCAGCCGGGTGACATTCTTGGTCAGCCAGTCCCGGCTACAACACAGCAGGACGGCGCAAACGCTGTTAGCGCCAAGGCTTAGGCTGCGACACAAATACAGCTAGGCCGATTTGCCCTCGTCTGCCACGGCGGCGCGCACTGGCATGCTCTGCAAGATGCCGAACATGATTTCCATCGCCGTGAAAGCCAGGATGATCACGCTGGCGCCATGAGCCACGGCGTATATCTGCCACACCGCAAACAAAAAGCGCGCCGCAGCGTCGTAACGGCCGAATTGCAGTTGCGGATCGCGAATGCGCAGCAACGCCCATATCGTCACCACCGAACCGAGCAGGTTTGCCATCAGCACATGCGCCGGCGCGAACGCCGGAAATATTCCCGCCAGCTGCCATTTCTGAGTCAGCCACAGCAAGCCGGCGTGGACGGCGGCAAAACTCCACGGGGTGGCGAAGCCGATGGTCGCCAGCAGGTCATACCAGGCGCTGGCGCGGATGATGCGGCGGTATTGCTTGGGATCGAACATGTTTACCCCCTCCTCAAAAATATCAATAAGCAAGCAGGGTAAAGCCTCGGGTACACTCCAAGGTCAAGCAAAAAAACGGAGGAAACATGCGCATCGGAAGCCTGGCCGAAGCCAGCGGCCTGAGCCGCGACACCTTGCGCTTCTACGAGGAGCGCGGACTGATACGTTCAGCGCGCGGCAGCAACGGCTATCGCATCTACCAGCCCGAGACGCTGCAGCTGCTGGGCTACATCCGCAGCGCGCAAAAGCTCGGCTTCAGCCTGAATGAGATAGGCGCCAGCCTGCCGGCCTTGTGGGATGCGCCCGAGCCGGACCAGGCGATAGCGGCGCTGCTGCGCGAGAAAGCGACGATCATCGATCAGAAAATTACCGAACTGGTCCAGCTCAAGCAAGACCTGCTGCTGCGTGCTGCGGCGGCCTGCCCGCTGGCCAACGCCCGGCAATGACGATACTCCAGATCGCTCGGCAAGCCGCAGACGCCGCTGTATGCCGGCGAGTTAATCGGCGGCGGGGAAATCCACTACTGTGTCATTGATGCGATTGACCAGATTGGTAAAGCTGATGGCAGCGATAGCCAGCGCCGCATCGACGATCTGCGCATCGCTGAAGCCGGCTGCCCTGACCGCGGCCAATACTTCGGCCGCTACCGTGCCGCGCGTCGTCACCAGGCTGCGCGCGAAATCCGCCAGCGCGTCGTTGCGCGCATCGCCGGACGGCTGGCCATGGCGCAGGCCGAGGATGGCTTCGCGGCTGAGCCCATTCTTCTTTCCCATCAGGGTGTGGGCCGCCAGGCAATAATCGCAGGCCACGGCTTCACTCACCGCCAGCCGTACCACTTCAATCTCTTGCGCACTCAGGCTGCTTTTTTTCAAGGCGCCATCCAGATTCAGCGCCGCTTCCAGCGCCGCCGGGCTGTTGCCGCCGATGGCGGCATAGGCGTTCGGCACTTTGCCGGCAGCGCTTTTGATGGCGCTGAACAATTGCGCGGCGTGGCCGCTGGCTTCGGCTACTGGCGGGGTGTGAAGACGGCTCATGATGGTTTCCTTTAAGTGATTGAGAAGTGCTGACGCCAAGGTCGAGGCGGCATGGAAACCAGTATAGGCAGGCCAGATATAATTATTAATGCCACAAATATCCTATAATTTGCTCAATCGTCTCAATCAGGAAATCGCATGGATGCACTTAGCCGGCTGCTGTCGCTCTACCCGCTCAGCACCACACTGGACGTGCGCTGCCTTTTTGGCGCGCCATGGGTGCTGGACCACAGCGCCGTCGCCAGCGGCATCGCCCCCTATCATCTGGTGGTCAGCGGCGAGGCGTGGCTGGATGCAGCGGGACAAACAGGCATCGCCTTGCTGGCCGGCGATATCATTGTTTTCCCAAAAGGCAGCGCCCATCGCTTGTACACCGGCGGCGAGGGTGAAGCTACGCCGTTGCGCGACTTGCCTGACGGGCGCGCGATCGCCAGCGTAGTCAACGATGGCAGCGGCGCCCTGACCGACATCCTGTGCGGCCAGTTCGAATTCGATGCCGGCAGCTCGAACGCCTTGCTGCAAGCCTTACCCGAAATCCTTCTGGTGCGCAGCAGCGGCCGCCCGGATTTCGCAGGACTGCAAGCGCTGGTCGCCATGCTGCGCCAGGAAACCGATATCCAGCGGCCTGGCGCCAGCGCTGTGGTGGCGCAACTGTCGTCTGCCCTGTTCGCGCTGGTGCTGCGCGCCTGGCTGGAACAGGCAGAGGCTGTGCCCGGGCTCTTTGCGCTGCTGGCGGACCGGCGGCTGCAGGCGGCGCTGCAAGACATGCTGGCGGCGCCGGAAAAGCCGTGGACCCTGCAAGACATGGCGGCGGCCTGCCACATGTCGCGCGCCACCTTTGCCCGCGTGTTCCATCGGGTTGCCGGCATCACGCCGGCCGCCATGCTGATGCAGATGCGCATGGCGCAGGCGGCTTTATGGCTGGCGCAGGGAAAACGCGCGGTGGGCGACATCGGCGAGGCGGTCGGCTATCAGTCGGAGGCGGCTTTCAACCGCGTATTCAAGCGCTGCTTCGGAGTCGGACCGGGCCAATACCGGCGTAGCGCCCGCGCCGGCAACACATAAATGTCCCCACACGGCCGCCGTCACGGCTTACGGTCTTGTGCTCACCCGGGCCTCATCCTATAATCGGCAGGCTTTGCCGCACGGCATCTCCCTGCACGTCCTCGTTGCTTATCCATGTTACGTATCCGCCGCCAAAAAATTGTTGTCTGGAGCTGCCTGTTCGCCATCTGGCTAGGCATCCTGATGCCGACAGTTTCGCAGTCGCTCAAGGCGAGCGGGGCGATCCAGGCTTACCAGCAGATATACAACGAGATTTGCACCTCGGCCGGACTGGCCCAGGGCAATGGCGGCGGCGGTGGCAAATCGTCCATGCCGGCCGGCGACCACTGGAATGCCTGCGGCTACTGCTCGCTGCTGGCCAACAGTCCGCCGCCGACGGCGTCTTTCGATCTCCTGCTGGCGACTTCGGCGGCGCCAGAGCATGCCAGTCCGCTGCTGTACGACTACATCCAGCCACGGCCATTCCGCGGCCGTACCCATCCGCTCGACCCGCCTCCTGCCTTTTCCTGATCGACCGTTTTCCGGCAGCTGAGCTGCCGCGAATCCCCTGTTGCCGCGGCAATACGGGGATGCTTATCCATTGAAGTCCAGGGGAATTTTATGCTTGATTTGCTTACGCAAACTGAGAGTGTTTCGTCGCGCCGCTACCAGCCGCCAGTGCTTTTTTCTTTACGGCGCTCATGCGCGCTGTCAGCCGCATTGCTGCCGCTGTCGTTTGTCTTGCCCATGTTTGCGCAAAGCGCCCGCGCCGCCGACGACGATGCGCGCGCGGTGCCGGAAGTATTCGTCACCGGCGCCCGCGAAAAGCGGGTGCTCGATCCCAACCTGCCGGCCAGCAGCGAGCGCATCACTGCCGAGCAATTGCAAAACCTGAACGTCGTCAACACCGAAGACGCCTTGAAATACATGCCGAACATGGCGATACGCAAGCGTTTCATCGGCGATGAAAACGCCACCATTTCGGTGCGCGGCAACGGCACTTCGCAGACTGCGCGCGGACTGGTTTACGCCGACGGCCTGTTGCTCAGCAACCTGCTCGGCAATACCCACAGCTTTCCACCGCGCTGGTCCATGGTTTTTCCGGAAGACATCGCCCAGGTGGATGTGATCTACGGACCGTTTTCGGCCCTGTATCCGGGAAACTCGATGGGTGCGACTGTCGCCATCACTACCAAGATGCCAAGCAAGCTGGAAGCCATGTTCAAGACCGAGGTGTTCAGCCAGCAGTTCAGCCTGTTCGGCGTCGACGGCCATTTCGACGGTAACAAGAGTACCGCGGCGATCGGCAACAAGGTCGGCGACTTATCCTTCCTGCTCGGCATCGATCACCTGAGCAACGCCGGCCAGCCCTTCGTCTATGCCAGCCAGCCGCGCTCGACGCAGGCGGCCGGCGCGGCCGCCGTACCGGTCAGCGGGGCATATTCCTATACCGACCCGAACGGCGCTCCGGCCACCATCTTCGGCGTCAATGCCGAAGGCGCCGAGCGCGCAGTGCAGGACCAGTTCAAGTTCAAGGCTGCCTACGACATCACCCCCACCCTGCAAGCCGGCTTCACTTTCGGCTACTGGCGCCAGCAGGTCAGCAACAGCACCCAGACCTTCCTGCGCGACGCCAAGGGCAATCCGGTCTACTCGGGACTGGTGAATATCGGCGGCTACCAATACCGGCTGCCGGAGTCGTTCTTTGCTCCGGCGGCCAGCGAGAGCGAGAACCAGCTGTACGGGCTGACGCTGAAAAGCCGCAACGCCAGCGGCTGGAATTATTCGGCAATAGCGTCCTGGTTCGATGTATCAAAGAGCATCTCGCGCTCTGCCAGCAGCGGACTGGCCAGCAATTTGAGTGGCGTGGCCACCTTCGGCGACGGCTCCGGCTGGAAAACGCTGGACCTGGCGGCCGACTACAAACCCGCGACAGTTACCCTTGGCAGCCATTGGCCGACCTTCGGCTATCACTACGATAATTATTTTCTTGAAAATGCCACCTACAACCTGAGCAACTGGCGCCGCAGTGACAGTGGCGACAGCAGCGGCTTCAATAACGCCTTCGCCGGCAAGACCGAAACGCAGGCGCTGTTCGCCCAGGATGCCTGGCAGCTGAACCAGTTGTGGAAACTGACTTACGGCCTGCGCTACGAAGACTGGCGCGCCTACGACGGCGCCCGCGCCGTCACTGGCTCGGCCCAGCGCTACACCGATCGCAGCCTTGCCTACTGGTCGCCCAAGGCCGCGCTTTCCTACAAGGCCAGTTCCGACCTGACCCTGCGCTTTTCGAGCGGCCGCGCCTATCGTTTTCCGACCGTCAGCGAACTGTTCCAGGGCAGCCTGACCGGCTCGACGCTGGTCAACAACGATCCCAACCTGAAGCCGGAAAACGACCTGGCCAAAGAGCTGAGCGCGGAATGGGCGCATTTCAGCGGACTGCTGCGCATGTCGCTGTTTGAAGACGACGTCAAGAACACCTTGTTCAGCCAGACCAACACCACGGTGTTTCCCAACGTAAGCAGCATCCAGAACATCGACCGCGTCAGGTCGCGCGGCATCGAGCTCAGCTATGCCGCCGAGGATGTCTTGCTGCGCGGCCTGGACCTAAGCGCCAGCGTCGGCTATACCCGTTCCATCATCCTGGAGAACAGCAAGAATCCGGCGACGGTCGGCAAGAATTTTTACCGTATCCCCTTGTGGCGCGCCAACCTGGTGGGCAGCTACCGTATCGGCGAGCAGGCCACGGCGACGCTGGCCGGACGCTATTCCGGCCGCCAGTACAACACTCTGACCAACAGCGATGTCAACCCGGACACCTTCGGCGGCACCAGTTCCTTCCTGGTGTTCGACAGCAAGCTGACTTTCAGGCCGACCAAGAATACCGAGCTTGGCATCGGCGTCGACAATCTGACCAACCGCCGCTACTACGTCTACTACCCCTACCCGGGCAGGACCTTCTACCTGGAAGCCAAGGTCGGCCTGTGAGCCTTTCGTTTGTTCGAGCACCCTATTTCTAGCAAGGAAAAACCATGCAAATCGCCTCTCCGCCAGCAATGCCAGACGACGGCACTTCCGTCGCATCGCGCAACTATCGCATCCTGTGGCGCTGGCATTTCTATGCCGGCCTGTTCGTCATGCCCTTCCTGATGGTGCTGGCGATCACCGGAGCCATCTATGTCTTCAAGCCGCAAATCGAAAACCTCTTGTACCGCGACATGCTGCACGTCGCCGCCAGCGGCCAGCCAAGACTGGCCTACGGCAAGCTGCTCGGAATTGTCGCCGGCGCCCTGCCCGCAGACGCCGCGCCAACTTCGGTATCAGTCAGCGCCGATCCGTCGCGCAGCACCGAAGCAGTGTTCCGCCTGCCGTCCGGCGACAGCACCAGCGTCTATCTCAATCCGTATAGCGGTCAGTTGCTCGGCACGCTCAGCGTCGAGCACCGGCTGATGAAGCAGGTGCGGCAAATCCATCGCGACCTGCTGCTGGGACGCTGGGGCGGTTGGTTGATGGAGCTGGCTGCCTGCTGGACCCTGATCATGGTCGGCACCGGGATTGCATTGTGGTGGCCACGCAAACGGTTTTCCGTCCGGGGCAAGCTGCTGCCGCGGCTCGGCTTGCGCGGCCGCGCAGTCTGGCGCGAACTGCACCTGGTGGCCGGCATCTGGGTTTCGATAGGCGCGCTGTTTTTCATCTTGAGCGGTTTGCCGTGGTCCAGCTTCTGGGGCAAGAATTTCCAGGCCGTGGTGACCTGGGCCGGCGCCAGCCAACCCAAGGTTGTCGCGAAAGCGCCGCCGGCGCAGGACATGGCCGCCATGGAAGACATGTCTTCCATGAAGATGCAGGATCTGCCGCTGGCGAACGTTCCCTGGGCGGTGGGAGCAACAACAGTGCCGCAGTCGCATGACATGCAGCAGCAAGCGCTGAACATCGATCAGGTAGTGGAAATCGCCGCGCGCAAGGGCATGGCGACTTATCAGCTGGCGCTGCCGGGCAAGAGTTCCGGCGTGTTCACGGCGTCCTATGCGCCCGGCGCCGGCGAGTTTGTGCGTTCCGACCTGGACAGCCAGCGCACCCTGCATATCGACCAGTACAGCGGCAAGATCGTCAAGGACCTGCGCTTTAGCGACTACAACCCAGTCTCGAAGCTGGTGACGCTGGGGGTGGCGCTGCACATGGGAGAATATTTCGGCCTGGCCAATCAACTGCTGTGCGCAGCGATTTCGCTGGCGCTGCTGGGCATGGCTGTCACCGGCTTCGTGATGTGGTGGCTGCGCCGCCCGCAAGATTCGCTGGGCGCGCCCAAACGCGTAGCGCAGCCGCCGCCATCCATCGTGCGCTGGAAAAGCTACATGGCGCTGCTCGGCATCATCTTCCCGTTAATGGGTGTGAGCATGATTGCGGTATGGCTGGGCGACACGCTGTTTTTCAGGAAGCGGGCCTGAACGCCGTCAGGCAATCACTTCGACGCCGGCAGCGCCTGCGGTCATCTCGCCAATCACCGCGGCGCCGGCAAAGCCTTCGCGCCGGAACAAGGCCAGCACTTCCTCGACCGCGCCGGCGTCGCAAGAGACCAGCAGGCCGCCCGAGGTTTGCGGATCGGTCAGCAAGCTGCGCTGGACATCAGTGATGGCGGCCGCCAGCTTTACTTCATGGCCATAGCCGTCCCAGTTGCGCGGCGAGGCGCCGGTGACATAGCCCTGCTCCGCCAGTTGGAGCACTCCTGGCAGCAAAGGCACCGCGGCCATGCTGAGGCGGGCGCACAGCTTGGCGCCGCGCGCCAGTTCCAGCGTGTGGCCGAGCAGGCCAAAGCCCGTGACGTCGGTCAGCGCGTGCACCGCTGCCATCTCCGCCAGCAGCTTGCCCGGCTTGTTCAGCTTGGTGGTGTTGTCTATCAGCGCCGCATAACCGGCGGCATCCAGCGCCTCTTTTTTCAAGGCAGCGGAGAGCACGCCGACGCCGATCGGCTTGCCCAGGATCAGTTTGTCGCCGGCCTTGGCGCCGGCATTGCGCTTGACCTTGGAGGGATGGACCAGGCCCAGCACCACCAGGCCGTAGATCGGTTCGACCGAGTCGATGGTATGGCCGCCAGCAATCGGAATCCCGGCCTCCGCGCAAACCGACTCGCCACCCTTGAGGATGCTGGCGATGACTTCCAGCGGCAATTTATTGATTGGCATGCCGACCAGCGCCAGCGCCATGATCGGCGTGCCGCCCATGGCGTAGACGTCGGAAATGGCATTGGTGGCGGCGATGCGGCCGAAGTCGAAGGGATCGTCGACGATGGGCATGAAGAAGTCGGTGGTGGCGATCAGCGCCTGCTCTTCATTAAGCTTGTAGACGGCGGCGTCGTCGGCGGTTTCAATCCCGACCAGCAATTCCTTGGGCACTGGAAAACCGCTGGAGCCCTTGAGGATCTGCGCCAGCACGCCGGGCGCGATCTTGCAGCCGCAGCCGCCGCCATGGGAAAAGGAAGTGAGTTTGATGCTGTTTGCGGAGAGATCGGACATACGGTTCCTGGGGTAAAGGTCGCCTGGAGTAAGCGTCGGTTAGCGGCTGGCAAGCGCCTGGCCCGCCCTGTTATTTATCTTGATGCAACTGCCTTGCAGCCTGCAAAAAAGCCTCTGGCGAAATATCCGTCAGATCAAGTATCTGCGCCGTCGAGAACTGGCCGAAGTTGCGCTTGATCGATTGCGCATAGGCCGGATCATAGTGCTTCAGCAACAGCTCATCAACCAGCGGCTCGACCTGCCCGGCCGTGGCCATCTGCTGCCACTCGCCTACCTTCTCGCGGCCGTGCAGGTAGCTCAGGCAAGCCAGTTGCGTATTCAGCAAGGCTGGGTCGACGACGAAATGAGCATAGTCTTCCATCAGCAGCCTGACCCGCTCGGTACGCGGCAGCGTCAGCGCGATGCAGGCCGACTTGCGGATCTGTTCCATCAAGGCCTCCGGCACCCGCAAGTTGCCGATCTTCTTGCTTTCCGATTCGACAAATACCGGGTAGCGCAGATCGAAGTATTGCAGCTTGTCCCAGATCCTGCTTTCAAACGCCTTCTGCGACGGCTGCGCTTCCTGCGGCAGATTGCCCAGCACCGAACCGCGGTGCGCCGCGATCTGCTCCAGGTCGAGCACCTGCGCGCCCTGCTGCTCCAGCACCTGCAGCAAGCGACTCTTGCCGCTGCCGGTAGGACCGCAAATCACCTTGAAAGTGAATTGCTGCGGCAGCTGCTCCAGGCTGCCGATCACGTAACGGCGGAATTCCTTGTAGCCGCCGTCCAGCTGCACCACCGGCCAGCCGATTTTGGCCATGATATGCGCCATCGCGCCGCTGCGGTTGCCGCCGCGCCAGCAATAGATCAGCGGCGTCCATTCGCGCGGCTTGCCGATGAACTGGGTTTCGATATGCTGCGCAATATTACGCGCGACCAGCACCGCCCCCAGCTTCTTCGCTTCAAACGCGCTGACCTGTTTGTACAGCGTGCCGACCTGCACGCGCTCGGCGTCGCTCAGCACCGGGCAATTGATGGCGCCCGGAATCCGGTCTTCGGCAAACTCGGCGGGCGTGCGGGCATCGATGATGGTGTCGAACTGCCTGATCTGGGGGAAAACTTCTTCAAACGATAGTAATGCTGGATATTTCATTCGTGTTTGGCAGCAGCCGCAGCATGCTCTTCTTTGTCGACGTAAACAATATTGGTAATCAAGCCATTCTCGACCTGGTAAATAGTCAGTTCATCGGCGCTCTGGCCATCCGGCAGGCCCGTAACATGGTCGCGCGAAACCACCTTGTCGCCCAGGCTCACCATGCTGATCACCTCGACATGCAGCCCTTGTTTCCTGGCGAAGGAGCGGCTATACACTTCCCGCATATGCGCAATGCCCTGCGAGGCCGGGGTTGCGGGAAAACGGTACTTCGCTATGCCTGGCGCGTACAAGGCCAGGAACCCTTCCAGGTCGTTGCGGTTGGCGGCATCGACATAGGCCTGCACCACCGCCATCGGCGCCGATTTTGCATCCAGGGCCGGCGTCGCATTCTTCGCCTGCCCAGGCTCGGCCGCTACAGCCGTTACAATCGCTACAAGCATTGTAAACGATGCGGCAAGCGGCATGATCCTTGCCATCCAGCTGTGGTTACGAAGATTGCTGTCGTGGTCCATGATTCCCTTTCCAAGGCCAGGTTGGTATTGCAGACGATACTACACGCTCATTCCTTGCATTTCTGTGCTTACAGGTCAGCCGGCCGCGCCAGCATGCCCCAGGCCAGCTGCACCAGTTCATCTTCAAATTCGATGCTGCCCAGCAGCGGCGATTTCTCCAGCGACGCGCTGCGGATGGCGCCGATCACCGCGCGCGTCACCACGAACATCATGGCCGGCGTCGGCTGCCGCAGGTTAGGATGATGGATACGCTGCATGCTGATGGCGATCCGTTCCGCCGTCTCGCGCAAGGCCTGGGTGATGTCTTCGTGATGGTCGTGCTGCCAGGCAAAGCGGATCATCGCCCGCTTGGCGCTCCTGCCGCTGCCCAGGCCCTCGATGTTGATGCGGATGAACTGGCGCAGGAAGGCTTTCGGGTCGAGCTGGTCGATCTGGGTCTCGGCGCTTTCCATCAAGGCGTCCAGCTCATCCATCACGCGCCGCCGCTCGCGGGCGATCAAGGCCGTCAAGATGGCGTCTTTGCTGGGAAAATACTGATACAGGGTGCCGATCGAAAAGCCGGCTTTTTCCGCCACCTTGTTGGTGGTCAGGCCGGACTCGCCTTCGCTTTCCAAAATCTGAGCAGTGGTCTCGAAAATGGTTTCGATGGTGCGCTGCGCCCGTTCCTGGGTCGGAAATTTTCGCATTGTTTCAGAGGAAGAACCGGGAATTCGCTTGGCCATGTAGGCGCCTTTGAAAAACTGAGCAAGTTGCGAGTTTAAAAACTGAATAATGCTCAGTATACTGGTTCTGTCGTCAATCGCCAGAGGCAAGCCAGTGAATACATCCAGTCCCTTGTTGGTAAGAAAACTACTAGTCGACCTGTCGCATGGCTTTCCCCGTCACTGGCTGGCAGGCAAAGCCTTCCGCACCCAGTTTTTCAATGCCTTGTCGATGAGCTTCCCAGTCGGCGAACAAGATTTTATTGATTCCGTGCGGGAAGCCGCGCTGGCCTTGCCGGACGGCGCCGAACACGCGCAACTGCAGGCGACGATACGCGATTTCATCGGCCAGGAAGCGACCCACCGC
Source organism: Collimonas sp. PA-H2 (assembly GCF_002564105.1). Lineage (NCBI taxonomy): Bacteria > Pseudomonadati > Pseudomonadota > Betaproteobacteria > Burkholderiales > Oxalobacteraceae > Collimonas > Collimonas sp. PA-H2. The sequence continues at coordinate 244,617 of NZ_PDBX01000002.1, forward strand.
CGGGTCCATGCGCTGTATAACGCCGAGCTGGAAAAACAAGGCTTGGTCAATCACTGGCAATACTGGGCTGCCGACCTGATCGAAATGGGGCGCAAGCGCGGGGTGCCGCCCATCAGCAGGCTGGCGGTTACCGCCGCCTTCGAGCACTACACCGCGGTGCTGGCCGATCTGACGCTGCGTTATCCGCAAGTGATGCAAGGCGCCGATCCGATGCTGCTGACGCTGTGGCGCTGGCATGCGGTGGAGGAAACCGAGCACAAGGCGGTCGCCTTCGACCTCTACCGGACCCTGGACGGCAGCTACAAAACGCGGGTACGCTGGTTTATGTTCGCCATGCTGCGCTTTACCGTGATGGCCACCAAGCAAACCGTCAACAATCTGTGGCATGACCGGGTCTTGTTCAAGCCCAGCACCTGGCTCGATGCGGCCAGCTTCTTTTTCGGCCGCCACGGCCTGGTCTGGCTCAGCACCCGGCCTTTGCTCAACTACCTGAAACGCGACTTCCATCCATGGCAGCATGACAACCGTGAACTGGCGGAGCAATGGCTGGCCGCCAATGCCGCCCAGTACAGCATCGTGCGCGGCTTGAAAGGCGCATAGGCACACTTCTCCAGCGCGAATGCAACGAAACTCCGCCGCTTGTGTCGGATAGACTAAAATGCGATCCGCCGCATTCATTTAGCCGATTCAAGGAGTTTTCGTTCATGTCCAGGATGTTCCGCTTATCGCCTGCCCTGCTGCTGGCCCTGCTGGCCGGCACGGTCGCCGGCTGCTCGACCACCAAGCCTAACGTCTACCAGGGCGAGGAATTCAGCGACACCAGCACCTTTTCCCACGATTTCGCCACCTCCAGCTCGGCCACCTGCGAAGCAGCGCGCCGCACCTTGCTGAGCCAGGGCTATATCATCAAGCAGGCCAAAGGCGCCCTGGTGGACGGCCACAAGCACTTCCAGCCGGATCCGGACACGCATGTCGAAATCGAATTCCATGTGGTGTGCGCACCCAACGGTAAGGACGACAAAAGCAGCACCTTGTTCGTCAGCGCCACCCAGGACCGCTACGCGCTCAAGAAAACCAACAATTCCGCCAGCGTCGGCCTGAGCGTGCTGGGATCGGTATCGCTGCCGATCGGCAGCACCTCCGACTCGCTGGTCAAGGTCGCCAGCGAAACAATTCCCGCCGGCCTGTTCTACGACCGCTTCTTCGGCCTGATCGAACACTACCTCGGCCTCGACGGCGGCTTGCCGGTGGTGGATTTCGACGACAAGCCGGCATTACCGACCAAAGCGGCGGCAAAAGCCGAGCAGGAATGAAGCCGCTGTAATGAAAAATGCCGCTAGTGCATATAGCACCAGCGGCATTTTTATCAGGTGACGAAATTATCCGCCACCGCTCAAGACAGATTAGAACGCCTTTTTCAAGCCCACCTGGAAGGAGTTGGTCTTGTTACCGCCTGCAAACTGACCGTTATAGCTGGCGTAGGCAGTGAAATCCGTCGCCAGTGCAATGCTGGCGCCGAGTTCCAGCCTGGCGCTGTTGCTTGGCCCCTGGTAGGCAGGCAAGCCGAAGCTGCCGGCCATGCCGACCAGATTGGCGCGGACATCGCGCTGACTGTCTTCAAACTCTTTTTCCCAGGCCAGCTTGGCAAACGGCTGTACCGCGTAGCTGCCCAGCGTCAGTTTGCTGGTGACTTGCGCGCCCAGGCTGGAAACCAGCGAATTGCGCCGCTGCGAGCTGAAGTTCATGGCGCTGCTGTCATTGCCGTTTTCCGCATAGCCGCCGACATTGACTTGTTGCCAGGTCAGGTTGGCGACCGGGCTGAGCGTCGCCGCGCCAAGGTCGAAGTCATACTGGCCGCCGATGCGGAACAGGAACTGATGGCCGTTGGCGTTGCCGCTTTCATTGCGGGTAGCGGCGCCCAGCACGATGTTGCGGGTAACGTCCTTGTACTGCAGCGAACCGATCATGCCGATGGCGTTGAGCGCCCAGGCGCCGTCGCGGTACTGGGTGTACGCCGACAGCATGGCCTGGTCCAGCTTGAAACCGCCGGTGTCATTACCGAAATTCGCCCGGTTATGGGCAAAGCCGAAAGCGCCGCCGACCGTCACGTTCTGATTGACTGCATAGTCGGCGCCTACCGTCAGGCTGTTGGCCGAACCGTCCAGGCCTGGGTTGTTGCCATTGTGGTCCAGGCTTTGATGGGTATTGTCGTAAGCTGCATAGGCTTCGACCTGGCCGGCGCGCGGCGTCAGCCGCAAGCGCTCATCGATGACGCGGGTGAGGCTCTGGGCGCTGGCCAGCGGCGCTTCCGCCAGCAGGCCGATCTGGCCTGGCGCCTGCAATACCGATTCAATGTATTGCGCCAGAACGGCATGGCCGGCGCCGGTCGGATGGACGCCGTCGGCAAACAGATAGGTTTGATTAGCGCCCGGAGCGACCAGGGTCGACGTCGTGCAGTTGCCCGAAGACGAAGTGGTGCAGGCTGGCGCGGTGACGTTGGTGAAACCGTACAGACCCGGATTGGCGATCACCTCACGCAGCAAACCGAAGGCGTTGATCGCCACGATATTGCCGCCCAGTCCGCCCAAGCCGTTGTTGAGGGCTGTGTTGAAACTGCTGGAGGAAGCCGTCCACAAAGTGGCCAGCGCCGGAATCGCCGAACCTTCCGGCGTCTTGCCGACATCCGGCAAGTTGACCACGATCACGGTGCCGGCGCCGGCCTGCTGCAACTGCCGCACCAGCCCCACCACGTTGGTGGCCTCGCCGGTCACCAGCTGGATCACCTGGGCGGCGGTGGCGGCTTGCGTCGCCGGATTAAGCAAAGCGCCGGCACTGCTGCTGGTGTAGCCGAAAACATCGTTGGCGCCGGCCCAGACCGCATACAAACCCTTGCTGTCGAGCCGCGGATTGGCCGCCAGGTAGCCATTGACCTGGCTGGTGACGGTCGGCACCAGAGGCGCTGTCGCCGCATCGGGCCAGCCGTTCTGCGCGGTGACGCGGGCGCCGCCGACCGCATAGTCGCTGCCGCCGGCAGCCTGCACCCCGCTCGGCGTCAGGACGGCTGCGGGATTGGCGGTGGTGCCGTATTTATGCGCCAGCAGTTGCGCCCAGACCGGATCGGGATTGGTAGTGAACGAGCGCTGCTGGCCGACGCCGGTAAAATAGCCGCTGTCGGTCAGCGAATCGCCGAAGAACACCATCTGGGAAAAATTCGCCGCGCTGGCCGGAGCACTAATGATGAAGCCGGCGCCGATCAGTGCAGCAGTACGGCTTGCCAGGGTCAGCGCCCGCGACATCGGGCTCAGGCGGAATGATTTTGGTAAAGATATGCGCAATTAAGTCTCCTTCTTGTATTTATAGATTTTGCGCCCTTAATATCTGCCACCCGGCTGCCAAAGTCAATCAACTACATAGGGAAAACACTCGAAAAGCACACTGACAGCGCGACTGGCGCTACACTCGTTGCTGCCGGCGCGCAGCAGCAACAGCGGCAACGGCCAGCCCCTCTCCTTACTCAAGCCGACCATGGATAAAATAGATAAACAGATTCTCGCCATCCTGCAAGAAGATGCCAGCACGCCGGTGGCGGAAATCGCCGAGAAGGTCAATCTTTCGTCGACGCCATGCTGGCGCCGCATCCAGAAGCTGGAAGAAGACGGCGTGATATTGCGCCGCGTGGCGCTGCTGGACGCCGACAAGCTGAATGTCGGCGTGACGGTATTCGTCTCGATCAAGACCAGCCAGCATAACGCCAGCTGGTATGCCCAGTTCAGCAATACCGTCAAACTGATTCCGGAAGTGGTCGAGTTCTACCGCATGAGCGGCAATATCGATTATCTGCTGCGGGTAGTGGTGCCGAACATCGCCGCCTATGATGCGGTGTACCAGAAGCTGACGCAGTCCAACGCCCTGTTCGACGTCAACGCCAGCTTCGCCATGGAGCAGATCAAGCACACCACGGCGCTGCCGCTTGACTATGCCGGACTAGACTAATTTTAAAGCGCTTGTTCCATGCGCTTGAACGCCAAGCCCATGTCGGCGATCAGGTCGTCGATATTCTCCAGCCCGACGTGTATCCGCACCAGCGGATTCGGATAGGTGGTCGCCGAAGCCACCCGGGTCGGCGGTTTGTCCAGCGGCAGAGCCAGGCTTTCAAAGCCGCCCCAGGACAAGCCGATGCCGAACAGTTGCAAGCCGTCGAAGAATTTGGACAGCGCCGGACGGCCGACTTCCTTCAACGCAATCGTAAACAAACCGCTGGCGCCGAGGAAATCGCGCTGCCACAGCTTGTGGCCGGGATCGGACGGCAAGGCCGGATGCAGCACCCGCTCCACCAGCGGCTGGCTCTGCAGGTACTCGGCCAGCTGAATGCCGCTCTCCGAGTGCTGGCGCAGGCGCACCGCCATGCTGCGCATGCCGCGCAAGGCCAGGTAGATATCGTCGGGGCCGGCGGTCTGGCCGAAATCGTGGGCGCCGTTCTTGAGGATGTTCCAGGCGCGCTCATTGGCGCTGGCAACGCCCAGCAAAGCGTCGGAATGGCCGACGATGTACTTGGTGGCGGCGTGGATCGAGACATCGACGCCATGCTCGAACGGCTTGAAGAACAAAGGAGTAGCCCAGGTATTGTCGAGCAGGACGTAGGCGCCGACCTTGTGCGCTTCTTCCGCGATAGCCGGGATGTCTTGTACTTCGAAAGTCCAGGAACCTGGCGACTCGACAAACACCACGCTGGTGTTCGGCCGCATCAGCTGGCGGATGTCGCCGCCGATCAGCGGATCGAAATATTCCACCTCGACGCCCATGCGGTGCAGCACGCGGTCGGCGAAGGTGCGGGTCGGGCCATACACGCTGTCGGTGATCAGGATATGGTCGCCGCTTTTGACGAAAGCCAAGATGCTATGGGTGCAGGCCGACAGGCCGGACGGGAACACCAGGCAGTTATGGCCGCCTTCCAGCGTCACGATCGCCTGCTCGAAGGAGCGCGTGGTCGGGGTGCCGAAGCGGCCGTAGTTGGACATCGGATTGTCGATCTGGCGGCTGGCTTCCCAGTCTTCCAGGTTGTTGGCGATGATGGTCGAGCCGCGGAAAACCGGCGTGTTCACCATCCCCGCAAAGCGCGCAGGCTCGCGGCCGCAATGGACCAGCTGGGTATCGACATGCGTGGCCGGGGAACTGGAAGAATGATCGGTAGACATAGGGACTCCAAAAATAACTGTACGGCGGGATTACCTATGTCTATTGTAGGATTGTGGGCGTGGAAAATCGTCGCAACAAATTGCTTAAAAATAGAATTTATTAGAATATTTTTCTATGTTTTATTTGTTTTAAAGAAAATAAAAACAATACAACATCTTACGATAGCAAATTACTTACACATATTGCCGGCCCAACATATATGTAAAACATATTAATAAGCCACAAATCATATATTTGACACAGCCTTATGGGCAAGGCAATCTAGCAGCAGCCCTAAAGCCATTTTTCTGGAGATGTAGATCATGCCGCAATATCGTTCCCGCACCACCACCCATGGCCGCAACATGGCCGGCGCCCGCGCACTGTGGCGCGCCACAGGCATGAAAGACGGCGATTTCGACAAGCCGATCATTGCGGTGGTCAACTCCTTCACCCAGTTCGTCCCCGGCCACGTCCACCTGAAAGACCTGGGCCAGATGGTCGCGCGCGAAATTGAAGCAGCCGGCGGCGTCGCCAAGGAATTCAATACGATTGCGGTCGACGACGGCATCGCCATGGGTCACGGCGGCATGCTGTATTCGCTGCCGTCGCGCGAACTGATCGCCGATTCGGTCGAATACATGGTCAACGCCCACTGCGCCGACGCCATGGTCTGCATCTCGAATTGCGACAAGATCACCCCCGGCATGCTGATGGCCGCCATGCGCCTGAACATTCCGGTGGTGTTCGTTTCCGGCGGCCCGATGGAAGCCGGCAAAGTGGTGGAAAAACTGCCGGGCGTGGCGGTGATCGACCAGAAGATTTTCAAGATCGACCTGGTGGACGCCATGATCAAGGCCGGCGACGCCTCCGTCAGCGATGCCGACATCGCTGAAATCGAGCGCTCGGCCTGCCCGACCTGCGGCTCTTGTTCCGGCATGTTTACCGCCAACTCGATGAACTGCCTGACCGAAGCGCTGGGCCTGGCCCTGCCCGGCAACGGCACCATCCTCGCCACCCACGCTGACCGCAAGGAATTGTTCCTGCGCGCCGGCCGCCTGATAGTGGAGCTGGCCAAACGCCATTACGAGCAAGACGATTACTCGGTGCTGCCGCGCTCCATCGCCACCAAGGCCTCGTTTGAAAACGCCATGACGCTGGACGTCGCCATGGGCGGCTCGACCAACACCGTGCTGCACTTGCTGGCGGCGGCGCAGGAAGCCGAAGTCGATTTCAAGATGGCCGACATCGACCGCATCTCGCGTCACGTGCCCTGCCTGTGCAAGGTGGCGCCGATGACTGACAAATACCATATCGAAGACGTGCACCGCGCCGGCGGCATCGTCAGCATCCTCGGTGAACTGGCGCGCGCCGGCTTGCTGGACACCAGCCGGCCGACCATCCACGCCAAGACATTGGGTGACTCGATCGCCAATAACGACATCACGCAAACCCAGGACGCCGCCGTGCACAAGCTGTTCAGCGCCGCGCCTGGCGGCGTGCCGACCCAGACTGCGTTTTCGCAGGAAAAGCGCTTCACCAGCCTCGACACCGACCGCAGCAACGGCTGCATCCGCGACAAGGCGCATGCCTATTCGCAGGACGGCGGGCTGGCGGTCTTGTACGGCAACCTGGCGGAAAACGGCTGCATCGTCAAAACCGCCGGCGTCGACGAAAGTATCCTCAAATTCAGCGGCCGCGCGCGCGTCTTTGAAAGCCAGGACGACGCGGTGGAAGCGATTCTCGGCGATACCGTGCACGCCGGCGACGTCGTCATCATCCGCTACGAAGGTCCGAAAGGCGGCCCCGGCATGCAGGAAATGCTGTACCCGACTTCGTACATCAAATCCAAGGGCCTGGGAAAATCCTGCGCACTGTTCACTGACGGCCGCTTCTCCGGCGGCTCGTCCGGCCTGGTGATCGGCCATGCCTCGCCGGAAGCGGCCGAAGGCGGCGCCATCGGCCTGGTGGAAGAAGGCGACATCATCGAAATCGATATCCCGGAACGCCGCATGCACCTGAAAATCAGCGACAGCGAACTGGCCCAGCGGCGCGCGGCGATGGACGCCAAGGGCAAGGATGGCTGGAAGCCGGTCAACCGCCAGCGTTATGTATCGCAGGCATTGCAAGCCTATGCCGCCATGGCGACCTCGGCCGACCGCGGCGCGGTGCGCGATATCAGCCAGCTGAAGCGTTAAACTCAGCGCGATATTCGCTATTGTTTCCTAGCGTTTATCTGGCAAGAAAAATGTAACTCTCTGTAAAGGAGGCCAGTGTAAACAGGCCTCCTTTTTTTTCCTTGATTTGTTATTTTTCTGAAAAAACATGTCCACGGAAAACACGAAATCCGCGAAAAAAGCCGGAGATCGATGGCTGTCGACGCTCTTTTGGGTGTTTTCCGTGCTTTCCGCAGACAAAGACTTCCGCGAATCTCGCGCTGAAAACCCGTCTTCGCGCTACATGCTGCGCTCGCGCCCTGCCTAAACCAGGCTCTCCATATGGTAAAGTTGCAAACCCTGCCGGACCGGCTTTGCGTCCGGCAGTTTCCCGGCTATAGATGACTTCGTTGAATAATCCAGAAATACAAACAGCAGCAACTCACGCTACCAGGCATGCCGTCATTATCGGCGGCGGCCCTGCCGGACTGATGGCGGCCGAAGTGCTGGCCGCCGGCGGCGTCCAGGTGGATGTTTACGACGCCATGCCGTCGGTCGGGCGCAAATTCCTGCTGGCCGGCAAAGGCGGCATGAACCTGACGCATTCCGAACCCTACGAAGCTTTTCTCTCGCGCTACGGCGCACGCCGCGCGCAGATCTCACCCATGCTCGACCAGTTCGGCCCGGATGCGCTGCGCGCATGGGTGCAAAGGCTGGGCATCGAAACTTTCATCGGCTCCTCCGGCCGCGTATTCCCGACCGACATGAAAGCCGCGCCGCTGCTGCGCGCCTGGCTGCAGCGCCTGCGCCAGGCCGGCGTACGGTTCCACATGCGCCATCGCTGGCTGGGCTGGGACCAGCACGACGCCCTCAGTTTCGAGACCCCGCAAGGCAAGCTCACCGTCAAGGCCGATGCAGTAGTGCTGGCGCTCGGCGGCGGCAGCTGGGCGCGGCTCGGCTCCGACGCCAGATGGCTGCCGCTGCTAACGCAACGCGCGGTGCCGGTGGCGCCGTTACGACCATCCAATTGCGGCTTCGACGTCGGCTGGAGCGAATATTTCCGCGACCGCTTTGCCGGCCAGCACCTGAAGTCGGTAGCCATCCTGACCGGCGATGCCGATGGCGAGCAGCCGCCGGCACGCAAGCAGGGAGAGTTTGTCGTCACCGCCGATGGCGTCGAGGGCAGTCTGATCTATGCCCTGTCGGCCGGGCTGCGCGACCGCATCGCCGACAGCGGCGAAGGCACGATGATCCGGATCGACCTGCTGCCGGACTGGCCGCTGCAAAGAGTAATCGACGAAGTAGCGCGGCCGCGCGGCGCCCGCTCCTGGTCCAGCCACCTGCAAAGCCGGCTGGGACTGAAAGGCGTCAAGACCGGCTTGCTGAGAGAGCTGGTGCCGGCCGCCGATTTTATCGATCCGCTGCGGCTGGCGCATGCCATCAAGGCGCTGCCGCTGACCTTGCTGGCGCCGCGTCCTATCGATGAAGCCATCAGCAGCGCCGGCGGCGTGGCGTTTGACGGCATGGACGGGCAACTGATGCTGAACGCCTTGCCCGGCGTGTTTTGCGCCGGTGAAATGCTTGACTGGGAAGCCCCCACCGGCGGCTATCTGCTGACCGCCTGCCTGGCTTCCGGCCGGTCCGCCGGCCATGGCGTTTTGAACTGGTTACCGTAAAATGAGCAATTTACGTACAGGCACTTTACTCATGAACCACGCGGCTGTGCATGGCGCCGCTAGCAGACTTGCATGCAAGTCGACCAAACAAGGCTGAACCGATGAAGGAAGGGAGTGTAAAACCAGGCAAATTGTCGTGGATAGACAAACGGCGCGCCAATCAGCAACGCATCCCCAAGATCGTCGGCGTGCTGATTTCCATCCTGTTCCACATCGTTGGCATCTGGTATCTGCTGACTCAGCTGCCGGTTGAAATGCAATCGCCGGCGCAAGGCAACATGGGCGCGGTCAGCATCACCCTGGCGCCGGCGCCCACCAGCACGCCGAAACCGGCGGTCAAGACCCCGGCCCCGCCGGCCAAGCCCAAGACTGCTCCGGCGCCGACCAAGCCGCGCCGCACTCCTCCCAAGGTCGCGCAGGAGCGCATGCCGATCACGCCGGAGGCGCCGCGCACTGTGGTCACACCTCAGCCTGATGCTCCAAAATACGAGCAATCGGTGCAGGAAGATTTTTCCGCGCATATCCAGGCGCGCCGCGAGCAGCGCGAAGCTGCCCAGGCGCAGGAACGCGCCATGGCAGGCGAAGATTCGCCCAGCGAGGAAGCGCCGCAGTCGCCGAACGACATCGCCAAGGCCAACATCCAGGCGCAAAGAGGCTGGATGGGCATAGACAAGGCGAAGAATGGCGGCATCTTCGAGGTGCGCGACAAGACGCCGTTCCGCGCCAACCTGGTGTTCCACGGCTGGAGCACAGACAACAACCGCAGCGCGACGCAATACATCCCGGTCGAGCGCGGCGGCGAAATCAGCATCGAAGCCGCCATTGTCAACAAGATGATCGACATGATCCGCAAGAAAACCCAGACCGACATCCCCTGGCGCTCGCAACGCCTGGGACGCCTGATCACCCTCAGCGCGCGCGTGAAGGATAGCGACGAACTGCAGCAGTTCCTGATGCGGGAAATGTTCTACCAGGACAGCGCCCCGCCGCGCTGACAGTCGGGCGCTGTCATGGCGCCTGTCCGCTGATTGCCTAAACCGCAAAGAAATGGCGGCTGGGTCTGCTTCCGCTTACAATATCGTCTACAACCGAATACCCAGTGTAGTGTTTCGCCCTTAATGGTAATGGTGTATTTACGTGCCAGGCTAGGCGCAAACCGGAGCGATAGTGGACTATCGCGAGGATTTGCAACGACGCATGGCGCGTAAATACGCCGTTTATTAAGTGCCATTAAGGGCGCAATATTACACTAGCAGTCGGGCGCCAGCGGCGCCTGGGAAAGAACCTATTTAATGCACTCAGTTTTTTATCAGCGGGCCGCCCAATGACGGTAGCGGCGCAAAAAGTCTCACCCGGCATGCAGCAATATCTCGGCATCAAGGCCGACTATCCGGACACGCTCGTGTTCTATCGGATGGGAGATTTCTATGAACTTTTTTTCGAGGACGCGGAAAAGGCCACGCGCCTGCTCGGCATCACGCTGACCTCGCGCGGCACCTACAACAATGCGCCGATCAAGATGTGCGGCGTGCCCTTCCATTCGGCCGACCAGTACCTGGCTAAGCTGATCAAGCTGGGCGAGTCGGTAGCGCTGTGCGAACAGATCGGCGACCCGGCCACCAGCAAGGGCCCGGTCGACCGCAAGGTGCTGCGCGTGATCACGCCCGGCACCCTGACCGACTCCAACCTGCTGCCGGAAAAATCCGACCAGCCGCTGCTGGCCCTGTTCGTCACCCAGCAGCGCAAGACGCTCAAGGTCGGCATGGCCTGGCTGTCGCTCGCCAGCGGCGTGCTGAAGATGATGGAATTCACCTGCGAAGCGGCGACGCTGGACACCCTGCTGAAGCAGGAACTGGAGCGCATCGCGCCGGCTGAAGTGCTGGTGGCCGACATGGTTGACGCCATGCTGGCCAAGGGCGTGGTCGACAAGGCCACCAACGTGCCGGAATGGCACTTCGATATTACCCACGGCCAGAAAGCGCTGCTGGACCAGCTCGCCGTCAGCACCCTGAGCGGTTTCGGCGCCGAGGGCTTGAGCGCTGCCATCGGCGCGGCCGGCGCCTTGCTGCGCTACGCCCAGTCGACTCAGGGTAAGGGCTTGCAGCACGTACGCACGCTCACGGTTGAAACCGAAAATGAATTCATCGGCCTGGACGCCGCCACCCGCCGCAACCTGGAACTGACGGAAACCATACGCGGACAGGACGCCGCATCTGGCGCGCCTACTCTGTTCTCGCTGCTGGACCACTGCCGCACCGCGATGGGCTCGCGCCTGCTGCGCCACTGGCTGCATCACGCCAAGCGCGAACAGACGGTGGCGCGCGGCCGCCACGCCGCGATCGGCGCCTTGATGGCGGCGGATGCCGGCAGCGCCATTTCCAGCACCCTGAGCGCGGTGCCGGATATCGAACGCATTACCGCCCGCATCGCCCTGCTCTCGGCCCGGCCGCGCGACCTGGCCGGTCTGCGCGACGGCTTGCTGCAGCTGGATGCGCTGCGCGCCGACATTGCCATGTGCGGCAGCGAAAGCGAAGCGCCTTTGCTGCGCGAGCTGCAAACGGCGCTGGCAACTCCGATCGACTGCCTGCAGCTGCTGCAAAGCGCGATTGCCGCGGAACCGTCGACCATGGTGCGCGACGGCGGCGTCATCGCCGCCGGCTTCGACGCCGAACTGGACGAGCTGCGCGGACTGTCGGAAAACGCCGGCCAGTTCCTGGTCGACCTGGAAACGCGCGAACGGGCCCGCACCGGCATCGCCAACCTGCGGGTCGAATACAACAAGGTGCATGGCTTCTACATCGAAGTCACGCACGGCCAGACCGACAAGGTGCCGGACGACTACCGCCGCCGTCAGACCCTGAAGAACGCCGAACGCTACATCACGCCGGAACTGAAGGCGTTTGAAGACAAGGCGCTGTCGGCGCAGGAACGGGCCCTGGTCCGCGAAAAAATGCTGTACGAGCAGATCCTGCAAGACCTGGCGCCGCATATCGGCACCCTGCAAAACATCGCCCACGCGCTGGCCCAGCTCGATACCCTGGTGGCGCTGGCGGACCACGCAGCGCGCCATGACTGGTGCCTGCCGCAACTAGTGGCGGAACCGGCGATCCAGATCATGCAAGGCCGCCATCCGGTGGTCGAAAAGCAGATCGAACGCTTCATCGCCAACGACTGCCAGCTGTCGACCGAACGCAAGCTGCTGCTGATCACCGGCCCCAACATGGGCGGTAAATCGACCTTCATGCGCCAGGTGGCGTTGATCACACTGCTGGCTTACGTTGGCAGCTATGTGCCGGCCGACAGTGCAGTGCTGGGACCTATCGACCGTATCTTCACCCGTATCGGCGCCGCCGACGACCTGGCCGGCGGCCGCTCAACTTTCATGGTGGAGATGACCGAATCGGCGGCCATCCTAAACGGCGCCACTGAAAACTCGCTGGTGCTGATGGATGAAGTGGGCCGCGGCACCTCGACCTTCGACGGCCTGGCGCTGGCCTGGGCGATCGCCCGCCACCTGATCGACGTCAGCCGCAGCTTCACCCTGTTTGCCACGCACTACTTTGAACTGACCCAGCTGCCGGACCTGCATCCGTCGGCCTCCAACGTACATCTGTCGGCGGTCGAGCACAAGGACAGTATCGTTTTCCTGCACGCGGTCCAGGCTGGTCCGGCATCGCAAAGCTATGGCTTGCAGGTGGCGCAACTGGCTGGCGTACCATCGCCAGTAATCCGCGCCGCGCGCAAGCATCTGGCTCTGCTGGAGTCGCAATCGATGCAGGCGACGCCGCAGTTCGACCTGTTTGCACAGGCGGCCAGCATGGATGAGCATGAAGAAGCCGACACCAGCAATGGCAGCGACGCTTTGGGTGGCGAGCTGATCGCAACCCTGGATGGCATCGACCCCGACGCCCTGACGCCGCGCGAAGCACTAGAGCAGTTGTACCGCCTGAAGCATCTGGCGACGGCGCAAAAAAACTGATGGAAGCCGCGCTGCTACGCAAACCACCGGTGGCCCTGCTGTCGAGACTGGCGCTTCTGCTCAGCCTGACAGCGGCACTGACGGTCAATTGCGGCGCGGCTCTGGCCGACACCACCAGCTTCAGCTTTGCCGTGATCGCCCACGCTTTCCGCAGCAACTCCGACGAAACCACGCTGCGCAACGCCATCGCCGAAACCGATGCCGACAACCTGGCGTTTGTGGTGGCGAATGGCATCAAAGCCAGCAGCGAGCCTTGCTCGGACAAGTTGTACAGCCAACGCAAGGCTTTGTTAAGCAGCGCCAAAAACGGCTTGATCGTGTCGCTCTCGGCAAGCGACTGGGTAACCTGCCGCACCGCGGCCGACCGCTCGGCCGCGATCGAACGCCTGAACCGGGTGCGCGACCTGTTCTTCTCCGACGAATTCTCTTTCGGCGACAGCAAGATCCCCCTGATCAGGCAATCGACCTCGCCAAAATTCCACAGCTATGTGGAAAACGCCAGATGGGAGATCGGCAACGTGGTATTCGCCACCATCAATCTGCCGGCCAGCAACAACCACTATCTGGCGGAAGGCGGCCGCAACAGCGAATTCGAAGACCGGCAGATCGCCAACCGCGAATGGCTGCAGCGGATTTTCCTGAATGCGGCGCAAAAAAAATCGGATGCGGTCGTCTTGTTTTGCGATGGCGATCCGCTGGCGACCCAGCGTCACCGAGTCTTCGATTTCAACGTCAAGCGCGACGGCTTCGCCGAAATCCGCCAGCGCATCAGCGTCCACGCCAGCCAGTTCGGCGGCAAGGTGCTGATCATCCACGGCCCGCATGGCGCCGACGCGCCCGCCTCGACTGCTATCGTCTGGCAACGCAACCTGGGCGACCTGGAAGTCAGCGGCAGCTGGCTGAAAGTCAATTTCGACCCGGCCAATCCCAAGCTGTTCGATCTTGGCAAGAACGCCGACCAGGCAAAGCTGACGCGCCGCTAAGCACGCCATCCCCCGCCTGAGAACCTGCGTTCTAAGGACACGCCTAAGTTTCGCATCAATTAATAAAATATCTATTTTTTAGCACGCTCCTTTGCGAAGATAGCTGTTGCAAATGCGTATATTAAAAACATTACGCATGGTTGTCACTTGACACCCAGCATGCAACCATCTACACTGGAGACGTTAATGACTCGCCCCGCTCATCCGCAAAAGGAAATCGAAAAGTCTCTTAAGCATGCGGAAAGCTGCGGCTGGCGAGTGAAGCTTGGCGGCAGTCACGCCTGGGGCAAGATCTACTGTCCTTATAACGATGCGGAATGCCGTTGCGGCGAATTCTGCATCACCTGCGTCTGGAGCTCGCCCAGGAATCCGGGCAATCATGCCCGCGCCTTAATGCGCGTGGTGGACAACTGCACGACGCACAGGCAGCAGATAGCAACAAAAAAACCGGAGTAATACCATCATGGAATACACCTTCACCCTGAAGTACCAGCTCTCTGCCGCGGACTGCGACCATGATCAGCTGGTCGAGCGCCTCGGCGCTGCCGGTTGCGATGACGCCCTGGTCGGCGTCGGCCAGGTGCGCCGCATCGCCCTCGAATTCACCCGCGAATCCGCAACAGCCGAAGCCGCGCTGCTAAGTGCGCTGGCAGACATCAAGCGCGCCATTCCCGGCGCCAGGCTGATCGAGGCGACGCCCGATTTCGTGGGACTGACCGATGTGGCGGAACTGCTGGGCGTGAGTCGCCAGAATATGCGCAAGCTGATGGTTAACAATGCCAGTTTTCCAGCCCCGATTCATGACGGCAACGTCGCCATCTGGCATCTGGCTGATGTCTTCGCATGGCTAACGTGGAAAGGCGGCTATCAATTGGAGCAAAGAACGGTTGCTGTGGCAAAGGCTGCCAAGCAAATCAACCTGGCCAGGGAGGCTGGCCAGCTTGCCCCGGAAATGCGGCTCGAAGTACAAGCCTTGTTCGCCTAGGGTCCCGCTAACGGACCCCGGCATTTTCCGGGAACGGCATCGCATGGGCGGCAGCAACCGCCCTGCGATTTAGTGGATAGGATGACTGCGGAAATGATCATCCGCGCCATCTTCGTCCTGGTCGTCGTGATGATGACCGTGGGCGCCGTGGACATGCTGATGCGCGATTTCTTCTTCTGTCGCAGCGCGGACTTCCGTCACGTTCAGATCGAAACGCAAGGCGATGCCGGCCAGCGGATGATTACCGTCGAGCACGACCTTGTCGTCGGCAATATCGGTCACCGTGAAAATCAGGGCTTGCTCTTCCTCATCTTCATTGTCTGGCGTGCCTTCAAATTGCATACCGACTTCCAGCGGTGTCGGCAAACGGTTGCGCGGCTCTATCTTGACCAGGTTCGAATCGTATTCGCCAAAGGCGTCGTCCGGCTCGACCTGCAGCTCGGTGTGATAGCCGGTTTCCTTGCCATCCAGTGCTTCTTCGATTTTCGGCAACGTGTTTTCATAGCCGCCGTGCAAATACACCATCGGCTCGCTGCTTTCTTCGATCAGATTGCCTTGGGCATCTGACAATTTGTAGCGTACAGTCACTACCGTATTTTTGGCAATCTTCATGATCATTCCTTTCATTTAACATGCGTTGGGATTATACCCGCCGGAATGGCTCAGCCTTGCCGAGAACGCAAAATTTACTCACTCAACGTTAGCCCAGGCCGCTGGAAATTGCCGATAGCGCACGGAATCATTAGTCCTGCCTAATTTTACGGCATGCAACCCGATATAATACGCGCATGAAAAATTCCACACTCCTGGGCGAACTGACGCCCGCACAATTCCTGCGCGACTACTGGCATAAAAAGCCGCTGCTAATCCGTCAAGCCTTGCCCGGCTTTAAACCGCTGCTATCGCCCGAGGCGCTGTTTGAACTGGCCCGGCGCGACGACGTCGAATCGCGGCTGGTCACACATTTCAAGCAGCAATGGCAAGTCAGCAACGGCCCGGTCACCGATTTGCCGACGACTGAGCAAAAAGACTGGACCCTGCTGGTGCAAGGCGTCAACCTGCATGACGACAACGCCGACGCCTTGCTACGCCAGTTCCGCTTCATTCCCGACGCCCGCCTGGACGACCTGATGATCAGCTACGCCACCGACACCGGCGGCGTCGGTCCGCACTTCGATTCCTACGATGTCTTCCTGCTGCAGGCGCATGGCCAGCGGCGCTGGAAAATCGGCGCCACCCAGGACCTGAGCCTGGTGGAAGGCAGCGCCTTGAAGATCCTCAAGAATTTCAAGCCCGAAGAGGAGTTCGTGCTCGAGCCCGGCGACATGCTCTACCTGCCGCCGCAATATGCGCACGACGGCGTCGCCGTCGGCGAATGCATGACCTATTCGATCGGCTTCCGCGCACCGCCGTTCCAGGAATTGGGCGAAGCCTTCCTGCAATTCATGGCCGACTCGATCGACCTGCCCGGCCGCTATGCCGATCCGCAACTGGAAGCCAGCAAGCATCCGGCGGAAATCAGCGGCAGCATGCTGACGCAGATTGCGGATGAGCTGAATAAAGTGCGCTTCACCGATGACGACATCGCCATCTTCGTTGGCCAGTACCTGTCTGAACCAAAGGCCAGCGTATTCTTCGACTCGCCGGCCAAGCCGCTGACGCTGGCGCGCTTTACCGCCGCGCTCGGCAAGCGCGGCGTAGCGCTGTCGCGCAAGACCCAGATGCTGTATCGCGGCAAGCACGTATTCATCAATGGCGAATCGTTTTCCATCGGCCGCGCCGACAAGGCATCGCTGACCTTGCTGGCCGACGAACGCCGTCTGGACAGCGCAGCAGCCGCAAAAGTATCGACCGACGTGCTGGAAGCGTTGCACACCTGGTACGAAGACGGCTGGGTTACGCTCGGCTGATTGTGGCGGGATGTTTTTGGAATGGTGAATTTTTTCCGGGAACATCCACCTCTCGCTCCGAAAAAGTAAAGTCGATTTTATTATTTGCTTACGATATTTGAATATCTGCTAAAGGCTGAAACACCTGCTGCATAAAAACCGTGCATAAAACAAATAGAAATTCGTTAAATGTAATTAATAATAAAACAAACATCGAATTAATATTTACTGCCAGTTTGCTTAAATATTATTCACAATTGACAGTATTTAACAAATCCAAAGTCAATCCAACAGTAAACGACGCCTGCCATAGCACTGTTTCGACGGCAATCGCCCTACACCTTTTAACAGTAATTCTGACAGCCGGCAGCGCTCACGCATCATCCATAAAATTGAAGCGGCTTCCATAAGATTGAAAAGCGCTGTTGCGTTGATACAAATTCTTACCAAATAGCAAACCGTCAATGTCATATTTAACAAATTCCGGCTATAATCCTGAGCTGGAAAGTTTTTGTTGCAACGCGATGCGCAGTCCCGGCAAAGCACTGCGAAAACATCCTGTAGAGCGATAATTACCGGTAATTATTCATCGCAAAAATTTTGATTACTACTGAAGGAACATTCATGAAAAAAACACTGTTGATCGCATCCCTGTTGGCTCTGACTCTGGCTGCTTGCGGCAAAAAAGACGAAGCTCCTGCTGCTGACGCTTCGGCTCCAGCACCAATGGCTGCTCCAGCACCTGCTGCTGCTGACGCTGCCGCTTCCGCTGCATCCGACGCTGCTGCTGCTGCAACTGCCGCTGGTTCCGCTGCTGCTGACGCTGCAACTGCTGCTGGTTCCGCCGCTGCTGCTGCTGGCTCCGCTGCTGCTGATGCTGCTCACACAGCTGTTGACGCTGCTGCTGACGCTGCCAAAGCTGCTGCCGCACCTGCTGCTTCCAAGTAATCATTGGTTGCGTAGAAAAAGCCGACCTCTGGTCGGCTTTTTTATTGCCTGCGTTTTAACGCCAGGCCACCCCTCTCGCCTTCTCTTCCCTTATCCGCAACAGCTCACATCTCGATCCAGCTGAAACCCTCTTCCTGGCAAGCGATCGTGATCTCCACCAATTCGTTGTGACGGGCATCGGACAATGCCGCGTAAGCCAGCTCCGGCAAGTTATTGCGGGCACTCAGATGTGCGCCCACCACCTTGCGCAATCTCGACTGGTCCAGCGCCTTCAAAATTTCACACGCTGCCTGGTTCGACAAATGGCCGTACTCGCCGCCGATGCGACGCTTGAGCGAAGGCGGATAGGCCGAGTTGCGCAGCATCTCGCGATCATGGTTGCATTCCAACACCAGCGCATCGCTGCCACCCAAGGCTTGCACCAGGTGATCGGTCAGCTTGCCGGCATCGGTGAGCACGCCCAGCTTATGCTTGCCATCGGTGGCGACGTACTGCACCGGCTCGCGCGCATCATGCGGGACTGTATAGGGGATTAATTGCAGATCGCCGATGGCGAGGGCTTCGCCGTCGCGGCAAAAGCCGACCGTCACGCCGGAGCAATCCTGGCGCAGCGCCTGGAAGGTGCCGTAGGTAAGCCAGACCGGCAAGCGATGGCGGCGGGCGAACTTGAAAACGCCGCCGATGTGGTCTTGATGTTCGTGGGTGACGACAATTGCAGAGAGGGAGGCGCCATCCAGGCCCAGGCGGGCCAGACGCCTTTCGGTTTCGCGTATGCCGAAACCGCAGTCGAGCATCACATTGGTCGTGCTGCCGGCGGAAGTAGCCGATATCAGCAGTGCGTTGCCTTCACTACCACTACCCAAACTTGCGAATTTCAAGGATAGGTCCTATAGCTTAAGAAACGCACCGCAGTTTTGCCGGCATGCCAGATGAACAGATTTACTTCAGCTGTTCATTCAGCAATGCCAGGATCTTGTCGGAAGTTTTCGACAATTCAGGCTTGCCATCCTTGTTCAGCACAGTAACCTGGCTGCCGGCATCCGAACCCTTGACGGCAATGCGATAGCTGGCTGCATTCTTTGCCTTGTCGCTGTCCGAGCTGCTGAATATCTTGGCGAAGAAACCCTTGTCCGATTTCTTGTCCTTGGCATCCGCATCCTGGTCAACGTAGCGCACGAAGTACACGCCTTGCGTACGGTCACGGTCTTCCACGGTAAAGCCGACACGGTCCAGCGCCAGGCCGACGCGACGCCATGCGCGGTCGAAGCCTTCATCTATCTGGACGAAGTCGCCGGCAGCATTCTTGACCAGCTTGGAACGCGCCTGCAGCGACGGCGTATTGGCCACAGCGGCCTTGGCCTTCACTTCATCGGCGCCCAGGCGGCCCATCAGGCGCGACAGAAATTCTGCTTCCAGCTGCGGATCGGCGGGGCGTGCGGTCCAGATGCTGGATTCTTTTTGCGCGCCGGACAAGACTTCTTCGGCGCCGCGGTGGCTGACGTAGATTTCGGTAGTGCCGTTCGGACCACGCTCCAGACGGGTGCGGAACTTGTCGCGCTCACCTGTCGAATACAGCGAATCGAATACCTTGCCCAGGGTGTTGCGGACGAAATCCTGCGGGATCTTGGCGCGGTTTTCAGCCCAGTCGGTTTCCATCACGCCGGTTTCCGGATTTTCGATATTGATCAGGAAGCCTGAATCCTGCCAGAAATCCTTGACCTTAGGCCACAGGTTTTCAGGCGTTGAACTGACTACCAGCCAGCGCTGCGAACCATCGCGCTCGATGTGCATGTCAGGCGCCGCATTAGGCGCAACCGCCGCTGCCGCTGCCGCCGGACGCGCACCTTGCTCCAGGTTGTAGCCGGAGGCAGTGGCTGTACCTGCATTCGTCTCAGGGATGGCATAACGATTTTCACGCTGCAGCTGGGTCAGGTCGGGCGGGATGTCCAGCTTCGGCGCCGTTACCTTGCCTGCGCTTTTGTAATCGATACGATCCGGCTCAAGCACCGAATTGATCGAAGAGCATCCTGCCAGACCGGCCAGCGCCAAAGCGATAACAATGCCACGTTGTGGGAGACTGAATTGAGTCGATGGAATGTTCTTGCGAATAGTCATGTGGATACAGGATCAAAAAGACGAAGGAAATTTTAGTGTAGTGTTTCGCAGATCATGAAACTCTACACTAGAGAAAACGCCTGTCAGCGCAGCTTATTGTAATACACCCGCTTCACGCAACGCCGCGCGGACGGTTTCATGATATTCAGCGGCCAGCGGCACCAGCGGCAAACGGATGCCGTCCGCCATCATGCCCATCTCGGTGAGCGCCCATTTCACGGGCAAGGGATTCGGCTCCACAAACAACTTGTTATGCAGAGGCAAAAGCTTGTTGTTCAATTTGACAGCTTCCGCCACGTTTCCGTTCATTGCCGCCACGCACAGCAGGTGCATGTCGCGCGGCGCGACGTTGGCGGTCACGGAAATATTGCCCTTGCCGCCGCAGAACATCAGCGCCATCGCAGTGGCGTCGTCGCCGGAATATACGGCAAATTCAGGCGGCGCCAGGCGAATCAGGTCGGAACCGCGGCCGATGTTGCCGGTAGCATCCTTGACGCCGATGATTCCCGGCACCTGCGCCAGGCGCAGAATGGTTTCGTTGCTCATGTCGGCAACGGTGCGGCCAGGAACGTTGTACAGGATAACAGGCAGATCGACCGATTCGGCGATCTTCTTGAAATGCTGGTACATGCCCTCTTGCGTCGGCCGGTTGTAGTAAGGCACGACCTGCAGCGATGCATCGGCGCCGGCTTCCTTGGCGAAGCGGGTCAGCTGTATCGCTTCCGCGGTGGAATTGCCGCCGCTGCCGGCGATGATAGGGATGCGCTTGGCGGCGTGATCGACCGCCAGCTTGATCAGGGCGCAATGCTCTTCAACCGTGACTGTCGGCGACTCGCCTGAAGTGCCGACGATGACGATCGCATCGGTGCCTTCGGCAACGTGCCAATCAATCAGTTTGCGCAAACCCGGCAAGTCGAGACTGCCGTCGGTATGCATGGGAGTAACGATTGCAACAATGCTGCCCTTGATCATGATCGTGAATGCGGAAAAATAAAAGACTGATTGTAGCGGATCATAGTGGCTGTGGGGTATTTCCGCTTGTAAAACAAGGTGTAAATACAATTACCTTACGGCAACACACCAACTGGACTATTCATGTTTTCAGGCGACACGACGCGCCGAAGCTACTCCGCCAGGCTGCTTGATGGCGCACAGCCGCTGCACCATGGCCGCTTTCGGCTGCTCCACGTAGCCGTCCTCAAAGGCCAGCACATGCCAGCGGCTGGCGCTATCGGCCGCCAGCAAGGCTAGCAATTCGCCCGGCTGCAACAGGAAATCAGGATTAGAAGGCTTGCCAAAATGCTCATTACCAGCGGCAAATGTTTCGTAAAGTAAAACGCCCTGCGCCGCGATGCTGTCCAGGATCAGCGGAAACAAGGGACGGTGCAGGTAATTGGTAACCACCACGCCGCTAAACCGATGGGGCCGGAACAGCTGCGCCAGCGCCTCGGCATCGCCGCTTTCCAGGTCAACCTGGCGGGTAGCAACGCCGACCGCATCGATCTCGGCCAGCGCGGCCGCATCGCGGTCGACCGCCAGCACGCTGAGATTCTGGCTCAGGCTGGCCAGCCACAAGGCGTGGCGGCCGCTGCCGCATGCCAGATCCAATACGGCGCCGGCCGGGATCAGGCGGCCGAAGCGGCCGATCCAGGGCGAGACAGGATTCGATGCAGGACTGGTCTCAGTGCTCATGGGAGAATTAGCTATAGCCCAGGCCCATGGCTTCGCGCACGTCGCGCATCGTATCCTGCGCCAGCTTGCGTGCGTGGTCGCAGCCATCCGCCACGATCGCCCGCACCAGCGACGGATCGTCCAGATATTGCTGGGCCCGCTCGTGCATCGGCTCCTGCTCGCGGATGATGGCGTCGATCACCGGCTGCTTGCATTCAAGGCAGCCAATGCCGGCGCTGCGGCAGCCCTTGGCGGCCCATGCGCGGGTAGCGTCGTCGGAATACACGACGTGGAACTGCCATACCGGGCATTTGTCCGGATTGCCCGGATCGGTGCGGCGCACCCGCGCCGGGTCGGTCGGCATGGTGCGCACTTTCTTGCTGACCACGTCCTTTTCCTCGCGCAGGGCGATGGCGTTGCCATAGCTCTTGGACATCTTCTGCCCGTCCAGCCCCGGCAGGCGCGACGACTCGGTCAACAACGCCTGCGGCTCCGACAATATCAGCTTGCGGCTGCCTTCGAGGAAACCGAACAGACGCTCGCGGTCTATCATGGACAGGTTCTGGGCATCGTCCAGCATCGCCTTGGCCTGCTCCAGCGCGTTCTCGCTGCCTTGCTGCTGGAACTGGGTGCGCAGCTCGTTGTACAGCTTGGCGCGCTTGCTGCCGAGCTTCTTGACCGCTTCCTGGGCCTTTTCTTCAAAGCCCTTTTCCTTGCCGTACAGATGATTGAAGCGGCGCGCGATTTCGCGCATCATTTCTATATGCGGCACCTGGTCGTCGCCCACCGGCACCTGGCTGGCGCGATAGATCAGGACGTCGGCCGCCTGCAGCAGCGGATAGCCGAGGAAGCCGTAGGTGGCCAAATCGCGGTCGGCCAGTTTTTCCTGCTGATCCTTGTAGGTCGGCACCCGCTCCAGCCAGCCCAGCGGCGTAGCCATCGACAGCAGCAGATGCAATTCGGCGTGTTCCGGCACCTTGGACTGGATGAACAAGGTCGCCTGTGAGGGATCGACGCCGGCCGCCAGCCAGTCGACCAGCATGTCCCAGACACTGGTTTCGATCACGCTGGGATCGTCGTAGTGCGTGGTCAGCGCATGCCAGTCGGCGACGAAAAACAGGCAAGGCAATTCGGATTGCAGCCTTATCCAGTTTTTCAGCGCGCCGTGATAATGGCCAAGATGCAAGGCGCCGGTCGGGCGCATACCGGAGACAACACGATCAGGATACATGGTTGATTTGGTTATCGTAATAAAAAGGAAAGCGGCAAGGTAATGAATTGCAGCACGTCTAGCGCAAATGAGCGAACCGGACCGACCCAAAAGTACAGCAACGGCACATCGCCAATTTTAATGAAAAGGAATGCCAGCACAACAAAGAAACCGTAGGGTTCGATTTTCGCAAACTGATAGGCATACTTGGTCGGCAGCAAACTTGTCAGGATGCGCCCGCCATCCAGCGGCGGAACCGGAAACAGGTTAAAAGCAAACAACGCCAGATTGACTAGAATACCGGCCCTGGCCATCAGCATAAAAAATTCTTGCGCTCCGAAAAATTGCCCCAGCACCTGGTACAGCACGAGCCACATCAGCGCCATGAAGAGATTCGCCGCGGGCCCGGCCAACGCCACCCAGGCCGAATCGCGCCTGGGCTTGCGCAGCTGGCCGAAATTGATCGGCACCGGCTTGGCGTAACCAAACAAGAAGGCGCCGCCGGTCGACAAATACAGCGCTATCGGAATCAGGATGGTCCCGAACGGATCGATGTGCTTGATCGGATTGAGGCTCATGCGGCCCAGCATATAAGCGGTGGGATCGCCGAAATACTTGGCGGCGTAGGCATGCGCGGCTTCGTGCAGCGTAATGGCGAACAACACGGGCAGCGCATACACTGCGACGGTTTGGATAAGATCATTCATGGGCGGGATTCTATCAGAGCAGCGTTGGCATCCGGTACGGGGAACGGTAAAAGATCTGCTCCCGGGATGGTTTGGACAATCGGGAATTACAAAAAGACAATATGGACGCCGCAAGCGGCGCCCTGGCAACCGGAATCAAAAACCAAACAAGCCGGCGTCGCCGCGCCCCTGGCGTATCAGTTCCGGCTCGTCGCCGCTGAGGTCGATCACGGTGGTCGGCTCCAGGCTGCAGGCGCCGCCGTCGATCACCAGTTCGATCTGCTTCTCCAGCTGGTCGCGCACTTCTTCCGGATCGGTCAAAGCCTGGTCCGCTCCCGGCAAAATCAAGGTGGTGCCGATCAGCGGCTGCCCCAGTTCTTCCAGCACCGCGCTGACGATACTGTGCTGCGGTACGCGCAGGCCGATAGTCTTGCGCGCCGGATGGCTGAGACGGCGCGGCACTTCCTTGGTGGCTTCGAGAATGAAGGTATAAGCGCCCGGCGTTGCGCTTTTCAGCAGCCGGAACTGACGGTTGTCGACCTTGGCGTACAGCGAGATTTCGCTCAGGTCGCGGCACAGCATGGTCAGATGGTGCTTGTCGTCGACGCCGCGGATGCGCCTGACCCGGTCTACCGCGTCCTTGTTGTCCAGCTGGCAGACCAGCGCATAGCAGCAATCGGTAGGCAAGGCGACGATGCCGCCGGCCTGGATGATTTGCACCGCCTGCTTGATCAGGCGCAATTGCGGATTGTCCGGGTGGATCTGGAAAAACTGGCTCATGGCTGTTCAGCTCAAAAAATGAAAAACGGCGCTAACCCGAAGGTCAGCGCCGTCGAATCAAGAAAAATTACAGGGCAGTGACTTGCGGATTACGCAAGGCTGCGATGCGTTGTTCGATCGGCGGATGGCTGGAAAACAGCGCCATGAAACCGGGCTTGTCGTTGATGCCCAGGGCTGCCATCGATTCCGGCAAGGTCGCGGGCTCAATCCCGCCCAGGCGCGCCAGCGCGTTCTGCATCGGCAAAGCGCTGCCCAGCAGTTTGGCGGAGCCGGCGTCGGCGCGGAATTCGCGATGGCGCGAGAACCAAGCCACGATCAGCGACGCGCCTATACCCAGCACAATCTGCGATACCAGCACAGTCGCCATATAGCCGATGCCAGGACCATCATTATTGCCACGCGACAAGGCGCGGTCGACAGCATAACCGATGACGCGCGACAGGAACACCACAAAAGTGTTCACCACGCCCTGAATCAGGGTCATGGTCACCATGTCGCCATTGGCGATGTGGGCGATTTCGTGGCCCAGCACTGCTTCGACTTCTTCCTTGGTCATGCTTTCCAGCAGACCGGTCGATACCGCGACCAGCGCCGAATTCTTGAAAGCGCCGGTGGCGAAGGCATTGGCGTCGCCCTGATACACGGCCACTTCAGGCATGCCGATGCCGGCGCGCTGCGCCAGCTTGCCGACCGTATCCACCAGCCACATCTCGGTCGAATTAGACGGCGAGGCAATCACACGGGCGCCGGTCGACCATTTCGCCATCTGCTTGCTGATCAGCAGCGAGAAGATCGATCCGGTGAAGCCGACCACCAGCGAAAACACCATCAGCATCGGCAGGTTGAGGCCGGCGCGAGTCAGGAAACGGTCCACGCCCAATAGCGACAGCACGACGCTCATGACAAGCATCACTGCGATATTGGTAGCAAGGAACAAGAAAATACGTTTCATGTGGAAACTCCAAAATGGGGAAAGAAGTGTCTTTAAAATAAGGTCGCCGACCCAAATTTCAAGAGTGCGGCGGCCAATTATGCCAGACTGCCTGCAGCAGAAAACAAAGCAATTAAACAATATTCACGCCAATATTCACGCCAATATTCACGCCTGATGCCGCCGAACTCAGTTATCCCCTCCCATTCTTCCACAAAATCTGCCGGCTGTTCCTGCTGCTGCCGGCTTAGGGCTAGCCGATGCCGCAGCAATCACTTTTGCATCACGGACTGGAATAGCGGCGATGCAAGCAAGCCGTCCAGCCAGCCGGCCAGGCTCTGGTACCGGCTGGCATAAAACCACTCCGGGTCGACCGCCACGAATTGCCGTACGAACGGGAAAATCGCCATATCGGCCAGGCCTCTCTTGTCCCCGTTGAGGAAACCGCTGGCAGCAATCCGTGTATCCAGCTGCGCCAGGATTGCTTCGCCCTGCTCACGGTAATGGCTGGCGGAATACTCCGGAAAGCGCTCCGCATACTTGTAGCGGTCCAGTAGACCCTTGAAAGCGCCATCGTTTTGCACGATCAGTTCCTGCGTCTGCCGCACCACTTCGGGATCCGTGCTCAGCCATTGTTCCGGGTCGTTCTGCGCCAGCGCCCAGCGCATGATGTCGAGGCTTTGCTCAAGCACGGCGCCGCCAGGCAACGCCAGCACCGGCACCGTGCCCTTGGGTGAACAGTCCAGCATGGCTTGCGGCTTGTTCCGCAGGCTGACCTCATGCATCTCGACCTCGACGCCGCTGATCTTGACAGCGAGGCGGGCGCGGATGGCGTATGGGCAACGACGAAAGGTGAATAAAATCGGCTTCAAATCAATCAACCTGCAAAAATTAATGCCAATAAAATAACACAGATGCAACCACATCGTTATTCACGCGGCGGCTGCTTGAAGGTGCGCTGAATTCTGCTATCTTTGCCGCACGGAAATTATTGGAGCCCCTATGCACAGTTCAACACCGCCGCCTGTCCTGCATGCGGCCGATCATCCATGACGCGCCGCCTGGCATCGGTCGATGCATTGCGCGGCTGCACCGTAGCAGCAATGCTGCTGGTGAACGACCCGGGCGACTGGGGCCACGTCTACGCCCCGCTGGAGCATTCTGCCTGGCACGGCTGCACGCCGACCGACCTGGTGTTTCCGTTTTTCCTGTTCATGGTCGGCCTCTCCACCGCCCTCGGCATCGAACCGCGCGTGGCGCAAGGCGGAGATCGCGCGGCATTGACGCGGGCGGCCTTGCTGCGGGCCTTGCGGATCGTGGCGCTGGGCCTGGCGATCAATCTGCTGGCCTGGCTGATCATGCCTGGCGTGCATTTACGCGCGCCGGGAGTGCTACAGCGGATCGGACTGTGCTTTGCCGCCACCGCACTGTTTGCGATCCACACCCGGCCGCGCACGCAATGGGGCGCAATCGTCGCCATCCTGCTCGGTTACTGGGGCTTGCTGGCGCTGGGCGGTTCGCTGGACCCCTGGGTCAACCTGGTCAGCCGCAGCGATAGCGCCATCTTCGGGAAACTGGTATATCAAATCGATCCGCTCAGCGGCCGCGGCCATGATCCGGAAGGCTTGCTTGCGACGCTGCCGTCTCTGGCCACTTGCCTACTCGGCCTGTGCGCCGGCCGCTGGCTGCGCACAGACCAGCTGAAACCGCTGCTCATCGCCGGCATTGCCGCGTTGGCCTTGGGCGCGCTGTGGTCGCTGGCGCTGCCGTTCAACAAAAATCTGTGGACGCCGTCGTTCGTGCTCTGGTGCGCCGGCTGGGCCATGCTGGCAACGCTGCTGTTGCATTGGCTGATCGACCGGCGCGGCTGGCCGGCGCTGGGGCGCCGCTTCGGCGTCAATGCCATTGCCGCTTATGCGGGGTCGGAACTGATGCAGATCCTGCTGCCCGGCCTGGGCTGGCAAGAGCCGCTTTATCAGCACTTGTTCGCAGGATGGATCGCGCCGCTGGCCGGAGCGCAGCTCGCTTCGCTGGCGTTTGCAGTGGCCTTCGTCGCCCTGTGGTGGCTGATCGTCTACGTGATGGACCTGCGGCGCTGGTATATCAAACTATAGCCCTCAGCGGAAGAACAGCAGCCTGGTCAGGAACGTATAGTCGGCCTCGGTCGCCATCAGGGCCACCAGCACCAGCAGGCAAAGCGGCGGCACCAGGATGGCGAACACCAGCGCCAGCCGCTCCCACGCCATGTGCATGAAAAAGGCGACGATCAGCCCTGCCTTCATCAGCATCAGGACGATAATCAGGGTCCAGCGCAGATAGCTATGGAAATTGAAGTAGTCGACCAGATAAGACAGCGTGCTGAGCACAAACAGCAGCCCCCAGATCTTGAGGTAGAGGCTGATCGGATGTTGTTGTCCTGTGGCGGAAGTCATGAGCGCACCTACCAGAGATAGAACAAGGCAAAAATGAAAACCCAGACCAGGTCGACGAAGTGCCAGTACAAGCCGGCGATTTCAACGATCTGGTAATTGCCGCCCGTGCCACCCTTGCCGCCGGGCCCGTCATAACGGCCTTTCAGCAAGCGCACGGCGACTATAATCAGGTAAATCACGCCGGCGCTCACGTGCAAGCCATGGAAGCCGGTGATCATGAAAAAAGTCGAGCCGAACTGCGGCGCGCCCATCGGATTGCCCCAGGGCCGCACGCCTTCCTGCAAAATCAGCTTGCTCCACTCAAACACCTGCATGCTGACGAAACAGACGCCAAAAGCGGCGGTGACAAACATCAGGACCGCCGCCCGCACGCGCTCGCGGCGATAGGCGAAATTGACTGCCATCGCCATGGTGCCGCTACTGCTGATGAGGACGAAAGTCATGATGGCGATCAGCAGCAGAGGCACCTCGGCGGCGCCTATCTTCAGGCTGAACACCAGGCTCGGATTGGGCCAGGGAATGGTGCTGGAAATGCGCACCGTCATGTAGCCGGTCAGGAAGCAGCTGAAGATGAAGGTGTCGGACAGCAGGAAAATCCACATCATCGCCTTGCCCCAGGACACCTGGAACGCGCGCTGGTCAGACGACCAGTCAGCCACCAGCTGGCGCCAGCGGCCGTGGCCGGATGCTTCTGCCGTGCTTGCCGGCGGAGTTGCAATGCTCATATATCCCCCTTCAACGGGTACCGCACACCATGCGCACAAAATCCGGCGTCAGCCAGCCCAGCGCGGCAAACAGCAGCAGCCAGACCGCCAGCAGGAAGTGCCAGTAGCGCGCGCACAGGCGGATACGCCAGGCCAGCCGGCGCGGCTGCTGGCGCCAGGAGCCGGCGGCAGCCATGCCCCAGCCGACCAGGCCGCCCGTCACATGCAGGGCGTGCATGGCGGTCAGCAAGTAAAAAAAACTGCCGGCCGGATTGCCGCTGGCGGTCACGTGAATCGCCTGCAGCGCCTGCCATCCCCATAGCTGGGCGGCGAGGAAGGCGATGCTGCAGGCACCCGCCAGCAACAGCAGGCTGCGGGCGCGTTCCATCTGATGGTTGTTGGCGGCGGCGACTGCAAGCTGTAAAACAACGCTGGCGATCGCCAGTATCGAGGTGCTCAGCCAGAGCTGCCAAGGCATCGCCAGCGGCGACCAGTCGGCGGCATCCATGCGCATGATGTAGGCCGCGATGAACAGCAGGAACAAGGCGCTGGCGACCGCCATGAACAGCCACAGGGCGACGCTGATGGCGGCGTAGCGGCGCTCAAGCGGGTTGTCCGCAGCCGGTTTGCCGTAACCGCCGCCCGATGATTTCAAGATCGCAGCGTCGCTCATGCCAGCACCTCCTTATCGACCGCCAGGCGCGACTCGGCGTCGCCGGGAACCGGCGGCGCGTTCTGGGCGATGAAATCTTCCTGCGCCCCGGGCACGCTATAAGTGTAGGCGCCACGGTACACCACCGGCAGATGCGGCCCCCAGTTGCCATGCACAGGAGGCGTTTGCGGCGTCTGCCATTCCAGCGATGCCGCGCGCCACGGATTGGCGCTGGCGCGCTTGCCGTAAAAAACGCTCCACACCATATTGAAGATGAAGATCAGCTGCGCCGTCGCCACGATCAGGGCGACTACGGTAATGAAGGCGTTCATGGTCTGCGCCGAATCCGGAATGAACTTATAGTCTTCGAAAGCATAGTAACGGCGCGGCATGCCGAGGATGCCGAGGTAATGCATAGGGAAAAAGATGGCATACGTGCCGAGGAAGGTTACCCAGAAATGCAGCTTCCCGAGGCCGTCGTGCAGCATGCGGCCGCTGATCTTGGGATACCAGTGATAGATGGCGCCGAAAATCACCAGCAGCGGCGACACTCCCATCACCATATGAAAATGCGCCACCACGAAATAGGTATTGGAGAGCGGAATATCGACGCTGACATTGCCGAGGAACAGGCCGGTCAGCCCGCCGATCAGGAAGGTGCTGACGAAGGCCAGCGCAAACAGCATCGGCACCGACAGGTGGATATCGCCTTTCCACAGGGTCAGCACCCAGTTATAAACCTTGAGGGCGGTGGGAACCGCGATGATCAGTGTGGTGGTGGCGAAGAAAAAGCCGAAATACGGATTCATGCCGCTGACGAACATGTGATGCGCCCACACCACCACGCTGAGCACGCCTATCGCGATGATCGCCCACACCATGGTGCGGTAGCCGAAGATGCTCTTGCGCGCATGCACGCTGATCAGGTCGGAGACGATGCCGAACGCCGGCAAGGCCACGATATACACCTCGGGATGGCCGAAAAACCAGAACAGGTGCTGGAACAGCAAGGGACTGCCGCCTTTGTAGCCGCTGATCTGCCCCATCGACACCAGCGCCGGCATGAAGAAGCTGGTGCCCAGCGTGCGATCCAGCAGCATCATGACGCCGCTCACGAACAGCGCCGGAAACGCCATCAAGGCCAGGATGGTGGCGACGAAAATACCCCACACCGTAAGCGGCATGCGCAACAGGGTCATGCCCTCGGTGCGCGCCTGCAGCACCGTGGTGACATAGTTCAAGCCGCCCATGGTGGCGGCGACGATGAAGATCAGCAGCGACACCAGCATCAGGATGATGCCCCACTCATAGCCCGGCGTTCCCGGCAGGATCGCCTGCGGCGGGTAGAGCGTCCAGCCGGCGCCGGTCGGCCCGCCCGGCACGAAGAAACTTGCCATCAGCACGATCACCGACAGCAGGTAGACCCAGAAACTCAGCATGTTCAGGTAAGGAAACACCATGTCGCGCGCCCCCACCATCAGCGGAATCAGGTAATTGCCGAAGCCCCCGAGGAACAGCGCTGTCAAGAGATAGATCACCATGATCATGCCGTGCATGGTCATGAACTGGTAATAGTGCGCCGCATCGATGAAGGCGAACTTGCCGGGAAACCCCAACTGCAGACGCATCAGGTTCGACAGCCCCACCCCCACCAGCCCGGCCAGGATGGCGACGCTGGCATACTGGATCGCAATCACCTTGTGATCCTGGCTCCAGACGTATTTGCGGAAGAAACCTTGCGGCAAATGGTCTTCATGCGGGTCTTGATGCGCGCTGTCGTCAGTGTAGGCCATGGCTTTCCTTGCTTAGCGGATGATGTTTATTGTTGCGCCTGCTGTTTCGGTGCGGCTGCCGGCGCCGCGCCTACCGATTTGATGTAAGCCACCAGCGCCGCCAGCTCGGCATCGCTCATGTCGATTTTCGGCATCATCGGCGCGAAGCCTTTCACCACGCGCGCCTGCGGATCGCGGATGAACGCTTTCAGATATGCCTCGTCCACCAGCGCGGTGGCGCCGTTTTCCATGGTTTCGGTTTTGCCGTACAAGCCTTTCCAGGTCGGGCCGACGCGCGGCGTGCCGTCCACCGTATGGCAGGCCACGCAAGCCTTGGACTCCGCCAGCGCCTTGCCCTGCCCCGCCAGCACATCGCCGGCTGCAGCCACGGCAGCACCGGCGGCAACGCCGACAGTTGCCGCGGCCGGCGGCGCCATGCTCTGGGCAAAGGTCGGCTGCGCCTTCAGCCACTTCTGGTAGCTGGCGGCGTCTTCCACCACCACATAGCCGCGCATGCCGGCGTGGCCGACGCCGCACAGCTGCGCGCACAAGACTTCATAGCGGCCGATCTTGTTCGGCGTGAACCAGAATGAAGTGATCATGCCGGGCACCATGTTCATGCGGGCGCGGAACGGCGGCGCATAGAAATCGTGCAGCACATCCATCGAACGCAGCAGCATCCGCACCGGCTGGTCGACCTGCAGATGTAGTTCATTGTTATTGATAAGGATATTGTCCTGGCCGGCCGGATCGGCCGGATCCAGCCCGAAGGGATTGGCGGCGCTGATCAGCGCCACGCTGGAGCGCCCCAGTTTGCCGCTGGGGCCTGGATAGCGGAAACGCCATTGCCATTGCTGGCCGACCACTTCGACATCGCGCGCATTCGCCGGCACGGTGACGTAGGCGGCATACACGAACAGCCCCGGCGCCAGCAAGCCCATGATGGCAATGCTGGTGCCGACGATCAGCCAGCGTTCCAGCTTGAGGTTCTCCGGCCGATAAGCGGCCTGGCGGCCTTCGCGGTGGCGAAAACGCAGCAGGGTGTACACGATGAACAGATTGATGACGACGAAGAAGATGCCGGTGATGATCAGGGTGATGGTCAGCGTATCGTCCATTTGCCGCCAGTTCGATGCCAGCGGGGTCGCCCACCAGGGGCTGACGAAATGAAACAGCACCGAAGCGACGACGATCAGGATGAGTGCGACTGCCATGGCCATAGCTACCCTCTTTCCTGCGGAGCGCTCCGCGGAAGTGATGCAAATGTAATGAAGTACTCTCTGAATGCTTGTAACGACAGCCGCAACCACGCTCCGGCCTACCGTATATCCGCATATGGGTACGCGAACGGATCAGGGCTTAACTCCTGATCCGTCGGCACTCACGGCAAATGATGGTTAAACGGATAGCTAAACGCGCGCCGCTATTGTCCCAAAGGCCGTTCCAGCTTCCAGTAGATGATCGCCGCCGACATACCGAATACCAGGTGGGCGGCCAGCGTCGCCCAGCCGCGCATATCAGCAAACCACGAGAAGAAGCGGACCATGCCATAAAAATTGAACAGATAGACAGCCAAGCCGAACACAGCGCCGGTCAGCAAGACCATGCCGACGCTGGAGTCAAAGTGGAAAGGCGCGATGATGGCGGCCAGGATCAGGGCCAGCACAATCCCCAGCACATAATGGGTGCCCAGCGCCACGGCGACCACGCCGATGTTGAAGGTGGTTGATTGCAAGGCATCCGGCCCCATCACGATGGCGGCGATCATATGCGATGTAGCCCAAGGGCTGGTGTCCTGGAAGATCGACGACCATAGCAGTTCCAGCACCATCATGACCGCACCGGCGGCAAAACCGGAGACTGCTGCTGCCGGCCAGTCTGGCAGGCGATGCTCCAAGTGATGCGAATGCATGTGAAGTTCCATGATGACCTCCTGAAAGCGATGACAAGCAGCTACGCCACGGCAACAATAGCCGCGACGCCGGTCCGCCACGCAGACACCGCGCCGGACTCTCTTTCAGAGTAGTACAGAATCATAGACATGCAAAGGCAGTAACTATGCTGCGACGCAGCAACCAGGCCGCTCTGCGGCCGGTCAGAAGTTTGTTACCAGTTATGCCAGACCGGGGTAACGCTATCAGGCAAAGGCGGCAAGGCGCCGAGGTCGACCCGCGATTCGGCCGGGCTGTGGAAATCGGAACCGCGCGAAGCCAGGAAACCGTACCTGGAGGCAACCTTGGCGTAATAGTCATACTGATCCGGCGTATGGCTGCCGGTCATGACTTCGATCGCAGCGCCGCCAAGCTGCTTGAATTCGCTGAAGAAAGCGTCAAAGGCCAGGTCGCTCAGCTTGTAGCGCCCCGGATGCGCCACCACGGCAATACCGCCGGCGTCGCGTATCCACTGCACCGATTGCGCCAGCGAGGCCCAACGGTGAGGCACATAGCCCGGATTGCCTTCGGTAAGATAGTTGCGGAATACTTCGCTGGTGTCGGCGCAACGGCCGATCTCCACCAGGTAACGGGCGAAATGGGTGCGCGAAATCAGGTCGGGATTGCCGACATGCTTCAAGGCGCCTTCGAAAGCGTCGGGAATGCCGACCGTCGCCAGTTGCGCCGCCATTTCATGCGCGCGCCGTTCACGGCCGCCACGGGTTGCCGCCAAGCCCTGCACCAGCTGCGGATTGGTTTCGTCGATTTGCAAGCCGACGATATGGATGGTGTGGTTAGCCCAGGTAATCGAAATTTCCACGCCGGCGACATACGGCAGGTCCAGCGCCGCCGCAGCCGCCCTGGCTTCAGCGATACCGTCGATTTCGTCGTGATCGGTCAGCGCCCACATGTCCACTCCATTCGCCTTGGCGCGCGCCGCCACCGCCATCGGCGTCAGCGTACCGTCGGAAACATTGGAGTGGCAATGGAGATCAACATTCAACATCATTAGTCCTACAGGGGGAAGTACGGTAAAAAGCTGGCTAGCCGCCTGGCAGCAGCCTCATATCAGGATTGTACGCCTCTTGGCCGGCATATGCTGCAGCGCACATTTCCCCCGTTTCAGCGCTTCCTCAAGCTGCGCCCTGCTCCTGCAGGAATTCTTCGATCAAATGCGCCAGCGTCTGCGGCTGGTCGTGATGCAGCATGTGGCCAGCTTCCGCAATGAACACCATCCTGGCGCGCGGCAGGACGGCGATACGGCGGTCGACTTCCTCGCGCATGGTTTCCTGGCCGCCCATCCATTGCCACATATTGGTTTCCGCCGCCTCGACGCACAGCACCGGCGCCGTGGTGCTGCGCCAGCAGGCCAGCATTTCTTCCACCCGAGGCAATACCGGATTGATGATCTTGTGCGCCGGATCGGCCAGGATTTCCCAGCGGCCGAGATCGTTCTGGCGTGCCCAGTGCTGCGCCAGGAAGGCCGCCCGGCTGTCGCTCAGGCGCGGATTGGTTTTCTGCAGGCGAGCCGCCACCGCCGCCAGGTCTGGATAGCTTTGCAGGGACGCCGATTCGATCAGCTGATCCAGCCATTTGGCGTAACGTGTTGGCGCCAGGTCAGCCGCCAGACGGGTGCCGCCGAAACCTTCCAGGTTGATCAGTGTCTTGATCCGCTGCGGCCGCGTGCCCGCATACAAGCCGACGGCATAGCCGCCCATGCTGTGGCCGAGCAGGTTGACCGCTTCATCCGTCGCATAGTGCTGCAGGATGGCGTCGAGGTCGGCCAGGTAATCGGGAAACCAGTAGCTGTCCACCGGCGGTCCCTCGGTCAGGCCGAAGCCGCGCCAGTCCGGGGCGATCACATGCCAGTCGCGCTGCAGGCAATCCACCACGAACTGGAACGAGGCGGAGACATCCATCCAGCCGTGCATCATGAAGATTTTCGGGGCGCCGGCGCGGCCCCAGTGGCGCACGTGATAGCGCAAGCCGCGCAAGGGAATGAATTCTGAACGGGATAATTTCATCGACATAGGACTTGTACAGTTTGCGTGATTAGATGGATGCTATGCCAGGAACTGGCCGAGATCAAAGTTGGACTTCAGCTCGCCGCCGGAAAATTCTTCCTGCAGCCAGTGCTCCGCGCGCGTCCGTCCGGCATCGCGCAAGGCATGGATGAAGGAGGCTTTGGTGTTGAGCTTGCTGGCCACGCTCAGCTGGCTCATCAGGGCATCGGAATCGATCACGTGGATCTGCAATTCCATCAGGCGGTCATGCATTTTTCCGCGTGCCTCGGGATCTGCCTCGGATTCCCGCTTGGCCAGCGCCAGCCCGCCCAGCTCGGTGAAAAAAGTCGAACTGAAACTGATTTCGCTCAGGCGCTGGCCGATCTCTTCGGTGCTGGTCGGCGTCAGCGGCCGCCGGAACGGATGCAGCAGCACCGCCAGCACATCCGGCGAGGTACACAGGTGCAACAAGGGGAAAATCGGCGGGTTGGCAGTCAGGCCGCCATCCCAGTAGGCTTCGCCGTCGATCTCGACCGCATGGTGCATCGACGGCAGGCAAGCCGAGGCCAGCAAGGCGTCTTGCGTCAGGTCCTCATTGCGGAAGATGCGCAGGCGGCCGGTGCTGACCTGGGTGGCGGCGATGAACAGCTTGATCTTGCCCTCTACCCGCAGCCGGTCGAAATCGATCTGCTTGCTGAGGATATCGCGCAAGGGATTCAGGTCGAAAGGATTGAGCTGGTAAGGCGAGAACATGCGGGTCACCGAAAACATATGCTTGAGCAGCGCCGAGGAAGTCGCCTGCGAGGCAATGCCCGCTTCGCTTAAGGCATCCGGCCGCATGAAGCTGTACAGGTCGCGGGTGCTGACGCTGTCCCAGAAATCCGCCAACGCCTGGCGTGCGCCGTCGCGGCCGCCGGTCGCCAGTCCGTAGCTCATCACCACTGCATTCATGGCGCCGGCGCTGGCGCCGCTGATGCCTTCGATATCGATGCGCGGTTCTTCCAGCAGGCGGTCCAGCGCGCCCCAGGTAAAGGCGCCGTGTGAACCGCCGCCCTGCAGGGCTAGCGTGATTATCTTGTTTTGCATGAATAGTTCCTGAAGATGGTTATCTGTCGCATGTCGTCATGCGCTGAAATTCGGTCGCATGGAGCACAATCTATTGCGGCGTCTGCCCATACCCTCCCACATATTCCACTAATTTACCAATCTTTCGCATAGAGCGTTTTCTTGGAATCAGTTTCATGCCCATCTTGACGACTTGCTTTGCGAGCAGCCGCCAACGCATTGTGCACCACAACGGCACGCATTTTGCTTTTCAGCATTCAAGATCGGACGTGCACAAGCATCGCTGCCGCCATTGCACCGCTTTCTTTCGCCGGCGAACCAAAGTTGCGCAGCGGCGCGCCGCAATCGGGCAATAGATTTTTCTTTGGATTTTCGTGCAGCTGAAACCATCTCGTGGAGAAGAATCATGAATGCAAATACCGGCGCCCCAGCCCTGAAACAGACCCTGGGCACGATACAGTTGTGGGGAATTGCGGTCGGCCTGGTCATATCGGGCGAGTATTTCGGCTGGAGCTATGGCTGGGCCTCGGCCGGCACCCTTGGGTTTACCGTGACGGCGCTGTTTATCGCCGCCATGTATACCGCCTTCATCTTCAGCTTCACGGAATTGACTACCTCGATCCCGCATGCCGGCGGCCCTTTCGCCTACAGCAAGAAAGCCTTCGGCCCGCTGGGCGGCTATATCGCCGGCGCCGCCACCCTGATCGAATTCGTGTTTGCGCCGCCAGCGATTGCACTGGCGATCGGCGCCTATCTGAATGTCCAGTTTCCCGCGCTCGATCCCAAAACCGCTGCAGTCGGCGCCTACCTGGTGTTCATGACGCTGAATATCGTCGGCGTGCAGATCGCCGCCATGTTTGAACTGTGTGTGACCCTGCTGGCGATTTTCGAGCTGCTGGTGTTCATGGGCGTGGTTTCGCCGGGCTTTTCGATTGCGCATTTCGTCAAGGGCGGCTGGTCCGGCCAGGACCATTTCAGCCTGGCCTCGATTCCCGGCATGTTTGCGGCCATTCCGTTCGCGATCTGGTTTTTCCTGGCCATCGAAGGGGTGGCGATGGCAGCCGAGGAAGCCAAGAATCCCCAGCGCTCCATCCCGATCGCCTACATCACCGGCATCATCACGCTGGTGCTGCTGGCGATCGGCGTCATGGTGTTTGCCGGCGGCGCCGGCGACTGGACCAAGCTGGCCAACATCAACGATCCGCTGCCGCAAGCCATGAAACTGATCGTCGGCGAACACAGCAGCTGGCTGCACATGCTGGTGTGGCTGGGCCTGTTCGGCCTGATCGCCTCCTTCCACGGCATCATCCTCGGCTATTCACGGCAGATATTCGCGCTGGCCCGGGATGGCTACCTGCCGGGCTATTTCGCCAAGATCCATGCGCGCTTCAACACCCCGCACCGGGCGATCCTGGCTGGTGGCGTGATCGGCATCGCCGCCATCTACAGCGATGAGCTGATCACCCTCGGCGGCCAGACCCTGACCGCCAATATCGTCACCATGTCGGTCTTCGGCGCCATCACCATGTACATCATCAGTATGCTCAGCCTGTTCCGCCTGCGCCGCAGCGCGCCCGACATGCCGCGGCCGTTCCGCGCGCCGTTGTATCCGTGGCTGCCGGCGTTTGCACTGGTTGGCGCCTGCGTCTGCATGGCCACCATGATTTATTACAACCTGCTGATCTTCGGCGTGTTCGCGGCCTTCCTGGCCTGCGGCTATGTGGTGTTCCTGATGACCAAGAATAGTCGTACACTGGAACCCAGCGCTGTGGCGTAAGCCAATCCGACAAACTGCATGGAGGACCGCATCGGTGGGCAACAGCAAGCATCCTTTCAGTCATATGGTCGGAACCAAAAGCTATATTTTCCGCGACCTCAAGGACCTGATGGCCAAGGCCACGCCGCCACGCTCCGGCGACTACCTGGCGGGCCTGGCCGCCGCCAGCGCGGAAGAACGGGTGGTGGCGCAGATGACCCTGGCCGCCGTGCCGCTGGCCACCTTCCTCAGCAATTTGCTGATCCCTTATGAACAGGATGAAATCAGCCGCCTGATCGTCGACGATCACGACGCCGCCGCCTTTGCCCGCATCAGCCATTTGACCGTGGGCGACTTTCGCAACTGGCTGTTGAGCGATGCGGTTGACGAACAGATGCTGACCGCCGTGGCGCCCGGCGTCACGCCGGAAATGGCGGCCGCCGTATCCAAGATCATGCGGGTGCAGGACCTGATCCTGGTCGCAAAAAAATGCCGGGTGGTGACCCGCTTCCGCAACACCATCGGCCTGGCCAACAGCCTGTCGACCCGCCTGCAGCCTAACCATCCGACCGACGATGCCAGCGGCATCGCCGCCAGCATCCTCGACGGTCTTTTATACGGCAGCGGCGATGCGGTGATAGGCATCAATCCGGCCACCGACAACCTGCCGCAAGTGATCAAGATCGTCAGCATGCTCGACGACATCATCCAGCGCTACCAGATTCCGACCCAGTCCTGCGTGCTGACCCACGTCACCAATACCATACAAGCTATCAATCGCGGCGCGCCGGTGGACCTGGTGTTCCAGTCGATTGCCGGCACCGAGGCCGCCAACCTCAGCTTCGGCATCAACCTGGCGCTGCTGGCGGAAGCGCGTACAGCGGCCTTGTCGCTGCAGCGCGGCACGGTCGGCGACAACGTCATGTATTTCGAAACCGGCCAGGGCAGCGCGCTATCGGCCAATGCACATCATGGCATCGACCAGCAGACCTGCGAAGCGCGGGCCTATGCGGTGGCGCGCAAGTTCCAGCCGCTGCTGGTGAATTCGGTGGTCGGCTTTATCGGCCCCGAATATCTGTACGACGGCAAGCAGATCATCCGCGCCGGACTGGAAGATCATTTCTGCGCCAAGCTGCTGGGCCTGCCGATGGGCTGCGATGTCTGCTACACCAACCACGCCGAAGCCGACCAGGACGACATGGATGTATTGCTGACCCTGCTCGGCGCCGCCGGCTGCACCTTTGTCATGGGGATTCCGGGTTCGGACGACATCATGCTC
Source organism: Collimonas sp. PA-H2 (assembly GCF_002564105.1). Classification (NCBI taxonomy): domain Bacteria; kingdom Pseudomonadati; phylum Pseudomonadota; class Betaproteobacteria; order Burkholderiales; family Oxalobacteraceae; genus Collimonas; species Collimonas sp. PA-H2. The sequence continues at coordinate 283,395 of NZ_PDBX01000002.1, forward strand.
AACTACCAGACTACCTCCTTCCACGATGCCTTGTATGTGCGGCGCCTGCTGGGATCGAAGCCGGCGCCGGAATTCGAGGCCTGGCTGAAGAGCATGCAGATTTTCAGTGAAGGCGAACAGGTCAAGCTGGGCACAGCCTTGCCATCGATATTCAAACAAGCGCTGCTGCGCCTATCCTGAGGCTGCCTGCATGACTAAACCGAACCCCACCGTCGTCAACAATCCGTGGCAAGCATTGCGGCAGTTTACCGCCGCCCGCATTGCGCTCGGACGCAGCGGCGTCAGCTTGCCGACATCTGCCCAACTGGATTTCCAGCTAGCGCATGCGCGGGCGCGCGATGCAGTGCACCTGGCACTGGACGCCAAGGCGCTGAGCAGCCGCCTGAGCGAGTCCTTTGCCGGCAACACGCACTGCGTCACCGTATCGAGCGCGGCGGGAAACCGCGACACCTACCTGCAGCGCCCCGACCTCGGACGGCGGCTGGACGCCGCCTCGCGCAGCATCTTGCAGGAACTGCGGCAAAACCAACAGCCGGCGGCCAACTACGATCTCGCCATCGTCATTGCCGACGGCTTGTCGGCGCTTGCCATCGAGCAGAATGCCCAGCCTTTCCTGGAGGCGCTGATGAAGCGCCTGGCGCCCGAGAACTGGGCGCTGGCGCCGATCGCCATCGTGCGCCAGGGACGGGTCGCGGTGGGCGATGAAGTCGGCGAAATATTCGGAGCCAAGCTGGTGGTGATCCTGATCGGCGAACGCCCCGGCCTGAGTTCGCCCGACAGCATGGGGCTGTACCTGACTTGGGCGCCGCGCATCGGCCTGACCGATGAAAGCCGCAATTGCATTTCCAATGTGCGGCCCGCCGGCCTGTCGTATGAAGAAGCGGCGTTCAAGCTGCATTACCTGCTGACGCAAGCGCGCCAGCGGCAACTCTCCGGCATCCACTTAAAAGATGAAACCGGCACCGCCGGCGGACAATTGCCGCAGCCTTCACGCAATTTCCTGCTGGACGAATGCTAGGCCCCGCCGCCGGCGACCCACAGAAAGACAGCAATGAGCAGTCTGACAAGCTGTTGTTTTTTTGCGCGATTTTACAATTCCCAGCTATAGACACAACAGAACTCTCATCTATAATTGCAACGGAAATTAACAGTAAATAAGAATCGATTACAAAATTACCTTGCTTTACATGCAACACCATCAGCCAGCCAAACGAGATCATCCGCCGTACTAGCCAGCCAAAATTCCGCGCGCCGCACAAGCCGGCCTGCCAAACTTTTTGCTGACTATAAAAATGAACCGCCTCAACCCGATTGCCGCTGCCCTGGTCGCAGTGTTCGCCGCCCCTCTGTCCTCGCAAGCGCAACAAGCCCCCAGCCCAAAAACAAGTGCCAGCCCTGCCGTACTGCAGGAAGTCGTGGTGGAAGGCAGCCGCGGCGATTTCAACGCCAACGGCACTTCCCTCACCAAATTGCCGGCCGACCTGCATGACGTGCCGCAATCGGTCGTCGTCGTCAACAAGGCGCTGATGCAATCGCAAGGCGCGAGTTCGCTGGCCGATGCCCTGCGCAACGTCGCTGGCATCACGCTGGGCGGCGCGGAAGGCGGCCAGATCGGCAACAATATCAACCTGAACGGCTTTTCGGCACGCACCGACATCTATCTGGATGGCTTCCGCGACCGCGGCCAGTACTACCGCGACACTTTTGCCATCGATGAAGTCGAAGTGCTGATGGGGCCGTCCTCGATGCTGTTCGGGCGCGGCTCCACCGGCGGCGTGATCAACCAGGTGACCAAGAAGGCCAACCTGCATGCCTCGACCGAAGTCTCGGCGTCGGCCACCACCAACGGCCTGGTGCGTACTACCGCGGACTACAACCGCCCATTGTCGGACACTTCGGCATTGCGCCTGTCGGCCATGGCGCAAAGCGGCAAGGCCACTACGCGCGACCAGACCGACGTCCAGGATTTCGGCCTGGCCGGTTCCTATGTGTTCGGCATCGGCACGCCGACCGAAATCACCCTGTCAGCCCTGATCCAGCACAACCACGACATGCCCGACTACGGCCTGCCGCCGCTCAACGGCCATCCGGCCAATGTCGGCCGCGATACCGCCTACGGCCTCAACAGCGACCACACCAATCAGGACGTGGCGTCGCTCAACACCACCATCCGCCACAAGATCACGCCCGACGTAGTGCTGCGCAACCAGACCCAGTTCAACTATGTGCGCACCAGCGCGGTAGAGACCGCACCGAACACCATCGGTACGGTGTCCGCCGCCGGCTTCACGCCGTTGCCGACTTCGGCCGTCAGTTCGCTGCCGTTGAGCAGCCTATATGTGCGCGGCCAAAGCCATGACCGCGACATCCGCGACTATTCGATTTTCAACCAGACCGAACTGTCGGCCAAGCTCAGCACCGGCAGCATCAAGCATGAACTGCTGGCGGGCTTCGAAGTCGGCCACGACGGTTACGACAACCAGGCTTACTACCGCAACGGCAGCTGCAACGGCGTGGCCTTGAATGCACCTTCGACGGTAGCCGGCTACAACGACTGCGTGCCGCTGCTCAATCCGAGCTACAGCACGGCCGGCAGCAATGTCGTCAGCCAAGCCGGCAACCGTGCCGGTGGTTCCGCCAATACGATCGCCGCCTATCTCAACGACACCGTGACGCTCACCGATCAGTTCAAGCTGGTCGGCGGCCTGCGCTTCGACCGCTACATCGCCAGCATCACCAACTCGCTGAACTCGGCCACTGCGCCGGCGGCCGCCAAGAACACCGCCCTGCCGTCAGCCCAGCAAACCGTCAACTTCACCAGCGTGCGCCTGGGCAGCATCTGGCAGCCAAGCGCGGCACAGTCTTACTACCTGTCCTATGGCACCTCGTTCAACCCGTCGCTGGAACAGCTGACCGGCACCACCGGCCAGCAAAACCTCGATCCGGAAAAGAACCGCTCCTACGAACTGGGCGGCAAATGGGATCTGCTCAACGACAAGCTGTCGCTCAACGCCGCTATCTTCCAGATCAAGAAAGAAAACGCGCGCAGCCTGGTCAGCACCGGCGTCTATGTGCTGGACGGCACGGTAAGAGTCAATGGCGCCCGCGCCGGCGCCACCGGTCACATCACCAAGGATTGGCAGGTCGCGCTCGGCTATACCTACCTGGACGCCAAGGTGATCCAGTCTTCCAGCCTCGACGGCACGCTGGGCAAGATCCCGGTCAACACGCCGAAGAACACGCTGACCAGCTGGACCACCTACAAGGTTGCGCCGCATTGGGAAGTCGGCGGCGGCGCCAGCTATATGTCGGCGCGCTACGCCAATCCGACCAACACGGTGCAGGCCGGCGGCTATACGCGCTGGGATGCAACGGTGGCGTATACGCAACCGAAATACGATATCCGCCTGAATCTGTTCAACCTGACCAACAAGATGTATTACGATGCCTTGATCCAGTCCGACGGCGGCCGTTCGGTGCCAGGCACAGGCCGTACCGCCATGCTGTCGCTCAACTATCGTATGTAATTAGAAAAGCCAGAGAAACGTTCATGCTGATTGCTATTCCCAAGGTACTAGATACACAGCAGCTGCAAGCTGTACGCCAGTTGCTGGACCATGCCGGTCCAGCCTGGGTGGACGGCCGCGTCACCGCCGGCTACCAGGGAGCGGCAGTCAAGTTCAATCAGCAGATCGATGAACGTTCTGAAGTGGCGCGGCAATGCCAGCAGATCATCCTGGCGGCATTGGAGCGCCACCCGCGCTTCATCAGCGCGGCGCTGCCGAATACCGTCTACCCGCCGATGTTCAACCGCTACGGCGAAGGCATGACTTTCGGCGCCCACGTCGACGGCAGCGTGCGCATCGATCCGCACAGCGGCCGCAAGCTGCGCACCGACATCTCCGCCACGCTGTTCCTGTCCGATCCGGAGTCCTACGACGGCGGCGAACTGCAGATCGACGACACCTACGGCACGCATGCCGTCAAGCTGCAGGCCGGCGACATGGTGCTGTATCCAGCCACCAGCCTGCACCAGGTCACGCCGATCACGCGCGGAATACGTACCGCCTGTTTTTTCTGGGTGCAAAGCCTGGTGCGCGACGACGGCCAGCGCAGCATGCTGCTCGAAATGGATAACGCTATCCAGAAACTCAACCAGACCAATGCCGACGAACAGGCGCGGCGCAGCCTAATCGGCTGCTACCACAACCTGATGCGGCAATGGAGCGAGACCTGAACCAGGTTTCCTGGACCCTATCCCTCCCCTCCGCCTGACATTCGTCAGGCGCAAGTGTTACACTGGTTTGCCAGCCATGAATCCCAGGTCCGCGGACTTGATGCATACACGGCGGCATCGTTGAAACAACGTTTCTGGAATATTGACGATTCGCAGCGAATGCACGTTTCCAGGAAGAGTTGCAGCGATGTTTTCAGAATCCTCCGAGTGCCTCAGCGAAGCGCTGCGGCTGCACATGACCGATAGCCTGACAGAGCATGGCTGGTCGCAGCAAAATATTTTCCTGCCGGCAGACCTGACCCTGGAACTGGCCGCGGAATGCCGCGCGCTGGCGCTTGGCGGCGCCTTGCATCGTGCCGCCGTTGGCCGTGGCGAGGCGCAGGCGGTGCGCAGCGACATCCGCGGCGACCGGATTCTTTGGCTCAAGGCTGGACAATCGCCGGCATGCGACCGCTATCTGCTGATCATGGAAACCTTGCGCCTGATGCTGAACCGCACCCTGTTCCTGGGACTGGACGAGTACGAAAGCCACTTCGCCTGTTACGCGCCAGGCGCGTCCTACCAGCCCCATCTGGACCGCTTCCGCGACGACGACAGCCGCACCGTCTCGGTGGTCATCTACCTGAACCAAGACTGGCTGCCGGAACAAGGGGGCGCCCTGCGCCTGCATCCGGCCGGACAGCCCAGCGCAGACATTACCCCGCTGGGCAGCCGGCTGGTGCTGTTCCTGTCCGCCGACATGCTGCACGAAGTACTGCCGGCGACCCGCGACCGTATCTCGCTTGCCGGCTGGTTCAGGCAACGGCCGGCCTGACGCAGATGGACTTACTGCTTTGACTGCTCGCAGAAACGGATGCGGTTGCCGAACGGATCCGCGACTTCCATGTTGCGTCCCCAGGGCAAATCTTCGATGCCAGGTTTTGCATAAGCGTAGTTCCTGGCCAGCAGCTCGCGCTGCAAGGCATCAATATCCCGCACCGGCACAAACATGGTCGAACCCGGCGTCGCATCGCCATGGTGCTCGCTCAGATGAATGGTCAGGTCACCGCGTTTTATCTGGGCATACAGCGGAAAATTTTCCTCGAAGCGGTGTTCCCATTCCAGGGTGAAACCAAGAAAATCGAGATAAAACTCTTTGGCCTTCGCTTCCGAAAATATGCGGATGATGGGAATGGCGTGGGATAGGTGCATGAACTGTTTTCTCCTGATCGCGGTTAATTTGGCTTAGATTAAAAGCAGATACGGATCGTGCAAACTTATGCAGAGGCCGGCCCGAAAGTCCAGGTTGCGCTGAACTCGGCATCGAAGTGCAACATCGATCCGGTGCCAAAGCGGTAAATTGTCTCACCTTCTTTTTTCTTTAACAGATTCAGCTTGAGCGCAATCACGCCGCAAACCGAGGCGTAGCCTTGCACCAGATGGAATTTGAGCTCTTGCCCGCAAAAAGTCCTGGCCCCGCCTGCCGACGTTTCCACATATCCCAGCACTGCCAGCTGATGGCCAAACAATGCGATGTCAAGCGGCGCAAGAGCCAAGGTCACTTCGCTGATATCCTTGAGATAGCGCTCCGGCCGGAAGCGTGCGGCGTTATATTGTTTGCGGCTGATGCCGTCTTGTCCGGCATTCAGCCCGGGCCGGCTAAGCCTCAGGAAATCCTTGTCGTATTCCATGATGCTGGACGTAAAGGAGGCGCCAGAATCGACAAGATCCATATAGCGGAACCATGGAATTTCCTGACCGTCGAACTGGCGCCTGACCAGATCGGGGCTGGGCATATGGCCAAACTCTCGCAGGGCCGCGCAGGCACCCTCCAAGCCGCCCGCCTGATCCACGCCGAGGCAGATGCCGGCAGCACCGCTGGCCGTGTCGCCCGGCGACGGACCGAATATCTCGACGTAGGTCTGCTCGCCGTCGATATACAGGCCGCTCCAGCCACCACCGTCCCCAATGGCGACGGTAGCCGCCTCAAATGCCGCAAATTCATCTTTCAGGAAGGCCGATTGCGCGATAGCCGATCTGGTTGGGCCGTCTATATGGACGATGACGTGATTCAGATGCACTTGCGAATGAGTCATAGGTAAAGAGTCAGCAATAATGGAGGGCCAGGTTTCTCCCTGTGGCAAAATCGTCGCCTTTGACAACCTTGGCGCTACGCAGAAAGAGTCATCTGGGGTCAGAGTCAACTTTCGCGGTGCTTTATCGCGAAACTTGACTCTGACCCCACATGACGGATTCGAAGAAAGACAGAGCGCATTACATGGTTTTGCCTTCCTAACGGCGAGCCATGCACTCGGTGGCCCGCTAAGTGGGGTCGGAGTGAAGTTTCTGCAAAAAGCGCGCAGAACTACACCCCGACCCCAGTTAGCTACGTGCCTCAGGCGCGGCGAAAAACCAGGTTACGGTTTTGTCGCGGTCTATGAAATTCTCAATAAGAAACAGCAATTTAGCATACCCGGCCCCTGGAAGGATGTCTAAGTACAGTCCGGTCGCCTATACTGGTTAAATGACCTGCACGATACCTGCTCAAGCCGGCTTGCCGCCCGCTTCCGCAACCCGCGCCAGGCCATCTTCGACAAGGAAGGAGGCACAAAATGCCCTGGAATTTCGCCTGGTTCGGAATGGTCGCACTGTTTTTCGTCGTGATCATTCTGCTGAATGCATCGATTTACATCTTCCGCGAGTATGAACGCGGCGTCGTCTTCACCCTGGGACGTTTTTCCGGCGTCAGGGGGCCGGGGCTGGTGCTGCTGATTCCGGCGATCCAGCAACTGGTCAGGGTCGATCTGCGTACCGTGGTGCTGGAAGTACCGACGCAGGATGTCATCTCGCGCGACAACGTCTCCGTCAGAGTCAACGCAGTGGTCTATTTCCGCGTGATCGATCCGCGCAAGGCGATCGTGGAAGTCGCCAATTTCTTCAACGCCACCAGCCAGCTGTCGCAGACCATGCTGCGTTCAGTGCTGGGCAAACATCAGCTGGACGACATGCTGGCGGAACGGGAAAGGCTCAACCTGGACATCCAGCAAGCGCTCGACGCCCAAACCGACTCCTGGGGCATCAAGGTTTCCAACGTCGAAATCAAGCAGGTCGACCTCACCGAATCGATGATACGCGCCATCGCCAGGCAAGCCGAAGCGGAACGCGAACGGCGCGCCAAGGTGATCCATGCAGAAGGCGAGCTGCAAGCATCGGAAAAACTCTACCAGGCCGCCCACGTGCTGGCGCAGGAGCCGCAGGCCATCCTGTTGCGCTACCTGGAAACACTGACGGTGATCGGCGCCGACAAGAACACCACGGTAGTGTTCCCGTTGCCGATGGACTTGCTGTCGACGTTTTTAGGCGATAGAAAGAAAGCGCCCTGAAAACAGGCCAGTCCGGCGCGCACACACGCAGGTCGATGGGCGCAGACAATCGGCAGGCCGCGCAACGGATTGCGCGGTCTGCCATATAATTGCCTGACTGCAATCAACCTATCCGACCGCCCTGCCATGAACCCGATCACCCTGAACACCCTGGCGGCCTTTCCGCTGCAGCTGGAACAGCATTATGCCGCCATCCCGAACGCCTGCACGCACTGGAAACCGGCCTCCTGGGAAGGCGTACCGAGCGAGCCGTTCAGCGCCATCGAACAGATCTGCCACGTGCGCGATATCGAAATCGACGGCTATCATCTGCGTTTCCGGCGCACCCTCGATGAACACAATCCGCTGCTGCCATCCATCGACAGCGACCTCCTTGCCGGCGAACGCAATTACGCCAGCGCCGATCCGATTGAAGTCTTCAGGTCGTTCCGCGCCGCCCGCGCCAAGACCGTCGCTCTCATCTCCAGTCTGGCGCCGGAGCAATTCGATCGCCAGGCAGAATTCGAAGGCTACGGCTCCCTGACGCTGCGCAGCCTGGTGCATTATCTGTGCAGCCACGACCAGCAGCATCTGGCCGGCCTGCAGTGGCTGCTGGGGAAGATAGAGGCGGAATCGGCTACGGAGCCGGCTACGGCATGATCTTTTCATCTCCGGACCGCGCCGCCTGCGCCCCCTCTCTGCGCTCCTGCCGCCATCGCCGGCGAGAGCGCGACATGGTGCGCATAGCCAGCCGCGCCATCTTCAGCCAGCCAAACGGCCTCGGATCCGCCAGCATGCTCATCGCGCGCGCATAATCGAGCGTCAGGCCGGGAGTCCAGGCCATGGTTTTTGCACGCTTGCGGATTTGTCCCGCGACCCACAGCTCCGGCGTCAGGAACAGCCGCACGAAAGCCGCCCAGCTGCGGTCGTTCCCGCGCGCCCGGCATACCGCTCCCTCCAGCGCCGCTTCCAGCGCGCGCGCCACCGAACTCGAACAATTGCGATAGGTTAGATTGTAGGTATTGTCGCGCCGGTAGTGTTCCCAGAAAATACGCAGCCGTTCGGGACTATAGTTGCGGATCCTGACCTGGACGGTAGACTCGCACCAGGCGTGCGACTCGGTCCGGTAATCGGGCTGGAACACGCCGGCCACATCGTTTTCGTGAGTAGCGCGCAGCAGGCGGCCGAATTCATCCGGCGAGCGGTCGATTTCCACTCCGGGATACAAGCTGATATAGATGCCTTCGGGCGTTTCAAGCGCTGCGTGACCGGTCGATATCACGCCGGCGGAATCCACCGCGGCAATATAGCGGTCGATCACAGGCAGGCGCTGCGCCGGCATTTTCGATGAGCCGACCGGCGTCCATACGTGCACCGTCAGTGCCTTCTCGGCAGCGGCAGGCGGACCGTCCCATTCAAAAACGGCAGCCGTGCCGGCAGCATTGGGCTGAGGCGTGCGGGCGGCAGCGCTCTCCAGCACCGAGGCCACCGTGGCGCCTGCCGGCAGACGCCGCACGCGGTATGCCAGCAGCAGCATGTGCCAGCCGCCGAAAGCCAGCCCGAGCCCGATGCAATAAGGCACGGTGCCGACGTAATGGGTCGGATAGGGCTGGTAGAAAAAGATCGCAATCGCGCACTCCAGGATGCCGCTGGCGAAGGCCAGCCGCCAGCGCGGATAACGCACCACCGATGCCGAGATGGATTGCAGCAGACCGTCGGCCAGGAACAAGGTACCGAAGATCATCGACAGGATGAAATTGCCGTGATGGTGGCCGGCCAGGATCAGCAACGCCGCGGCGATAAACGCCACGCCCTTGATGTTGCGCAAGATGCGCTGTCCCGCCATCCCGGTCCACGCCACCGCCAAGGTAGCCGCGCCTTCCGCTAGCAGGAAATAGGCAAAGAAGCTGATCGGAAAATACAGCGCATCGTCCAGCGCGTCGATAAAAATCGCGACGCCCGCGATGCTCCAGATCCAGCCGATGATCCTCAGCCCGCGCCAACGCTCGCGCAGATAATCGACACCTAGCAACAGCAATACCAGACGCAGCATGATTCAGTCCTTTCAGTCGTCTTTTCTGCAGCAATCAGCGCAGCGCCAATATGGCTGCGGCGAAATCATGAGGCGCCTCCTGAGGCAGATTGTGCCCCGCTACAGGGATCACCCTGCGCTGATACGGGCCGCTAAAAAAATGCGCGTGCTGTTCCGACCCGCCGCTCAGGCTGACGCCGTCGCCGCCGCCGTCCAATGCGATGGCTGGCACGCCTATCCTCGGCTGCGCGGCCAGCAGCAGTTCCGTGCTCTCGACCGCAGGATCGCCTGGCGCCAGCCCGAAACGGTGGCGATAGGAATGAATCACCACTTCAACAAAATCGGGATTGTCGAAAGCGGCGGCGCTGCGGCGGTAAGTCTCTTCATCAAATCGCCAGTTGGGCGACCACAGCCGCCATAACAGTTTGCAGAATTCGTAGCGATTCTGCGCCAACCCGGCGCGGCCGCGCTCGCCATGGAAATAGTACTGGTACCAGTAGCGCAATTCATTTTCCGGCGACTGCGGCCTGGCGGCGCCGGCAATATCCTGGATGTTATAGCCGCCGGCCGACACCAGGCCGCGCACGCGCTGCGGCCACAAGGCGGCAACGATGCAGGCGGCGCGGCCGCCCCAGTCGTAGCCGGCCAGCAGCGCCTGCGGAATCGCCAGCGCATCCATCAGCGCCAGCAGGTCGTGGGCGAGCGCCGCCTGCTGGCCGGAGCGCGCCGTCTCCGCCGACAAGAAGCGCGTCGCTCCATAGCCGCGCAGATAGGGAGTAATCACGCGACAACCCTGCGCTGCCAGCAGCGCAGCCACTTCGTCGTAGGCATGGATATCGTAGGGGAAACCGTGCAGCAGAAAAACCGGGAGACCGGCGACGTCGCCGCCATCGTCATAGGTAACATTGAGAACACCCGCATCGACCTGTTTTAACACGACACCTCCCTGTTAATTTTTCCAGTCCATAGTGCACATCGATAGTTAGGCGCCAGCATCTAAAAATTTTATTGATGCTGCAACGCGATGCGTGGGTTAATAAATCCAGAATAAAAGAACGATCGTTCACTTATAAATCAGTTCGTCAGTTTGGCGGCAATCCATGCGCACTTGCAGGCGTCCAGCCAGAGACTGACCGATCACTACCATCCGCTGTTTCGCAATCCGCAGTCCACAGTTTCAATTAATGCAGCAATCATCATCCCGGCAACATGCTTTCCCGCGCCAGCGAGCATGCCAAACCCATGCTTACTTTGGCACAAAATAATCGATAATGTTCAGGAGAACGTCGCATGCGCATCCCGTCTTTCTTATCCTTGCCCGGCATTGCCCTGACGCTGGGCTTGAGCCTGGCGTCGGCAGCCGCCAACGCCGAACTGTGCCGCAGCGCCAGCGCGGCTGAAGCGGCAAGCTATTCCAGCCCCATGCAGTCGCCCGGCATCGTCTCGCCGATAGACGGCACCTGCTGGATTCCCGCCATGACCATCACCAGTTTCGACGGCACCAAGCTGGCCGCCAACCTGTTCCTGCCGAAACGCAGCAGCAGCGACCAGAAATTCCCGGCGATCGTCATGATCGCCAGCTGGGCAGCGCCCGGCCGTGTCGAATATATCGGCCAGCAGCAAAAACTGGCGCAGGACGGCTACGTAGTGGTGAGTTATACCGCACGCGGCTTCTATTTGTCGGGCGGCCAGGTCGACGTCGCCGCGCCGGAAGACGCGCGCGATGTCTCCTCGGTGCTGGACTGGCTGCAGGCCAATGCGCCTATCGATATCAACAACGTCGCCGCCAGCGGCATCTCCTACGGCGCCGGCCTGTCGCTGATCGCGCTCGGGCAGGACGCGCGCTTCAAGACCGCCGTGGCGCTGTCCGGCTGGGCCACCCTGGCCGATCAGCTGTACACCGCCGGCTCGCCCAACCTGACCTGGGCCACGGTGCTCGGCCTGGCCGGCAGCGTCACCGGCCGCCCGGCGCCCGAGGTGAACCAGAACATACTGGCCCTGCTTGATCCGAACAGCAGCGCGGCGACCATCGCCGGCATCACGGCCTGGGCCAAGCCGCGCTCGCCATCGAGCTACGTCGCCGCCATCAACAAGCGCAATGCGCCGGTATTCCTGAGCAAGAACTTCCAGGACGACATGTTCACGCCGAATTCATCGCTGGCGATGTTCTCCGCGCTCACCGGACCGAAGAAGATATTGCTCAATGCCGGCATCCATGCTTCCGCGGAATTGACCGGCGCTTTGCTGGGCGCCCCCAACTATCCATACGACCAGGCGCACCGCTGGTTCAACCGCTGGCTGAAGGGCGAGCAGAACGGCATCGACACCGAACCCAAGGTGACCATGCAAATCAAGTTCAGCGACCGCCGCGAATCGTTTTCCAACTGGCCGGCGCCGGAGCTGAGCAACCGGACCTACTACCTCGGCCCACGCGGCCCGGTCCGCTTCGATCTCAGCTGCTTCTGCGGCAAGGGCGACAAAGGGACCATCTCCGCAGCGCTCAATAACACCAGCGATTCCGACCTGATCCAGAATTTCTTCGACACCACTGCCACCAGCGGCCTGATTCCTATCCTCTCGACCCTGGGCGAAACCGTCAACCTGCCCGTGGTCAATTCGCTGCTGACGGTCAGCCTGGCAGCCGGCGTGCGCTATGAAGCGCCGGCCTTGGCGGCGACGCAAAAAATCCGCGGGATTCCAAAGCTGAATCTGCGCGTGACGCCGTCGCAGGCACGGGCGCAAGTAGTCGCCTATCTGTATGACGTCGACGCCATCGGCACCGGCATCCTGATTACCCATGGCGCCACCACCCTGCACTGGGCAACGCCTGGCCAGACCGTCGATTTCCCTATCGAATTCTCGGCCATCGCCTATGACGTGCCGGCCGGCCATCATATCGGCGTGGTGCTGGACACTGCCGACAGCCTGTACGCCTCGCCGGTGAATCCGGGCGAGCGTTTCGGCGTGCGCTTTGAATTCAACCCGGGTCAGCAATCGACTTTGACATTGCCAACCTTATAAGTCCGATGCGACAGCTTGCGCAATTTACCGCGCAAGCTGTTTTCTGAAGCAGCCATACCTCTAACAATTATCAACAAAAATAATATTTCCATATGAAAATATTTGTGCTATAGATATAAGCATCAACAGGGAACCGGACTTGAATAACAAGAAGTGGCAATCGGGAGATTCGTCATGCAAAAGTCTATGCAACATGGCATTTTGATCATTACCGCCCTCGCAGGCATGATCGCGGCAGGCAGCGCCTGGGCCGGGACCGCGACGGCCACCATGACCAATACGGTCACCATCGGCAACGATTGCATCATCTCCACCACCGGCTTTACCACCACCTACGATCCGGTCGTGGTCAACGCCACTGCTAATCAGGACGTCACCGCCAACGTCACCACCACTTGTACGCCGGGCGCGGCGCCGGTGATCACCCTGGGGCAAGGCGCCAACGCCAACACCGGCTCGACCGACAGCGTCCCGCTGCGCCGCCTCTCCAGCGGCGGCGGCTCGCCGACCTATCTCAACTATGCACTGTTCTCGGATTCCGGCCGCACCACGACCTGGGGCAATACCGCGGGCACCGCGCCCGCCAGCGCCACTGCCTCCGGCACGGCAACACCGCTGACCGTATATGCGCGCGTACCGTCTGGACAGTCCGGCATCGCCACCACTTTTACCGATACCGTCGTCGCTACCGTGACCTTCTAGCCCATCTCATCTGCCGGCATTTGGTGTATCCTGCCGATTATGAACAGTGAAACCGACATCAAACTCAGCGGCCCGTTCAGCGTCACCGACGCTGCAGGCCGCAAGCATGACATCCAAGCTATCCGCATCTTCGACGAAGGTTACGGAATTATCGACGTCTACGTCGATTTTGCCGTGGCGATCGGCAAGGAACGCTTGTTCGAGGACCAGCGCCTGATCGGCCAGATCCTGGCTCGCTTGCGCCAGATCGGCTACACCGGTCCCGACTTCGGCCACGGCGATCTCGGCCTGCAGGACGACAAGCTGATCGTGCTGGAAGCGCCGGAAGAATTCAATGCCTTCGCGGCGAGCAAAGGCTGGAAAAACCTGGCGGAAGAATTCGCCGAGGATGACCAGGAAGACTGGCACGGCGAAGACAGCAGCAGCGGCAGTGCGCCCTCCAGCTCCAAGCTGGATGCGCTCAAGAATAAATTCAAAGCCTGATCCTTGGCGCGATCAGCGTCATCAACGACGACGGCCGCTCGCATTGAGCCAAGCAAAAATTCACAGCCTGGCCGGCGGCGCCAGCATCCTGTCCTGCGCCTCGGGCGACAACGGTTTCTGTCTCATCCAGTCGGCCAAGAGCTGATCGTAGCCGGCCGCATAAGCCAGGTATTTGCGGCTGCCGTCAGGCATCACGGAAAAGGAACGGATGCCGTGGTCCGACTGCGGAAAAACCGCAATCGCGATATCCTTGCCGCTGCCGCGCAAGGCTTCCAGCCGGGCGATGGTCGGCGCGCTCGGAGCCACCGAATCGTCTTGCGCAAACACCCACAGCTGCGGAATGGCGAGCTGCCGCAGCACCGCCAGCGCATCGTAATGCCAGATCACTTGCGGGCTTTCACTGCGCGCCCGTTCCACCTCGCCGCGCAGCAGTTCGCCGCTGTACTGGCCATCGATTTTCGCCAGCCATGGCTCACCCGCATAATTGTCCCTGGCGCGCAGCAACTGCGGCATGCCGCGATGGAAATCCGATGCCGCTACATCGCCGGCCAGGGCAGTCAGGGTGCGCGCTTTGCCGATCACCTCGTCGCCATAGCCGAGCTGGCGCAGCTGATAATCTACCTGCCACTGGTCCTGCTCGATCGGCGTGCCGATCACGCCGTACCCGACCACCAGGAAATCCACCTGCGCCTTGACCGCCGCCAGCGGCGCGACCCAGCCGCCCTGGCTGAAGCCGGCGAGGCCGATGCGGCCGACACGGCCGGCGCTCAGCCTGCGCGCCTCCCTTGCCGCGGCGGCAACATCGTCCGCCAACAGTGCGAAATCCTGGGTATAGGCGCCGCCCGAGGCGCCGGTGCCGCGCTTGTCGAACACGAAGGAGGCGATGCCCTGGCTCGCCATCAGGAATGCATGGTTGCTGGAATCGACCGCGGCGGTCGATTCGGAGCCATGCACCAGCACGAATAGCGGCGGCTTGTCGCCGCCAGCCACAGGCTCGATCAATTCGCCGTTCAGCTGCACCGCGCCGGACATGAAACGGATGCGGGTAATCCGCAGCGGCAAGCGCGACCACTGTTGCGCGTCAGCGCCGGCAAACTGCAAGCTGACCGAAGCGGCCTGGCATCCTGCATAAGTCAAACGCCCAGCCAGCCTGGATGGATTATCGGCAACCGGCGCTGCGTTCAAAACACCCTCCTCGGCTGCCTCAAAGACGCCGCTGCGGCCGTTGAAATCGGTCGCCAGCAGTGTCTGCGGAAAGCCCGGACGCTGGGTCAGGGTGACGGTCTCGCCTGCCGGCGAACGATAGGCTCCGGTAAGGCAGGCAGGCGCCGCGGTCTGCACCGGCTCGGCAAAAGCCGTAGTTGAAAAGCAGGCAAGCGCAAGGACGAAGCAGCGCGGATTGGCAGAGGGTCGAGCTTTGGTGGATGGCATCTGAATTCCTTGACGTAGAGGGCAAATCCTACTCGACATACTTACCTCAAAGCAACCCCATTACCCGATCTGAACCGGCGACGCTAGCGCAAGCCGGCGATCAAACTGTTCACCAAAGCACTGACTTCTGCCTCCGCCGCTGCGATCGATTCATCCAGGCGCGCATCGCCGAACTCGTCGTATTCGATCGCGATGCTATGCAGGCGCTCGATGCCTATGTAGCCAAGCACGCTGCGAATGCCCGGCTCGACATGGTTCATGGACGCCATTCTTTGCCCGGCAGCATAGCCATAGTCGCCCCTGGACGAAAGCACCACCGCAAGCTTGCCGGCGTCTTTCAGCATCGGCCAGTAAGGCTCGCCCTGGCGCTGGCGGTCGAAACCGAAGGTGCGCCCTACCCTGACGATATTGTCGATCCAGGATTTGAATTGCGCCGGCACGTTGAAGTTATACATCGGCACGCCAAGCAACAGGATATCCGCGGCCAGTATTTCATCGATCAAGCCATCGCTTTCGGCCAGGGCCTCGGCCATCCACGGCTCGCGTGCCGCCGGAGCGGTAAACGCAGCGTGTATCCAGGCGCCGCTAACCGGAGACGGCGGGTTCAGGCCGACATCGCGCACTACTATCCGGTCGCCGGGACGCTGCTGCAGCCAGTGTTCGACAAAGCGATGCGACAGCCTGCGCGTATGCGAGCCATGCTGTTGCTGGTCAGAGCGCCCGCTACGCGCGCTGGCGTCCAGATGCAATAAGGTGGTCATTTTTCAGCTATCCTTCATCAATGGGAATTAATCTCATGCATCAATTTCAGAATCCACTGTAAATCCCCTTACTCATTGGGACAAACGACAATTTTTACTGATTACCTGAAAATAAAACTCATCTATGGATAACTCGAAAGGGCGCCACCTGCCGCCGCTGGCAGCCCTGAGGGCGTTCGAAGCGGCAGCGCGGCATGTGAGCCTCAAGTCCGCGGCAGCGGAACTCTCGGTGACGCCGACGGCGGTAAGCCACCAGGTCCGGCGCCTGGAAGATGCGCTCGGCATTGCGCTGTTCCAGCGCCAGCCGCGGCAACTGCATCTGACTGCCGCCGGCGCCGAGCTGTATGCCGCATTGCGCGACGGCTTCGATGCGTTCGCCGCTGTCATCAGCCGCATCCAGGACCGCACTACGCCGCGAGTGCTCACCATCTCGACCACGCCGGCATTTGCCGCACGCTGGCTGCTGCCCAGGCTGGGCGCCTTTCGCGCTGCCTATCCCAGACAGGATCTGCGGATTCACACTTCGGTGGAAATCGCGCCGCTGGACGGTCATACAGCTGACATCGCCATCCGCTACGGACTGGGGAATTGGCCCGGA